>JAEDEQ010000009.1 GCA_016293225.1 Clostridiaceae bacterium
ATTTCGCTTCCATTGCGCCTACAGTTAAGTTGTGCTGAACCCATTTTTCCTTCGGCCGCCGCTTTCATCTGCAAACAACAACGGCGAGTGGGAATTAATTTATGTTTTTAAAAACATATAGTAACTACTTTTCAAGTCGCGGCTTTCTGCAAAAAAGATAAGCTATCTATTTTTTCAAGTGAGCAAGGCGCAAACTGTAATGTAGCGCAAACAAAAAAGGAAAGGCAGCAGCCCGTACTGTTTCTTTCGTTGGGTTTAACAGAGCTTTAATTGCCGCGAAAGAAGACGTGGGACCCGAAACAAGCTCTGCAAAGCAGAGTTGTTTTGGGTCGGCTCTTTCGCGGAGGAAAAGCGTGTTTTTGGTTACTTTTGTCACAACCGACAAAAGTAACCCCCAGCGGAGCGGACGGGTGTAAAAAAAAGAACTGTTTACCCACAAAGGAACAACGTACAAGTTAAAATTTACGCGGTTGTATTGTGAGAGGTTCCCGGGCGCCTCAAGCGAAGCCCCTACCGATTTCGCCCGAAAAAGTACCTCTGCGGAGCAAAAGAACAAAAACCACTTGCACCGTTTAACCCTAAAGCAACAAACGGAGCCGTCAACAGCTATGACAGCTCCGTTTTGTATTACAGTATTATACAGATAAGTCCGCTGCAGCCCTCGTTGATAACGCGCTCAAGCGTTTCCTGAACTTTCATGCGCGCGTCGGTGGGCATTTTGTATAGCTTGTTGTGCAGTCCCTCGTTAACAAGACTGCTGAGCGATTTTCCGAAGATGTTTGACTCCCAGATTTTTGAGGGATCCTCCTCAAAGCCCTTGAGCAGATACATGATAAGCTCCTCCGACTGGCTTTCCGTTCCGACAATGGGCGCAACCTCGGTTGAAATATCGCAGCGCATCATGTGTATTGACGGTGCCTGCGCCTTCAGCCGCACTCCGTAGCGGCCGCCCTGCTTCATAATCTCGGGTTCCTCAAGCGTAAGTTCGTCCATGGTGGGCATTACAATTCCGTAGCCGGTGTTCCGGCAATCGTCAATGGCGCCCTTGAAGTGCTCATACTCCTTTTTAACTTTTGAAAGCTCAATGATATCGTTCATGAGTCCCTGCTCGTCTTTGATTTCAAGTCCGGTCTTTTCGGTCAGTATCTTATAGAAAAGCTCCGGCTTAACGCTGACCGACACCGTTACGCTGCCGGTTGAAAGGTCAATGTTTTCAATGCGGCTGCCGGTGATATCGTCCGCACCGGTAACGCACGAGGAAAAGCCTTGGGCGTCCTTGACCTTTTTCATTGTTTTTGCCGCTTCAAAAACGGCCGAGTACACCTCCTTGCGCAGCCAATGATTTTTTTCAAGCCGCGATATCCACGAGGCGAAATTTATCTTCATCTCCGTCAGCGGAAATTCATAAGCAGCGAGCGCAGAATTTCTGCAATCTCCATTTCATCAAGCTCAATGCAGTTGACCGGGAGAACGCTCACCGAATACCGCGCGGAAAGCTCGGCGGCAAGCTTTTGCGCGCTTTCGCTTTTCGGCTTTGTGCAGTTGAGCAGAACAACAAACGGCTTTTCAATCTCCTTAAGCTCGCTTATAACGCGCTCCTCGGCCTGTGCGTATTCTTCACGCGGGATATCTCCGATTGAGCCGTCGGTGGTAACAACAAGGCCGATGGTGGAATGCTCGTTGATAACCTTTTTTGTTCCGATTTCCGCCGCCATGTTGAACGGTATCTCCTCCTCAAACCACGGAGTTTTAACCATTCGCGGCTGCTCGTTTTCAATATAGCCGAGAGAGCTTGGAACTATGTATCCCACGCAGTCTATAAGGCGGACGTTAAACCGCGCCTTATCCTCAAGCGTAAGCTCAACCGCGTCCTCCGGAATAAACTTCGGTTCGGTTGTCATTATTGTCCGGCCCGACGAGGACTGCGGAAGCTCATCTGTTGCACGTTCGCGCTTTGCCTGTTCGTTTATATTCGGCAGAACAAGAACGTCCATGAAGCGCTTGATGAACGAGGATTTTCCCGTTCTGACCGGGCCGACAACGCCGATGTATATATCGCCCTGTGTGCGCGACGAAATTGAAGTGTAAATATTAGAGCTTGTCATAAACATTCCTCCGAGCTTTTCATGCGTTTTGTTAATTAGTATGTAAGCAGGCTTTTGTTTATGACTGGAAAGGAGCTGACAAAGCCATATGTTAAAACATTTCAGAAATCCGAGAGTTAAAACGCTGCATAAAATCGCAGTCTCTTTCAACATGACCCTTTCTGAATTCCTTGATTTTCAGGAACTCAACGACTACGATTTTGACGATGAACAGGATAATGACTAAAAAGAACTGCCGCAAAAAACGACAGTTCTTTTTTAATAATACAAAAAATTCTATTTTCTCACTTGAGCGTAACGGCTTTTTTTGCCTTTTCGGCAATGTGCTTTGCGTCAAGACCGAAAATTCTGAGCAGCTCAACGGCGGGGCCGGACTTTCCGAAGGTGTCCTCAACGCCGAGACGAAGCACCGGAACGGGATATTCTTCGCAAAGAACCTCCGTAACAGCCGAGCCGAGACCGCCGATAATGCTGTGTTCCTCAGCGGTGACGATTGCGCCGGTTTCCTTTGCTGCCTTAACAAGAATTTCCCTGTCAATGGGCTTAATGGTGTGAATATTGATAACCCTTGCGTCAATTCCGTCAGCTTTAAGTTCCTCTGCGGCAAGAAGAGCCTCGTTGACCATAAGACCGGTTGCAACGATTGTTACGTCCTTGCCGTCTTTGAGGGTAACGCCCTTTCCAAGCTCAAACTTGTAGTCCTCGCTGTTAACTCTGGGAACCGCAAGACGGCCGAAGCGCATATAAACGGGGCCTTCAAAATCGGCAGCGGCAAGAACAGCCTGGAAAGCTTCAACATCGTCTGCCGGGTTGATGATAACCATGTTCGGAATTGAGCGCATGAGCGCGATATCCTCGCAGCACTGGTGGCTTGCGCCGTCCTCACCGACGGATATGCCTGCATGGGTTGCGCCGATTTTTACATTGAGCTTCGGATATGCGATGGAGTTTCTGACCTGCTCAAAGGCGCGGCCTGCGGAAAACATTGCAAACGAGCTTGCAAAAACGGTGTAGCCCACGGTTGAAAGTCCGGCGGCAACGCCCATCATGTTGCCCTCGGCAATACCGGCGTCAATGAACTTTTCCGGAAATTCCTTTTTGAAAACGATAGTCTTAGTAGCCTTTGCAAGGTCGGCGTCAAGAACAAGAATGTCGTCCCTTTTGCCAAGCTCCTTAAGAGCCTTGCCGTAAGCGTCTCTTGTTGCACATTTAATTACGTCAGCCATAATCACACCTCCAATGCGGCCAAAGCGTCGCCGAGTTCTTTCATTGCCTGCTCATACTGTTCGGCGTTGGGTGCGCTTCCGTGCCAGTCGCACTTGTTTTCCATGAAGGAAACGCCCTTGCCCTTAACGGTTTTTGCAACAATGCAGGTGGGTTTGCCTTTTGTTTCCTTCGCCTTTTTGAAGGCTTCGTCAATCTCGCAGAAGCAGTGACCGTTGATAACAATCACGTTCCAGCCGAAAGCTGCAAACTTTTCGTCAATGGGACAGGGCGAGTTGACCTCGTCAAGAGCGCCGTCAATCTGAAGATTGTTGAAGTCTACAACGGCAACAAGGTTGTCAAGCTTACGGTTGCCGGCGAACATTGCCGCCTCCCAGACCTGACCTTCCTCAATTTCACCATCGCCGAGGGCGGTGTAAACGCGGAAGTCCTTGCCCTTGAGCTTTGCGCCCAGAGCCATTCCCACGGCGGCGGAAATGCCCTGACCGAGAGAGCCTGTGCTCATGTCAACGCCGGGAGTGTACCTCATGCTGGGGTGACCCTGAAGAATTGAATCGGGCTTTCTGAGCGTTTTTATTAGCTCAAACGGGAAAAAGCCCTTGAGCGCAAGCGCGGAATAAAGCGCCGGCGCGGTGTGACCCTTTGAAAGGACAAAGCGGTCCCTGTCCTCCCAGGCGGGGTTTTTCGGGTCAACATTCATTTCCTCAAAGTAAAGATAGGTGATGATATCGGCGATTGAAAGCGAGCCGCCCGGATGGCCGGACTTTGCGTTGAATGTACCTTCGATAACGCCCATTCTCACCTTGCAGGCGAGCTTTTTAAGCTCGGTCTTTTTAGTTTTGTCCAATGTGATTTCCTCCTTTTGAAAGCCGGAAAAAAAGCTATTTTCCCGGCAGCTATTCAAAACAACCGAATTAAACCGGAAAGCTGTGCCCAAAGGCTCAAAATCCGCCGCAAATTCAGGTGTTGTTTTTGATGATGTATTCAATGAGATCGGCAACGGCGCCCTTGTTGCAATGGCAGGTGACAAGCTTTGCAATGTCCTTCATGCCCTGCGGAGCCTGACCGCAGCACGCCGGAAGACCGACCGCCCTGAGCATTTCGTAATCGTTGAAATAATCGCCTATTGCGGCGGTCTTTTCCTTGTCTATGCCGAGAATTTCCGCAACCTTGAGGACGGCCACGCCCTTGTTTGTGCCCTCGTTAACAAGCTCAAAGGAAAACGGCGAGGTACGCATAAGATTGGTGTGAGTGCTGCTGTTATCCTTTGCAAACTTTTCAACCTTTGAAATAACAAACGGAAGTCCGGTGAAAATTGCCTTGCACCAGTCTCCGGTCGGTAGCTTTTCAATGTCCTTATACTTCTTGATTGGAAGCTTGCTTGTTTTTGCAAGGATATACGCCGAAACGGTGGGCTTTACAACGCGCGCCTCATACGGCGTAATAACCTGAACCGTTGCAAAGCGGAATTTTTTTGCGGTTTTTTTGATTAGAGCGGTAATTTTTTCATTGATTGGGCTGAGCCAGAGAATTTTTTCCTGACTGTAATCATAAACGCCGGCGCCGTTGATAAAAACGGCATAGCCCGTGTTGAGCCCGAGATTTTTGAAATGCTTGCGCATTGATTCAATGGATCTGCCTGAGGAGAGAATGAAGTGTCCGCCGTATTCATAAACGAACTTGTGAATGGCGTCAAAATTGCGCTTGGGCAGTCGTCTTCTTTTGTCGTTCAGAGTGCCGTCAATATCCGAGGCAACAAGCCAGTCGGAAAGCGGCAGTTTCTTTTCCGTCATTTATCAAGTCTCCTTAAAAACGATTCAAAATATTCCGGAAGCTCGCTTCTGACCTCGATGTGCTTGCCCGTCCTCGGGTGGCGAAAGCCGATGAGTCCGGCGTGAAGGCACTGACCATGAAGCTCGGTGATAACCTTTTTCGGGCCGTAGACGGGGTCGCCGGCAACGGGATGGCCGATGTATGCCATGTGTACCCTTATCTGGTGGGTTCTTCCGGTTTCAAGATGAACTCGCAGGTGCGTAAAGCCGCTGTAGCGTTCAATAACTTCGTAATGAGTAACGGCAGGCTTTGAGTTTTTTTCCGTAACGCACATTTTTTTGCGGTCAACGCTGTGGCGCCCGATAGGCGCGTCAACCGTTCCGCCCTCGGTTTTAAAGCCGCCGTATACAACGGTCTGATACTCCCTTTCAAACGAGTGCGCCTTAATCTGCTCTGCAAGGGAGATATGGGCAAAATCGTTCTTTGCAACAATAAGCAGGCCGCTTGTGTCCTTGTCTATCCGGTGGACAATGCCGGGGCGTATTACGCCGTTGATGCCCGAAAGGCTGTCCTTGCAATGATACAAAAGCGCGTTGACCAGCGTTTTGTCATAGTTGCCTGCGGCAGGGTGAACAACCATTCCCTTAGGCTTGTTGACAACAAGGAGATCGTTGTCCTCATACCTGATGTCAAGCGGAATGTTCTCCGGCGTAAGCTCAAGCTCGCGCGGTTTGGGAATAACAAGGGAAATTCTGTCGCCGGGCTTTACCTTGTAGTTTTTACCGACGGGCTTTCCCCCAACGGAAACTGCGCCGCTTTCAGCCATTTTTTGAACGGAGGAACGGCTGAGCTCCTTTGCAAACGCGCAAATAACCTTGTCTATCCTTTCGCCTGCCGAGCTTTCGTCAACGGTAATTATCATTGCGTCAACCATTTTGCTTTTCCTTTTTTCCCTTTGTTTCCCTGATTATTTCATAAATCTGATATCCGATGATTAGGAACGCTCCGACGGTGATAAGGCAATCGGCAAAATTGAAAACATAGAACTTTACAAAAAGCACGTCAATATAGTCAACAACAAAGCCGAGCCTGAAGCGGTCAATGAGATTGCCGATACCGCCGGCTATTATTGCAACAAGGCAGCAGTAATTGAAGCCGAAGTTAATCTTTTTAAGCAGCAGAAGAACAAGCAAAACGGCAATAATCACAACGGTTATCCACATCATGACCTGCGCCTTTCCGCCGAAAAGTCCCATCATCGCGCCGTCGTTTTCAACGTAGGTAAAGCGCAGCACGCCGGGAATGATAAGCTTTTCCCCGATTGGCTTGAGATAGGTCACCACGAAATACTTTATAAGCTGATCCGCTGCGGTAAGCACGGCAATTACGGCAAGGGAAACGATTTGTATCATAAAAACACACCAGAATCAATCAATTAATCATCATCGGAAAACAGATCGAAATCCTCGGAAACGCTGAAGCTTGTTTTGTTTCCGTTATATCCGACTCCCGGCGCAGGCTTCTTCTTTTCATCGGCAGGAACGGCTTTTCCGGCGCCGCTTTTCGGAAGATCAATGGAATCAAAAATATGCTTGACATATTCGTCTGCGGACGGGATATATGCCTTTTTGGGGGCAGGCTCGGCCTTTTTTTCCTTGACGACCGGTTCTTCGTCAAGAAGGCTTTCGCCCGGTTTTTCATTTTTCTTTGCGGAAAGGTCAATATCCTCAAATCTGAGAGTACGCTCAAGAGAATCGGACTCCGGCTCAACCGGCTCGGGAACAACAAGCTCCTCTTCCTGCCCGCTTTCAAAAACAAAATCGGGAATCTTGAGGGCTTCAAGCTTCGGAAGCAGGTTTTTCATGAGGGAAAGCGCGCCTTTTTTGAACTCGGTAACCTCGTCCTTAACGGTCATGTACTCGTCCTTTGCGTCGGCAATAAGCTCGTTTTTCCTGTCCTGCGCTTTCTTCGCGTCGCTGAAGGCTCTTGCAACAATCTGAGCGGCCTTTGCGTTTGCGTTGGCAAGAATCTGCTTTGCCTTTTCGTTGACCTCGTCAATATACTTTCTGGCTTCGGTATTCGCCTGCCCGGTGAGCCTTTGAATTTCCTCCCTGGCCTTTTCAAGCTCCTCATCGGCAGTCTGCTTCATTTTTTCGGCATATTCGCAGGCGTCCTTTGTTTTTTCATCAATGAGAGCCTTGGCTTTCCTTTCGGCGTCCGCAAGCATTGCGTCCGAGGCGTTCTTTGCGCTTTCAACGGTCTGGTCGGCAACGGTCTGCGCCTTGACAAGGGCTGTTGCAATGGCGTTTTTGCCTGCATTGTATTCTTCGATAATGTCACGAAGCGAAGCGAACTTCTTTTTCAGCTCGGCGTTTTCCGAATACAGCTCGGCATAGCTTGCATAGACCCTCTGCATAAAGGCGTCAACCTCGGTAGATTTATACGCGCCGCGGCCGGCAGAGGAAAAGTTTTGCATTTTAATTTGATTCGGAACCATCATTTTTAATCTCTCCTTGGATTGAAAATCTCCGTTTTATTAAAAGAAAGAGGGCTTCTCCGTCTGGCTGAAGAAGTCGCCCGAAAGCTCCGCGGCCTCGGGAACGATGAGGTAAATTTTTTCCGCAATGACCTCAATCTTGGACTTGCAGACATATTTCACGCCGTCAAGGAAATCAAGCACGCGGCGGACGCTTTCGGTCGGAAGCTTTGTCATGTCCGCAAGGGTAACAACTCCCCTTTCGATCATGCAGTCGGCAACATTCCTTGCGTCGTCCATGTCCTCAAGGACAAAAAGAGTGACCTTGAGCTTTTTCGGCTGCGGCTTTGAGTCAATCTTATAAAGGTTTGAGCTGTTCTTCTGAATCGGCTTGAAAGCGCCCGAAGCGGCAGAGCCGTCAGAGGACTTTTTGCCGTATTCCGGAGGGTTATAGGCAGGAGAGGAGGGAAGGTCATAGTGCGTTTTTTCGCCCTCTTTTTTCTTTGTTTCCGCAACGGATTCATCGTCATCATAGTCATCATCGTCAAAATCGTCATCGCCGTAGTTTTCGTCATCGTCATAATCTTCATCATCGGAAAGACTTATAACTCTTTTGAAACCGTCCTTTAAGCTGTCAAAAAACTTCATTGGTATCATGTCCTTTCTTTAATACAACCTGGGGCCGAAAATCGACGAGCCAATTCTGACAAGATTCGCCCCGCATAAAATTGCTTCATTATAATCGCCCGACATACCCATCGAGAGAATCTGCATATTTATATTATCTATATTTTGCGCCTTGATGTCAACAAACAAACGGTGCATTTTTTCAAAATATTTGCACAACTGCTCTTTTTCCTCGCAAATCGGAGGAATCGCCATAAGTCCTTTAACGGACACGGCGCTCATTGAGGAAATTTCCTCAAGCAAAGGCAGAACATCGGAAAAATCAATTCCCGTTTTGCTCTCCTCCCCGCCAACGTTGACCTCAATTAGGCAATCGGTAATGACGCCGAGCTTTTGCGACTGCTTTTCAATCTCACGCGCAAGCTTCAGGCTGTCCACGGACTGAATCATTGAAACCTGAGAGACAATCTGCCTAACCTTGTTTGTCTGAAGATGCCCGATAAGATGCGCTTTGCAGTTTTCGAGCTTCAGATACTCCTTTTTTGAAAGAAATTCCTGAACCTTGTTTTCGCCGATGAGATCAATTCCGCAGTCAATGGCATGATTGATGAAAATCGGCTCAACGGTCTTTGTAACAGCCATAAGCTTGATGTCGCCGCGTTTTCGTCCGCTTTTTTCGGCAGACTCGGCAATGCGGCTGTTGATATACTCAAGATTATGTTCAATATTCAGAAATCTTTCTTCAACCGATAACTTTTCCGTCACTTAAATTCCGCCCCTTTGTAATAACCTGATCGAACGCCTTGATTTCGGCGTCGGCAGTTTTTTTATAATCCACGCTGCCGTCGTCATTATAAAATGTGACCGCAGTTGCAATAACATAGTTGTCGCCGTAATGAATGATGTTTACCGGCTTAAAGGAAACGCGCTTTCCGTTGAGGGTATAGACGCCCTCGGTTCCGTTTTCATCCATGGTGAGCGCCTCGTTGCTGATGCGAAGCCCCGTATATGTCTTAACGGTAATTTGCGCGCGCTCCTTGCGCAGAGCCGAAATCTCCTTGTTCATCGAGGTACACTTGAGCACAACGGCAATGGTATCCCCGGCGCGGCTTGACACGCTCTGAACGGACATTGAAAGGTTGTTTATACCTTTATCGGGAAAGCTGACGTCAACGTAATATCCGGTCTTTACAACGGAAGCTTCGTTCAAGGGAAGATTGCAGACAAAGTACCAGGTGTGCTGACCGATGATTTTTCCGAAGGTGTTTTCGGTCTTTTCCGGCTTTGCTTCAAGCAGCTTTTGGGTGCCTGCGGAGTCGATTTTTCCCTCTGCAATGCTTTTGTAATCCGCCGCGGACTCATAGCCGTCAACCCGGCTTACAAAGTAGCCGGCATATTCGGTGTTGACAGCCTTTTTTCCGCTGATGGTTTTAAGCAGACTCTTTTTTTGCTTTTTATATTGCGAAATGAGCGGAGAAAAGTTGAGCTTTGTTCCCGTTGCAAGCTGGCGCGTTGTAATCTTATAGCTGATATTACGCACCGATTCGTCAAGCCCCGAGTAGTTGCCGGACTCAAGAATCTTCATGTAATCGTTAACGGCAGAGGAAATTTCCGAATTGAGAGTCATGACATTGATATGGCTGACATTCCCCTGATCCTGAAGCTGAGTCAGATGGTCAATTTTCTCCTCAAGCATAAGGCTTTCGTTATAGGCCTTTGCGTCCTGCTCGTTTTCAAACGAGAGGGCAATGGTCTGCCCCTTGGCAACGCTCGCGCTGTCGGACACCACGGGAACATAGGTGCGGTCCCCGCTTTTTTCAAGAATGGAGATATTCTTTTTGTTTTGCGTTCTGTTTTCATCGCGGACAACAAAGCCCTCGGCCGTTACAACCTGCTTGTCGTCCGTTTCAAAGATATACTCGGTTTCAACGCTTCCGGTATAGCTGAAATAGAAGCCCTGAACGGCATAGGCAAGCACAATGACGCCGGCAATGCAGAGCATTATCACGACTGTTTTAAAGTTCCGGGTTTTCTTCATCGGATTCACCTTTTGCTTTTTCAATGAAGTTTTCAATAATTTCAAGGCTTTTTATAAAAAGCGTTTCTTCGCTTTCTTTGTCAATATAAAGCCAGTTGATGTTTTCGTTGCGCCTGAACCACGAAAGCTGGCGCTTTGCGTAGCGGCGCGTTTCGCGCTTCAGGTTTTCGGTTGCTTCCTCAAGAGTGAGAACGCCGTCAAAATACGGCTTCAGCTCCTTATAGCCTATCGCCTGCTTTGCGGTCTGGGAATGCTCAAGTTCAAAAAAGCTTTTTGCTTCCTCAAGCAGACCGTTTTTGAGCATAAGGTCAACGCGCCTGTCAATTCTGTCATAGAGAAACTGCCTGTTTTCGGCAGTAAGACCGATAAGGCAAAAGGAATATCCGCTTTCCTCAAGATGGGAAAGCCTGCGCTGCTCGGTCATGGTTTTTCCGGTTGCCGAGTAAAGCTCCAGCGCGCGGACAATGCGTTTCAGGTCGTTTTTATGAATTTTTTCCGCGCTTTCTTTGTCCACCTTTGAAAGCTCGTTCCAAAGCGCTTCAATTCCCTCGCTTTCCGCGCGAAGCAGAAGCTTTTTTCGGATATCGGTCTTTTCATAATCAAGAAAGCTTGTGTTATTGATAACGGTATCAACATAAAAGCCGGTTCCGCCGGCAAGAACGGGAAGCTTTCCGCGCCTTACGATATCGCCGATGCAGGAGAGCGCAAGGGCTTTGTATTCGGCAACGGAGAAACTTTCCCACGGTTCAACAAAATCTATGAGGTGGTGAGGCACGCCCTGCATTTCCTCAGCGGTAACCTTTGCGGTTGCAATATCCATATGCTTATAAATCTGCATTGAATCGGCGGACACGACCTCGCCGGCAAAATGCTTTGCAATTTTCACCGCAAGCGAACTTTTTCCGCTCGCCGTGGGACCTACGAGCGCAACTGCAAGGGGCTTTTTCACCGTTGCTCCTCCCTTTTACTGTATTCTTCCGAACTGCTTTTCAAGGTCATATCTGCTCATTTCAACAAGCACCGGACGTCCGTGCGGACAATAACGCACGTCGTCGTTATAGAGCACCCGTTCCGCAAGGGCTTTCAGCTCGGCGGTTGAGTTTTTATATCCGGCCTTGATTGCCGCCTTGCATGCCGCCGAGTGATAGATACGATCAATTTTTTCCGATTGAACCTCCGTCTTGCTCAGCGAAAGATTGTTCGCAATTTCAACTACAACATCTGCAACATCGTCGCTTTCAAGGAGCATCGGACATTCGCGGACAAGCACCGCGCCGTTTCCGAAGTCCTCAAGAAGAAAGCCGCACTTTGAAAAAACGTCAAGGTTTTCAAGTATCACGCTGTATTCGCTTTTACTGAGCGTGACGGTCACGGGAGAGAGAAGCACCTGCGACGAGGCGTCCTTTTTTTCCCGTTCCTCTTTCATGCGGTTGAAGATAACCCTTTCATGCGCTGCGTGCTTGTCAATTATGCAGACCTTTCCGTCATATTCGCAGATGATATAGGTTTTGAAAGCCTCGCCCAAAAGGCGCAGCGGCTTCGGCGGCTTTTTGTCGGTTATTGAAACGCCCGGCGATTGGAGTCCGGTTTTTTCGCTCTCCGGCTTTTTCGGTTCAGACTTTTCAAGCGGCTTGCTTTGCGGCTGAACCGGCTTATTCAAAACAGCAGGATTTTGCTGCTTTGTGGGGATATTCATGTTGGTTTGCGGCTGTTTTTGTTCGGAAAGCTTTTTATTTTTAAACGCCGCAACCAAATCCGGTTCGTTTTCCTCCGTGCCGTGGGAAAGTTTTTCGTTTTCCGCAGAAGCAAGGCTGTTTGCTTTTTTGAACTGCTTTGCCGGCATAGACTGCCAAAAATCCTTTTTCGGCTCAGGGCGCTGAGGCTCGCTTTGTCCTTTTTGGGTTTGTTCCTTTTTTGCAGGCTCGTCCTCAACCATATAAAGCTGGGACGCTTCCGGCTTTGTTTTCTGCGCAATTTTTGCAAGGTCAATCTGAACGCGCGTGTCATACTCCGAAAGAGCGTTTTTCACCGCGTAGTATATGGCGGAGGACACGCGCCTTTCATCGCTGAAGCGCACCTCGGTCTTGGCCGGGTGAACGTTCACGTCAACGCTGTGCGGCTCAACGGTGATATTCAGCACGCAGGCCGGGAATTTTCCGACCATTATCGAATTTTTATAGGCGTTTTCCATTGAAGCGGCGCAGGAACGAGACCTGATGAAACGGCCGTTCAAAAAGAAATACTGCATCGCCCTTGACGGACGGGCGGCGGTGGGCTTGCAAACAAAGCCGGAAACGCCGATTTTGTCAAGCTCATAGGAAGTTTCAAGCATACCCTCGGCAAAAACTCTGCCGAAAAGAGAATAGATTACGGAAATGAGTTTTCCGTCTCCCGGAGTGATGAGTGTCTGCTTTCCCTCCCGGATAAAACGGAAACTTATTTCCGGGTGGGAAAGGGCAAGCTTATCCACAACGTCGGCAACGGCGTTGGCCTCGCTGACGTCCTTTTTGAGGAACTTCATCCTTGCCGGAGTGTTATAGAAAAGGTCGCGCACAACGATGGTTGTTCCGTCCGGGCAGCCGGCGGTTTCGTACTTCTCCTGAACTCCGCCCGCGATTGAAAAGAACGTTCCGTTTTCCTCGTCTGCGGTTTTTGTAAAAAGCTCTACCCTTGAAACGGCGGCAACCGAAGCGAGAGCCTCGCCGCGGAAGCCGAGGGTGAAAATGCTGTTCAGATCCTCCGCCTTTTGAATTTTGCTGGTAGCATGGCTCAAAAAGGCTTTCGGAACATCATCACGAAAGATTCCGCAGCCGTTGTCGGTAATACGGATATAGGTTATTCCGCCGCTTCGTATCTCAACCGTTACAGCGGTTGCACCGGCGTCAATTGAGTTTTCGCAAAGCTCTTTTACAACCGAGGCAGGGCGTTCAACAACCTCTCCGGCGGCAACAAGCTGTGCAATATTCTTTGGCAAAACGTTGATTCTTCCCACATTTTCACCTTCCTTTCAACAGGTCTTTATTTTTATTTATTCCGAGCCTTTTGCGCAAGCTTATAAAGCGTGGTCAGCGCTTCAAGCGGTGTGAGAGTATCGGTGTCAATATTTTTAAGCTCGTCGATTATTTCATCGTCAAGCTTTGATTCAAGCGAGAGCTGAAGCGGCTCCTCGGCTTCTTCCTCCTCGGCGCCGAACTCCGCTTTTGCGGCCGTTTTTAGCTTTCTGTCCTCGCTTTCAAGCTCAAGGAGAATTTCCCTTGCGCGGTTAACAACGCCGGACGGTACGCCGGCAAGCTTTGCAACCTCAATTCCGTAGCTGCCGTCGGCAGAGCCGCGTACAATGCGGCGCAGGAACGTTATTGTGCTTCCCCGTTTTTTGACGGAGATGTTATAGTTCTTAACGCCGTCAAGCTTGCCCTCAAGCTCGGTCAGCTCATGGTAATGGGTTGAAAAAAGGGTCTTTGCGCCGATTTTGCGCTTGTCTGCAATGTATTCAAGAACAGCCCTTGCAATGCTCATTCCGTCAAAGGTTGAGGTTCCCCTGCCGACCTCGTCAAGGATAATAAGGCTGTTTTTGCCTGCTGATTTGAGGATTGAGGCAACCTCGTTCATCTCAACCATGAACGTTGACTGACCCGAGGCGAGGTCATCGGACGCGCCGACTCTTGTATAAATGCTGTCGATTATTGAAAGCTCGGCGCGCTTTGCCGGAACAAAGGAGCCAATCTGCGCCATAAGACAAATCAGCGCAACCTGGCGCATATATGTTGATTTTCCGGCCATATTCGGGCCGGTGATAATTGCGCAGCGGTTGTCCGCGCAGTCAAGATAGGTATCGTTCGGAACAAAGGGAGTGTCGCGCAGAACCTTTTCAACAACGGGGTGGCGGCCGTCAATAATTTCAATCACGCTGTTGTCATGCATTGAGGGGCAGACGTAGTTGTTTTCAACAGCCACCTCGGCAAGCGAGCAGAGAACGTCGGCGGCGGCAACGGCGCAGGCGGTCTGCTGAATGCGGTTATATTCGTTTGCAACCGCCTTTCTGACCTGGCAGAAGATTTCATATTCAAGCTTGACACTGCGCTCCTGGGCACCGAGAACCTTGCTTTCAAGGTCTTTCAGCTCCTGAGTAATGTATCTTTCGCAGTTTGCAAGGGTCTGCTTTCTTATATAGGTATCGGGAACAAGAGCCTTATATGAGTTTGTGACCTCAATATAGTAGCCGAAAACGCGGTTATAGCCGATGCGAAGCTTGGGTATTCCCGTCTTTTCCTTTTCGGCGGTTTCAATGTCGGTGATATACTGCTTGCCGTTTTTTTCAATATAACGAAGCGAGTCCAGCTCCTCGTTAAAGCCGTCACGGATCATTCCGCCCTCGCGGACGGAGAACGGCGCTTCGGGGTCAATCGCCGCGTCAATAAGCTCATAAACATCCTCAAGCAGGTCAACGCAGGAGCAGAGCTGTTTGAGATATGTGCTTTTCATTTTTGAAAGCGCCGCCCTGACAAGCGGAAGCTGTTCAAGGGTCTGTTTCAGGGAATTAAGCTCCTTTGCGTTCGCCGTTTCATAAACGACTCTGGTAATGAGGCGCTCAATATCGAATATATCGGAAAGGGCAAACTGAAGCTCAGAAATATAGGTGCCGTTTGAAACAAGCTCATCCACGGCGTTCTGCCTTTTTGTAATGGCCGCATAACTGACAAGCGGCTTTTCAAGCCATGTCCGAAGCAGTCGTTTGCCCATTGAAGTCTTTGTTTTGTCAAGCACCCAAAGAAGGGAGCCTTTTTTTTCACGGTTGCGCATGGTTTCGGTAATTTCAAGATTGCGCTTGGTTGAAAAATCAATTTTCATATACTGATTTTCCGAATAGAAGTTGATATCCGTGATATTTTCAACCTCATTTTTCTGAACATCTTTGAGATATCTTATAGCCGCGCCGACAGCGACAACGGCTTCGGGACTTTCCTTAATGCCCGAGGAGGAAAGCTTATCTTCGGAAAAATGATTTTCACATTCCGAAAGGCAGGCTTCAAAGGAGAAGCTTTCCTCGGGATAAACCTCGCAGGAGGCCTCCATTCGTTTTGTGATGAAAGAAGCAACAGCCTTGTTATCGGCGCAGCGGCGGTTGAGAACAATCTCGCTCGGAGAGAAAACGCCGAGCTCGTTGATTAGCTTGTTTTCCGTTCCCTTGCCTGAGAACGAGGTGACGTTCAGCACGCCGGTTGAAACGTCGGTAAAGCAGATTCCACCCCCGTTTTCGGAAAGGAAAACGCAGGTGAGATAGTTGTTTTTTGAGTCGTCAAGCATACTGTTTTCAATAACGCTGCCTTTGGTAACAACGCGGATAACGTCGCGGCTGACAAGACCCTTTGCCTCTGCCGGGTCCTCGGTCTGCTCGCAGATTGCAACCTTATAGCCCTTGGAAACAAGCTTTGCAATGTAAGTATCGGCGCTGTGGAAAGGGACGCCGCACATCGGCGCGCGCTCCTCAAGACCGCAGCTTTTTCCGGTCAGTGTCAGCTCAAGCTCACGCGAAGCGGTTTTTGCGTCATCGAAGAACATTTCGTAAAAATCACCGAGGCGAAAGAACAAAATTGCGTCCGGATACTGCTTTTTAATTTCAAGGTACTGCTTCATCATCGGAGTCATTTCAGCCATTTTGCTTTTCCCTCTTTCCGTGTAACCGTGATTAACAAAAAAACACAATTAATCAAAGGTCACCTTTTTTACATCTCTTATAACCGCCGGGCGAAAGAAAACCGACCGGCGGTTTATGAATCAACTTAGTGATGGCAATCGGACGAGCAGCTTTCGCAGTCGCAGCCGCAGCTGTGCTCCTCCTCCGGCTCGCAGGTTGCAGGGTCTGCGCCGTTGACGCAAAGACCGAGAATCTGCATAACATAGTTCATCATGCCGTCAATTTCTTTCCTTGCCGCTTCATAGGCTTTCATTTTTTCGTTGCCCATGAACTTGTCATAAACAGCGTTGAACTGGCGCTCATATTCCGCCATTTTTTCCGAATCGGGGTTTTCCTGTGCGGCTTCGCGCTGATAGTTCATCTGAACGAGCTGAATCTGACCCATGAGGTCAAGAAGCTCGGGATCCTTTTCGTTATCCTCTCTTGCCTTTGCAAAGGCGAGGTACCTTTCGTCCTGCTGGATTGCGGCGCCGAGCTCGCGTGTGAGTTTGATTACGTCCATGTAAAGTACTCCTTGTGAAAAAAATATATTGATATGCGCGCCTTGCGGCACGTTTTATCCTGTGTTTATCAATTTGCCCTTGAGAACCCACGTTTTCGGTTCGGTAACCTCAACCGTTACGAACGAGCCGATAAGCTTGTCCTCTCCCTCAAATTCAATGATGACGTTGCCCTCTGTCCTTGCGCTGAGAAGTCCGGAATTTTCGTTTTTCTCCTCAACAAGGACGCGGTACTGCTTTCCTTTCATTGCGGCGGTGCGCTTTGCGGCTATCTCCTCCTGAAGCGCAGTCAGCTCGGAAAACCACCTTGACTTTTCCTTTTTGGGAACTTCGTCCGGCATTGAAGCCGCCTTTGTTCCCGGACGCGGAGAAAAAATAAAGGTGAAAAGCGAGGTATAGTTGACCTCCCTCAAAAGCGAGAGCGTATCGCAGAATTCCTCATACGTCTCACCGGGGAAGCCGACAATGATGTCGCTCGTTATTGAAAGCCCGGGCATAAGCTCATAGGCATATTTTATAAGGCCGAGATATTTTTCGCGGTCGTAGTGGCGGTTCATCTCTTTAAGCACGCGGTCGTTGCCGGACTGAACGGGAAGATGCAGGTGCTTTGCAACCTTTTTGCACCTCGCCATTGTTTCAAGCAGCTCCTTTGTGCAGTCGCGCGGATGGGAGGTCATGAAGCGGATTATAAAATCGCCCTCAATATCGTTGATTGCACTGAGAAGCGCCGGAAAGCGGTACTTTTCCTCGAGGTCTTTGTTATATGAATTGACGTTCTGCCCAAGGAGGGTAAGCTCCTTGTAGCCAGCGGCAACAAGCTGCTTTGCCTCTTCAACAATCAGGTCAAAGCTGCGGCTTCTTTCGCGCCCTCTGACATAGGGAACAACGCAGTAGGAGCAGAAGTTGTTGCAGCCGTACATAATCGGAATCCACGCCCTGAACGCTCCGTCGCGGTGCAGCGGCAGTCCCTCAACAATGTTTCCGTCGCCGCCGGAAAGGTCAAAGACTCTTTTACCGGAGCAGAGACAGCGGTGAATAAATTCGGGCAGCTTATGAATGACATGAGTGCCGAAAACAAGGTCAACATAGCGGTAGCTGTTTTTGATTTTTTCGGCAACATAGTCCTGCTGCATCATGCAGCCGCAAAGGGCAATTATCATGTCCGGCTTTGCGGTTTTATACTTTTTGAGCGCGCCGACATTGCCGAAAACGCGATCCTGCGCGTGTTCTCTTATGGCGCAGGTATTATACAAAACAAGGTCGGCCTCCTCAACCGAATCGGTAAGCTCATAGCCGAGAGAGCAAAGGATACCCTTGATTTTTTCGCCGTCGGACACGTTGCCCTGGCAGCCGTAGGTATGCACAAACGCTTTCGGCGCAGACTGCAAAAAGCGCGAGGAAAGCACAACCGAAACAAGCCTTGCATATTCTTTCTGCTTTTCAAGTTCCTCTTTAGGAACGGTGAAGTTTTTCCTTTTGTTATCCAATCTTTTTATCCTCCGGGGGAGCTTCGCCGAGCTGTTCGGCAAAGGCAATAAGTTTTTTTATCCGGTGATTGACAGCCGAGCGCGAAAGCGGCGGAGAAAACATTTCGCCGAATTCGCGCAGACTTGAGTCTGGATTTTCAACCCTGAGCAGGGCAATTTTGCGCAAATCCTCCGGCAGCTCGCCGAGCTTTCCGCTTTCAATAATTTTCTGAATCTGCTCAACCTGCGCGCAGGCGGCAATCGCAGTCCGGGCAACGTTTGCGCTGTCAAAATTTGCGCGGCGGTTTGAAACATTGCGGAAGTCTTTATATATTTTTATGTTCATGATGTTGAACGCGCAGCTTTGCGCGCCCATGATGTTTAAAAGGTCCTCAATGCTTTCGCTGTCCTTTATATAAATGATGTTGACATAACGCCTGACCATATGCTTCGCCTTGAGGTTATACTCCGTCAGCATTTTCATAAGGTCAAGGCTGAGCGTGCGGAAAGGAACAACAAATTCAAGGTGATAGCCCTTGTTCGGGTCGCTGAGCGTTCCGCAGGAAAGGAAGGCTCCGCGGAAAAACGCGGCATTGCAGCAGTTGAGCACCTCGCTTTCGTTATCGCTTTCATTGAGGAGATTGCCGCGGTTGATACGGGTGAAGGACTCGTTTCCGCTGGTTGAAAAGCAGGAAAGCACCGTTTCAATGTCCCGTTCATTAACGCTGACGGTGTACTTTCCGGCTTTTGAAACCGAAATTTCCGCCCGGGCGCCCGTTTCGGCTCTGAGCAGTTCGGCGTACTTTTTTGCAACAACCTCATGCTCGGTCATTATCGAAATCTTGTCGCTCCTGAATTCGCGGCCGAAAAGGAGCATACCGTAGGTCATTGCGTGGCGGCAGCAAGGGGGCATATATTCAATTTTTGCAAGCTCCTCTTTAACGCTCAACGAAAACGACATTGAAGTTTCTCCCTGATTATTTTGCGGTCATTTGAGAATGTCTCTGTGGCTGACCGATGATGAATATCCTTTTTCTTTGAAGTGGTTATAAAGAATTTCGGCAAAGGTTACCGAGCGGTGGTGGCCGCCCGTGCAGCCGACCGCAATAATGAGCTGGCTCCTCCCCTCCTTAACACAAAGGGGAAGGGCGCAGTCAACAAGCGAGAGCAGCTTTTTTTCGTAATCCCTTGATTCCTCAAAGCTCATAACATAATCACTGACGACCCTGTCAAGCCCGGTAAGCTGCTTCATTTCCGGAATATAGAAAGGATTCGGCAAAAAGCGGACGTCAAAAACAAAGTCGGCGTCATTGGGGATTCCGTGCTTGAAGCCGAAGGACATACAGTGGATATGCATAACCTTTCCGCCCGAGCCGGAGAACATTGAAGCAACCCTCACGCGGCACTGAATTGCAGAAAGGTTTGAGGTTTCAAGCAGATAGTCCGCCATGCTTTTTGCTTTATTAAGCATTTTTCTTTCGCGCGCAATGGCGTTTGAAACCGAGTCGTACTTGTCCAAAACAAGCGGATGCCTGCGCTTTGTTTCCTTAAAGCGGTTGAGCAGCACCTCATCGCTTGCGTCAATGAACATCAGCTTATATTCAATCTGCAGCTCTTTAAGCTCGTCAATAGCCTCAAAAAGGGAGGAAAACGCCTCGCCTGCCCTGACGTCGGTCACGACAGCAACACGCTCATGCTCCTTTGAGCTTTTGAGAAGCTCCGCAAAAACGGGGATAAGCTTTGCCGGAAGATTATCAACGCAGAAAAAGCCGACATCCTCAAGCGAATTGACAACGCAGGACTTGCCTGCGCCGCTCATTCCCGTAATAATTACAAATTCCACCGAAAATCACCGTCAAATCATTTTAATTTCCGTTTCAAGCCTTACGCCGAATTTTTCAAAAACAGTCTTTTGGCAAAATTCAACAAGACTCTTAACGTCCCTGCAAGTTGCCGAGCCGGCGTTCACAATGAAGCCCGCGTGCTTTTCGCTGACCATTGCGCCGCCGATGCGCTTGCCCTTGAGACCGCTCTGTTCAATGAGCGCACCGGCAAAATACCCCTCCGGGCGCTTAAAAACGCTGCCTGCGCTGGGAAAGGAAAGCGGCTGCTTATCCTTGCGCCTGTTCAGCAGCTCGTTCATTTTTTCTTCTACCTCGCCTTTTTCGCCCTTTTGGAGCTTAAAGGTGGCAAAGGTTACAATGCAGCCGTTTTCGCCGTAAGCACTCTTTCTGTATGAAAACGAAAGCTCATCTTTTGAAAGTTTTCCTTTGTTTCCTCTGCGGTCAACGTGCTCGCAGAATTCAACAAAATTTTTCATCTCTCCGCCGTAAGCGCCGGCGTTCATGAATACAGCTCCGCCGACCGAGCCGGGTATTCCGTAGGCGAACTCAAGACCGGAAAGCGAATTCAAAAGAGCAAAGCGGCAAAGCGAAACAAGCATTGCCCCGGCGCCTGCGCGGACGGTCGTTTCGTCAACGAGAGTTATTTTTTCAAACTCGCCGCAAAGCTTTATAACCGGTCTTTCAATGCCGCTGTCGGAAACCAGAAGATTGCTGCCGTTTCCGATGATGAACGGTTCAAGAGAACAGCTGCGGCATTTTTCCAGTACAAGGGAAAGCTCCTGCTCGTTTTCCGGTTCAATGAAAAGCTTTGCGTCTCCGCCGATGCGGAAGGAGGTGCGGTTTTTCATCGGCTCGTTTTCATAAAAGCGAACCGAGTTTTCAAGAAGAAAAGCTTTTAATTCGTTCAAAATGGCTCCCCCGTCAATAGCTGATAAGCGCAGCGCCGATGATGCCTGCGTCGTTTCCGAGCTTTGCGCGGCAAAGCTCGGTCTGTGTGGACGAATATTTGCTGTATCTGAATTTTTCAACATATTTGCGCAGCGGAGCAAGGAGAGTTTCGCCCTCATTGCAGATTCCGCCGCCGAAGCAGATCATCTCAGGCTGAAAAACATTGATTATATTTATCGTTCCCACGGCAACATATTCGATATACCGGTCAACAACCCTGCTGCCCCATTCGTCGCCGGCGCGCATTGCGTCAAAGGCTGTTCTGCCGTTTACGTTATCGAGCGAGCCCGAGGCAAGCGACCACATCTTGCTGTCTTTGTGGTCAAGCATTGCTTTCTGAGTCTGTTCAACAAGTGCGGTTGCCGAGGCATACGCCTCCCAGCAGCCGGTTCTTCCGCAGTTGCAGGGGATTCCGTTCATATCAATAACCATGTGGCCAAGCTCGCCTCCGGCCTCGTTGCAGCCGGCCATGACCTTGCCGTCGTTGATGATTCCGCCGCCGACTCCCGTTCCGAGCGTTACGGCGATGAAAAGCTTTTTTCCCTTTCCGACTCCGGCAATAGCCTCGCCCAACGCGGCACAGTTGGCGTCGTTTTCAAGAAAGACCTTTGCGTCAATAAGCTCGTTAATCATCTTGACTGCCGGAACCTGATTGAAATAAAGATTGTTTGCATATTCAATATATCCGGTTTCCTTGTTGACGCTTCCGGGTGTTCCGATGCCGATGCTTTCGATCTGATCGAGCGAGATTTTTGCGTTTTCGGCCGCAATTTTAACGCCTTTCACAATGTCCGCCATAATTTCCTCTGCCGGACGGGGAACGTTGGTTTTAAGTTTTCCTCTGCCGATAATGTTGTAGTTTTCGTCAATGACTCCGACGGCAATGTTTGTTCCGCCCAGGTCAACTCCGACTTTGTATTTTTTGCTCATTTCCTTACACTCCTTAAAAGTCGCTCCAAAGTTCAATTTCATCCTCCTGCGGGATAACGTCCTCGACCATGCCGAGGTTGTGCATAAGCTCGCGCGCGGCGTTATAGCCCATCTTCTTCTGCCTGTTATTCATCGCCGCAACCTCAATAATTATTGCAAGGTTACGGCCGGGCTTTACGGGAACCGTTGTTGAGGGAATGCTGACGCCGAGAATTTCGGTCGTCTGGCTGTCAAGTCCCATTCTGTCATAAACCTTGTTTGAATCCCACGGTTCAAGCTCAATAATCATGTCAATCTTTTCCGAAAGCTTGACGGCGCCCATACCGAAAATACGCCTTGCATTGATAAGACCTATGCCGCGCAGCTCAATAAAATGGCGGATATTGTCCGGCGCAGTGCCGACAAGGGTCTTTTTCCCGGTCTTTTTGATTTCGACCGCGTCGTCCGCAATAAGGCGGTGGCCGCGCTTGATGAGTTCAACGGCGGTTTCGCTCTTGCCAACTCCGCTGTCGCCTATCATGAGCACGCCCTCGCCGTAAACCTCAACAAACACGCCGTGGCGCGTGATGCGCTCGGCAAGCTCAACGTTCAAAAACGCAATAACGTTCGCCATGGTGTTTGAGGTTGAGTCCGACGTTGAAAGAACGGGAACCTGATATTTTTCCGCAAGCGCAAGCACATCGTCCGGACACTTGATTGAGCGCGTATAAACAATGGCCGCCGGCGACTTTGACATGAAGTTTTCAAGCCGTTCGGCCCTGCGCTGCGGCGAGCGACTGTTTATGTACTCAACCTCATAGATTCCGAGAAAGTTGATCCTTGCGGGATCGAAGAAATTATCGTAACCTGCGAGAATGAGCCCCGGACGGTTAACGTCCGGAGTTGTTATCATGATATCCTCCGCCGGCTGCGGAAGATAGACGGTTTCAAAGGACATTTCCTTAATGATTTTTGAAAGGGGTACCGAATACTTGTTTGACGGCATACCGACCCTCCTCGGACATATATATGGGTATAGATATACTTATATATTATATAATATGCCAAGGCTTTTTTCAAGTTATTTAATGCTTTTTCCTGCGTTTTTTTCCTTTTAAATTTTCCAGATTTCTTCGGCGTATTCTCTGACGGTTCTGTTTGAGGAAAAGTATGCGCTTGAGGCGGTGTTAATGAGCGATTTTTTGAAATACTCTTTTTTGTTTTCCCAGTCTTTCGCCGCCCTTTCCGCCGTTTCAATGAACGATTCAAGGTCGGCAAGCACCATATAGCGGTCATTTTCCAAAAGCAGCTTTCTTATTTTTAAAAAGCACTCGTCCTCTTCAAGCGTTCCGTCAACAAGGGCGTCAACGGCAATTTTGACCTTGTCCGCCGACTCATAAATCTGAACGGGGTCATAAAGCTCCTTAACTTTTTCCACTTCCTCCTCGCGAAGCCCGAAAATATAATTGTTTTCCTCGCCGGCAAGCTTCACAATTTCAATGTTGGCGCCGTCAAAGGTGCCGAGAGTCGGCGCACCGCAGAGCATGAACTTCATGTTGCCCGTTCCGCTTGCCTCGGTGCCTGCGAGCGAAAGCTGGAGCGAATAGTCCGCGGCCGGAATGAGCTTTTGTGCCTTTGAAACATTGTAATCGGAAACAAAGACCACCTTGAGCCTGCCCTCAAGAGCGCTGTCCGCATTAATTGCTTTTGAAAGCTTACAGATAAATTCGATAATCAGCTTTGCTTCCCTGTAGCCCGACGCGGCCTTTCCGGAAAAAATGAACGTCATTTTCGGCAGCGACAAAAGTCCGCCGCTTTTCATCTGCTTATAAAAATACAGACACGCCGCCGCGCACAAAAGCTGCCGCTTATACTCATGAATACGCTTTACCTGAACAAAAAAGACGCTGTTTTCGTCAACCGTTACGCCCTCGCTTTTGCGCAGAAAGGCGCAAAGCTCCTTTTTGTTCTTTTTCCTGATCTCAAACAGGTTTTCAAGCACCTCGTCGTCCGCCCTGTATTCCCTGAGCCTTTCAATGCAGTTTATATCTTTAACAACATCGGTTTTGAGGAGGGTACAAAGGTAGTTATAAAGCTCTTCGTCGGCAAGCGCAAGCCAGCGCCGCTCGGTAATACCGTTGGTTTTGTTTGAAAAGCGTTCGGGATAAAGCTCATACCACTGCGAAAGGGTGCTTTTTGCAATAATGTCGCTGTGGATTTTTGCAACGCCGTTAATATGCGAGCAGACAAAACAGGCAAGGTTCGCCATGTGAACGGTGCCGTTATTTATTATCAGGCACTCATCAAGCCTGTCGGTTTTGCTTTCAAGCTCACAAATCAATCTTTTGTTGATTTCCTCAATCACACCGTAAACCTCGGGAAGGAGCGAAGAAAACATTTTTGCGTCCCATTTTTCAAGCGCTTCGCTCATTACGGTATGGTTTGTGTATGAAAAAATCCCCCGCGCAAGCGCGAACGCTTCATCAAAGCTTTTTCCCTTTTTCATTATCAGGCGGATAAATTCCGCAACGGCTATTGTGGGGTGCGTATCGTTAAGCTGAACGGCAATGCGCTCGGGAAGCTCCCTCCAGTGCTTTTCGTCATAAATTTCCGAAAGAATGTTCTGCAAGGCCGCCGAGGTGAAAAAATACTGCTGGCGCAGTCTGAGCTTTCGTCCGTTTTGAGTTGAATCGTCCGGATACAAAAACGCGGAGATTGCCTTTGCCTCGTTTTCCTTTTCAAAGGCCTTTGAAAGGTCGCTTTTTGAAAACGCGGTAAAGTTCACCTTTTCCTCGCTCTCGCAATCATAAAGGCGCAGACGGTTGACCTTTTCATTCTGATAGCCCGGAACAAAGTAATCATACGGCACGGCAACGACCGTCATATCCGAAAACTCAATCTTTACCCGTTCGCCGTCCTTGCGCTCGCCGAACGAATCGGAAAAGACCTCCCAGTCGTCGGGATATTCCACCTGCTTTGACCCCTCAATCTTCTGGCGGAAGAGGCCGTATTTGTATCTGATTCCGTAGCCGTCAAGGTTCAGACCGACGGTGGCCGCGCTCTCAAGGAAGCAGGCCGCAAGCCTGCCGAGTCCGCCGTTGCCGAAGGCGTAGTCCGGTATTATTGCAAATTCATCAAGACTTCTTTCGTTCTTTGCAAAAAGTCTTTTTGCTTCATCAAGCACGCCGAGGTTCTGCAAATTCGACTCAATGAGCGAGCCGATGAGAAATTCCGCGGAAAAATACGCCGCGCGCTTTTCCCTTTCGCTTCTGAAGTCGTACTTTCGCGCAAGAGCGTTGGCCGCGGAAGCGGTAACATCGTAAAGCTCGCGCACGGAAAGCTCTTTCATCGGTTTGTCATATTTTTCGCTCAGAATATCGTTAAAAATGCTGCTGAAAGTTTTTTTCATTCTAATCACCCGAAATATTATTGACGGGCGGCAATGAAAATATGAAAAGCAGACGGCAAAAATCCGCAAGGCTGCCAATGCAAAGCAACCTTGCGGTTAATTTTAATAAGGAATAAATTTTATATTTTGAACAGTTCTTTTGCGTTTTCCCTGCATCTGTCAATGAGTTCCTGCACATTGCAGGAGCGCACTTCGGCAATTTTTTCGGCCGTATAAGCAATCATTGAGGAATCGCAGCGGCTGCCCCGGAGCGGAACCGGCGCCATGTACGGGCAGTCCGTTTCAAGCAGAAGCCTGTCCTCCGGAACAACAGCGGCAACCTCAAGCGGCTTTCTTGCGTTTTTAAACGTCACTGCGCCGCCGAGTCCGATGTACATTCCGAGCTTCAGAACCTCTTTCGCCATTTCTGCACTGCCTGAAAAGCAGTGGACAACGCCTTTGGGTTTATACTTTTTCAGCAGGTTCAGCGTGTCCTCGTGCGCCTCTCTGTCATGAACAATGACCGGAAGCGAAAGCTCGTTTGCAAGAAGGAGCTGCTTTTCAAAAAATTCAAGCTGAATGCTGCGCGGCGAAAAATCATAGTGATAATCAAGCCCTATTTCCCCAACGGCAACAACTTTTTCCTTTGAGTAAAGCGCTTTAAGCTCCTCAAGGTCGCTTTCCTTTGCCTCGGCCGCTTCGTGCGGATGAACGCCGATTGCCGCATAGACAAAGCCGAACTTTTCCGAAAGCTTTATCGCCTCAAGAGACGAGGCCTTGTCGCAGCCGCAGTCGATAACGCCGCAAACGCCGTTTTCATGAAGCCGAAAAAGGACTTCGTCCCTGTCCGCGCTGAATTTTTCGTCATCGTAATGGGAATGGGTGTCAAAAATGTTTCGGTACGTCATCTGATTTTGGCTCCGTTCGGCATACCGTCAACAAAAACAACCCTGACGTCGTCCTCGCCGCAGTCGGCGGCAAGAATCATTCCGCAGCTTTCAACTCCGCAAAGGACGGCGCTCTTGAGGTTGGAAACAACAACAACCTTTTTGCCGATAAGGTCTTCGGGCTTGTACCACTTTGCAATGCCCGAGGCTACCGTGCGCGGCGTTTCGGTTCCGTCGTTGAGCGTAAGCTTCAAAAGCTTTTTTGCGCGCTTGACGGGTACGCAGTCGGTAACCTCTGCAACGCGCAGGTCAACCTTTGCAAAGTCCTCAATACCGATTTTTGCAACGCCCTCAATCTCCTCAATGGTCTTTTCCTTTGCGGCGGCCGCCTTTTGCTTTTCGGCAATTTCCGAAAGCATTTTTTCGGCGTCAATCCTTGCGAAAAGCGGAGTCGGAGTTTTTACGGTTGTTCCGGCTTTGAGTCCGCCGAACGAAGCAAGGCTGTCATAATCAGTAACATCGCAGGACAGCTGCTCGATAATGGCCTTTGAGGTGTCCGGCATGAACGGCGAAATGAGAACGGCAATGAAGCGGATACCCTCAAGAAGATTATAGAGAACCGTTCCGAGCCTTTCCTTTTGGCTTTCGTCCTTTGCAAGCGCCCAGGGAGCGGTTTCGTCAATATACTTGTTGCAGCGCTTTGCAAGGTTCATCACCGCTTCAACGGCGTCCGCCATGTGATAGCTGTTGATGTTTTCATCAACACCGGCAACCGCCGCGGCTGCGGCTGCTTTCAGCTCGTTGTCAAGCTCCTCCTCCTTTGTCGGAGCGGGTACAACGCCGGTGAAATACTTGTTCGTCATTGCAATCGTTCTGTTAACAAGGTTTCCGAGCGTGTTTGCAAGGTCAGAGTTATATCTTTCAATGATAGTCTCGTATGAAATTGAGCCGTCGTTTGCGTGCGGCATTTCGGCAAGGAGATAATACCTCACCGCGTCAACGCCGAGGAGCTTTACAAGGTCGTCGGCATAGATGACGTTACCCTTGGATTTGGACATCTTGTCCGTTCCGAAAAGCAGCCACGGGTGACCGTAAACCTGCTTGGGAAGCGGCTCGCCGAGAGCCATAAGCATAATCGGCCAATAGATTGTGTGGAAACGGACAATGTCCTTTCCGATAATGTGAACGTCTGCCGGCCAGTATTTTTTATAAAGCTCGCTGCTGCCGTCGGGATCGTAGCCGAGGGCGGTGATATAATTTGAAAGCGCGTCTATCCAGACATAGATAACGTGCTTATCGTCAAAGGTTACGGGAATGCCCCATTTGAACGAGGTACGCGAAACGCAGAGATCCTGAAGACCGGGCTTGATGAAGTTGTTGAGCATCTCCTTTTTTCTGCTTTCGGGATAGATGAAGTGCTCGTTTTGTTCAATATATTCCTCAAGCCTTTTCTGATACTTTGAAAGGCGCAGGAAATATGCCTCCTCCTTTGCCTTTTTAACCTCGCGTCCGCAGTCGGGGCATTTTCCGTCAACAAGCTGCGCCTGAGTCCAGAACGATTCGCACGGAGTGCAGTAAAGTCCCTCATATTCGCTCTTGTAAATATCGCCCTGATCATAGAGCTTTTTGAAGATTTTCTGAACGCATTTTTCGTGGTAATCGTCGGTGGTTCTGATGAACTTGTCATAGGTGGTGTTGAGGGTGTCGCAGATACCCTTTATCTCGCCCGCAACCTTGTCAACATACTCCTTCGGCGTTACGCCGGCGGCCTTTGCATATTCCTCAATCTTCTGACCGTGCTCGTCCGTGCCGGTGAGCATAAACACGTCATAGCCGCAAAGGCGCTTATAGCGCGCAATGGCGTCGGTCAGCACAATTTCATAGCTGTTTCCGATGTGCGGCTTTCTTGAGGTATATGCTATTGCCGTTGTGATATAAAATTTTCCCTTGTTCATAAAACGGGTCCTCTCTCTTTCTTAAAATATATTGCTTACTCTGTCTGCTTTACAGTAAAGCCTGCTACTTTACGGTGACCGGTGAGGACGGCGCGCCGAAATACGCGTTCGCGCGTTTTGTATACGCACGGACAACGAGCGTTTCGCCCTTTGCCGCTCTGAACTTTGCCGAGGTGCCTTTTACCGTTACCAAACGGACATACTCTCCCGTTTTCGGGTCAAGCCTGTAAACGCGGTAGCCGTCGGCGTTTCTGACTTTGCTCCAGGTCAGGGTGCAGGAGGACGAGCCTGTCCTTTTCACTTTAACGTTTTTTACGGTACCCGGATAAGTGACCGCCTCAAAAGCGGAGGAATACGCGGCATAATAAATTTCGTTTCCGAGCTTCATAAAAGCGCGTACCTTATATTTTTCACTCCTGCCGGCCTTGAGACCGGTGATTGCCATGCTGTTTGCCGAGGTGCTTGAAAGCCGTACATAGCGCTTTTTTGCGCTGTCATATTTATAAACGGCGTAGCCGTCGGCGCCGCGGACGCTATCCCATGTGAGCGTATAGCCCGAAGCGGAGGTCTTCCTCTGGCGGACGGCTTTTACCTGAGCCGGAAGAGTTTTAGCGGTAATTCTTCCGGAAGCAGTGCCGAAGAAATTCTTTCCTCCCTGAGCAACATATGCTTTGACGGTGTAAACGCTTTCCGTTCCTGACGCAAGGGAGGAGACGGTATATGACGTTGCCTTTGTTGAAGCAAGCTTTTTGAATTTTCCGCTTGCTTCGTCAAGCCTGTAAACGGTGTAGCCGGACGCGTTTTTAACCTTCGGCCACGAAAGCGTATAGCCCGTTGTCTTGATATTTGAAACCTTTACCGCGCCGACTTTTCCGGGCGCCGCGGCCGCCGTGAACTCTGCGGAATATCCGCTTGAAAGCGAGGTCGTTGACGCGCTAAGGTTTGCGCGGACCTTGTATTTATCCCTCTGCGCCGAAAACAGACCCAGAATCTCAAGCTTGTTTTCCCTGACGGTTGCAAACTTAACGTACTTTTCATCGGTTGCGTTGTACCTATACACAGTATAGCCCGTAGCACCACTGACCTTGTTCCAGGTGAGGGTATAGCGGTCGGACGACGTTGCCGTCTGCGAAAGATTTACGGGAGCCGACGGGACTGTTGCCGCTGTAACGGATTTTGAAAAATCCGACAAAACAACGGTATCGCCGACCTTTTTCCGCGCCCGTACGGCGTAGGTTCCGACAGAACCGGGAGCAAGATTTTTAATCTGAAGCTTTGTGCCCGTAAGCGTTTTTATGCTCTCATACTGCTTTTTTTGTTCGTTGTATTTATAAACGGTGTAGCCCGTTGCACCCACGGCCTTGCGCCAGGTCAGGGTGAAAGAATTTGACGTTGTTTCGGTCTGCTTGAGGTCAACAACGGTTGCCGGCGCGCCGTCGTCAAAAACCGTGTATCGCACCACGGAGAACCGCCCCGTTGAATCATAGGCGCCTATCTCCGTTGTGCCGGGTTGTAGGAAGTTGATAACGTCGCCGTCAATCTGCGCCACACGCGCGTCATATGAAACCAGGTGCAGCGTCTTTTTTCCGTCGTTTGAGGTAAATCCGGGCTTATACGCACCCGGACGCACCGCAACGGCGGACGTTATGGTGACAAAGCTTTTCGGAACATAGCCCGTGTACGTCTTTGACTCAAAGTTAAATTTAATTTTATACCAGAACGGATAGTTAAGAACGTTCGCATAATAGTTTGAGTCAGTCTCCACCGCTTCAAGCACGGTGACCTTGGTGTTCTGCGGAAGATATTTGGTCAGAACCTTGGCGTTGTTGGTTGACGGACCCTTGCGGACGTTGATTCCGCCTTTAACATTGACATAGCCCTCAAGGTTATTTGCGCCCGAAAGCGCAACCTTTCCGTCCGTTCCGTTTTTGTCGTCCATGTTGTTGAAAACGGGGATTGAAAAAGAGAACTTGTTGTCAAGCAGCTTTGCGGAATAATAGGAGTCATAGGAAAAATACGCCTGAACGGCGGCGGCGCAGACATTCGTCATATACTGATGGTTATACACGCCGTAGGAGCTTGCCGGATTGACGTTGAATTTTTGCAGATAGGTCGTGAACTGACCCTTGGCAATATAGGACTCGGCAACAAATTCCGCTCCGCCGATAATGGACTTCTGAGGTGACGTCCACGGGCGGGAGTAGGTCGTTCCGCTCTTTGCCCAGTAAAGTCCCCTTTCAATCGCTCCGGCGCCGTCCGTTGCTCCGATGTTATAAAAATTGTATATTCCCGGATATTTGCTGTTTTTTCCGCTTGTTGCGGAAGTTCCGTTTCCTATCTCGCCGCGTATCTTTGAAGCAAGGTAGCAGGGATTGATGTTGGCCTTTTTGCCTGCTTCGCAAATCACGGTTGAGTATTTTTCGTTTGTTTTTATAAGCTTGCCCTTGGTGTTGTAATAGGAAATTTTTGTGTTATACATGAAGGTTCCGCGCAGAACAAATTCAACGGCCGCCTCGTCAAAGCTTTCGTCATAGGAAAGGTCCTCAAACTGAAAAATTCCGTATTCATTGAGGAAATTGCGCGGATCCATATAGTAGGCAACGGCAAGCTTGTTCGCCGTAACAAAGCCGGCGTCCTTTTGAATATATGCGCCTGTGGAATAATTATAATCGCCCTTTTCAACGCTTTTGAAGACATTGGCATACGCATTCGGAAAAAGGCTGCGGTCCCCCGCCTGCTCCTTTTCAACGGCGGTGTTCCAGTCAAGCCCCGTTTTGAAAGCGGTAAAAGTCCAGCTCGGATGTTTTTTGTGAAGCTCGCGCAGCGCAGCGCGGTAGCTTTGCGGAAAAGCGGAAAGCGACTGCTCAAATTCATCAGCCGCGCAAACCGAAAAAGCGGAAAGCATGACTGCCGCAGTCACGGCGCAAAGAAGCACCGCAATGATTTTTTGTATCCTTTTCATTATCAGCACCCACCTTTGTGTTCTTTGAAGCGGTCATCGCAGAACGCCGCACGGGTCCTTGATAACCGCTGATTACTTGAAAAGTCCGTTCGGGAGCAGGTCGTCAAGAAGCGACTGCCCTTTTTCTTCCTTTTCCTCTTCCTTTTTCCGATTTTCGTTTGAGGCAAGTATTCCGTCAATAAAAGACAGAATACTTTCCGTATCGGCAAATGAGGCCTTTTTCGAATCTGCCGTTACGTTCCTTTCCGGAACGTCGGTCTTTGCGGCCGGGGCGGCAGGCTCCTCGGCAGGCTGAGCGATTGTTACGGCAATGCTGCTTTCGGAAATTCTGTCGATAAAGTTCGAAAGATTATCGCAGATTTCATCGGCAACGCGGCGCAGACGGTCTGTTGCAAGGCTGATTTCCCCAACAGGGTCGGCCGACCTTTCCTTTTCCTCAATAGCGGCTTTTTGCAAAGCAAGCTTTTCCTCGGCGGCTTTTTGCGCGGCGGCAACGGCGGCCTCGGAGGATTCAACGGCATCGGCCGCTCTTTTATCGGCCTCGGCTGCTTTTTGCTTTGCGGCTTTTGCCTCGCTTTCAAGCGCAGCAATTTTTTTGTTCAGTTCCTTAACGGTCTGCTCAACCTGAGAACGGTATTCAAAAAACTCGTTCTTCATGTTTTCAATATAATCAATAACATCATCCTTGTTGAATCCGCCGAAAACGGAATTTCTGAAAAGACGCTCCGAGCTGCTCATAAACTTCCCTCAAATCCCGAGCCGGAAAGGCTCTCATTTTTTGTAACTGCAAGCTTCCTTAAACAGCGGCAGTTACTCGGTTTATGATAACATAAATCAAGAGCGGTTGCAACCACTCTTGAAGAAAATTAATTGTTATCTTGAAAAAATTTAATTATTATAGTATAATCAGCGAAAATATGCAGCCTGAAAAAAGCAGAGGTGGGTTAGCTTGGAAAAACCGGTTCAAATTTCACGGTCGGCGCTTTTGGAGCTGAAAAAAAGCGGCTACTCGGCCTTTCTTGTCGGCGGCTCGGTCAGGGACAGACTGATGGGGCGGCCCGTGCATGACATTGACATTGCAACAAACGCGCTGCCGCAGGAAACGGCAAGGGTCTTTGAAAAGCACGCCGTTATCCCCACCGGCCTTGCCCACGGAACGGTGACGGTTCTCATTGAAAACACACCCGTTGAAATTACGACTTTCCGCACGGAAAGCGCATATTCCGACAACCGCCACCCGGATTTTGTCAGCTTTTCAAAAAATCTTTCGGACGACCTTTCGCGCCGCGATTTCACAATGAACGCCATTGCCGAGGACGAAAACGGCACCCTTTTTGACCCGTTCGGCGGAAAGGAAGATATTGAAAAAAGGCTTATCCGCTGCGTCGGAAACGCCGAAACGCGCTTTAAGGAGGACGCGCTGCGCATTCTGCGTGCGCTGCGGTTTTCCGCCGTCCTCTCGTTCTCAATCGAGGAGGAGACCTCAAGGGCGATAAGAAGCTGCAGAACGCTTCTTAATAAGCTTTCGCCCGAGCGCATTTCAAGCGAGCTTTCGCTGCTTTTGTGTTCAGACGGCGCGGCAGACGTGCTTTTGAGATACCCGGAGGTTTTTGCGGAAATTATCCCCTGCCTGAAAGCCATGCAGGGCTTTGACCAGCATAACGAGCACCACTGCTTTGACGTCTGGGAGCACACGGTGAACGTTGTCAGAAACGTCCGCCCGGCGCTTCACCTGCGCCTTGCCGCGCTTTTTCACGATTGCGCAAAGCCGCTCGTCTTTTCGCTTGACGAAAACGGCACGGGACATTTTTATTCCCACGCGCCGAGGGGCGCGGCCATTGCGGAAAAGGAGCTTAAACGTCTGCGCTTTGACAATGAAACAACTCAAAAGGTTGTAAAGCTTGTTAAAATTCACGATTCTCCCATTGAATGTGACGAGGTTACGGTGAAGAAAAAGCTGAACCGCCTCGGCGAGGAAATGTTCTTTGACCTTATCCGGCTTCAGCGCGCGGACAATCTTGCGCAAAGCGAAAAATTCCGCTTCAGGCAGAAAAACTTTGATTACCTTGAAGAAACAGCCAAAAAAATACTTGAACAAAACGAATGCTTTTCCCTGAAAAAGCTTGCGGTAAACGGGAACGATATGCTTTCCCTCGGTCTTTGCGGAAAGGAGATAGGAGCCATGCTCGATTTCCTTGTTGAGCAGGTGATTGAGGGCAAAACCGCAAACGAAAAGCCGCTTCTGCTTGAAGCTGCAAAAAGGGAAAAGGAAAAGCGAAAAAAGCCTTGATATCAGGGCACAAAACGGTTATAATTGCAAAAGGTTTTCAAAAAAGGAGGGTGAACAATGGCGTCCTTTGACGAAAAAGGGCTGAGAAAGCATATAAAGGAAAAAGCCTTTTTCCCGGTCTATCTTTTCTTCGGAGACGAAAGCTACCTCAAGGCGCAATATGTGAATCTTCTTGCGCAGACTGCGGTTGACAAGGCGTTTGAAAGCCTCAACCTTGACCGCTTTGACGGAAAAACCACCGAGCTGAGAACGATTTTTGACCGCGCGCTGACCTTGCCGATGCTCAGTGAACGGCGCTGCGTTATCGTTGAGGATTACAAGCTTGAATCGCTGACGGAAAAGGAAGCAAAAGCGCTTTCCGCCTCCCTTGAGCAGCTCGGAAGCAGCACCGTTCTGATTTTTTTGCAGACCGGTTCTGCTTTCAACAAAAAGAACGGGAAAAAGGCTCTTGCTCTTTTTGAAAAATTCGGCGCAGTGTGCGAGCTGAACCGCCGCAAGGGGAACGAGCTTTTAAGACCGCTCATCTCCTCCGCCGCAAAGCAGGGCGCCGTTCTTTCGCCGCAGATGGCGCAGTACCTTGTCTCCTGCGTTGGGGACGACTTCAACGCGCTTATCAACGAGCTTTCAAAGGTCTGCAGCTATGCCGCAGGCGGCGAGATTACAAAGCAGCACATTGACGCGGTTGCCGTTAAAACCGTTGACGCAAAGGTCAGCGACCTTACGCGCGCTCTCCTTGCAGGCAATTTTGAAAAGGCATATTTCATTCTTGATTCACTCATAACCTTAAAGACCGAGCCGAACTATATCCTCGGCTCAATAATCGGAACATATGTTGATATGTACCGCGCAAAGGTTGCCTGCCAATGCACCGGAACGGCTCAGCCGCTGGCTCCCCTTTTCAACTATAAGGGACGTGAATTTGCGCTCAATTACGCCGCACGGGACGCGGCAAAGCTTGAGCTGACCGCTCTTCGCGCCTGCCTTGACGAGCTGAACGAAGCGGACGCAAAGCTCAAAAGCACCGGTACGGCGCAAACGCTTGTTATTGAACAGGTTATGGTTAAACTTTTGCTGATTGCGAACGGAGAGAAAAAATGATTAAGCTTGACAGACCGGTAATAGTAGAGGGAAAATATGACGTGATAAAGCTTTCGGGCTTTCTTGACGCGCTCATCATAAAAACCGACGGCTTCGGAATTTTTAAAGACAAAGAAAAGCAGCAGCTCCTTTTGCGCCTTGCAGGCGAAAAGGGCATCATTGTCCTGACGGACAGCGACGGCGCAGGCTTTGTTATCAGGAACTTCATTTCTTCGATAATTCCGCCGGACAAAATTACTCATGTCTATATTCCGGATATTTTCGGCAAGGAAAAGCGCAAAACAGCCTTTTCCGCCGAGGGAAAGCTCGGCGTTGAGGGCGTTGAGGAAAAGGTTCTCCTTGAAGCGTTTGAAAAAGCCGGAGTCACCGCCTCGCTTTCCAATAGAAAAAGGCGGCGCATCACAAACCTTGACCTTTTTGAATGCGGGCTTTCCGGACGGGAAAACAGCGTGCAAAAGCGCCGTCTGCTTTTGAAAAAGCTTGCTCTGCCGGAACGCCTTTCAACCTCATCGCTCGTTAAAATACTCAACACCTTTGTAACATACGAAGAATTTGAAAAAACAGTAAAGGAGTTGTTCTGATGAGAATCGGACATGGCTATGATGTTCACAGACTCACCGAAAACAGGAAGCTAATCCTCGGCGGAGTGGAAATACCTTTTGAAAAAGGGCTGCTCGGCCATTCGGACGCAGATGTTCTTCTCCACGCAATTTCCGACTCCCTCCTCGGCGCCGCCGCACTCGGCGATATCGGAAAGCTGTTCCCCGACAGCGACCCGGCCTTTGAGGGCGCAGACAGCCTTTTGCTGCTTGAAAAGGTTGCTCTTCTGCTGATTGAAAAGGGCTACAGAATCGTCAACATTGACTCCACCGTACTCTGCCAAGCACCAAAGCTCAGGAGTTATATTGACACAATGCGTTCAAACATTGCCCGTGTCTGCCGCATAGGCGAGAACGACGTCAGCGTTAAGGCAACCACCGAAGAGGGGCTGGGCTTTACCGGAAGCGGCGAGGGCATTGCCGCGCACGCGGTCTGCCTGATTGAAAAGGTGTAAGGCAAAACTTTTAACTGAAAAAGGAAACAAACCGCACGCTTGACGGAAATGGCGTGCGGTTCGCTTTTTATTTTATCATTTTATTTTATCATTTGGGCAAAATCGTCCTCTGAAATTACGGTAACACCAAGCTCCTGCGCTTTCCTCAGCTTGCTGCCTGCGTCCTCTCCGGCAAGGACATAGGTGGTCTTTTTTGAAACCGAGGAGGCCGTTTTTCCGGCAAAGGCTTCAATAATTTTCCCTGCCTCGGCTCTTGTGTAGCTTGAAAGCGTGCCGGTCAGAACAAAGGTCATGCCCTCAAATCTCCTGTCGAGCACGGTCTGCGTGCTTTCCATATTCACGCCGCAGTCTTTGAGATTGGAAACAAGCTCACGGCTTTTTGAAAGCGAAAAGAAATCAACAACGCTCTGTGCCATAATCTCACCGAAACCGTCAATGGCATTGATTTCCTCCTTCGGTGCAGCGATAATGTTCTCCATTGAACCGAAGCGGGAACAAAGCAACTTTGCCGCCTTTTGTCCGATATGTCGGATTCCGAGGGCGAAAACAAGCCTTGAAAGGTCATTGCTCTTTGATTTTTCTATCGCC
>JAEDEQ010000076.1 GCA_016293225.1 Clostridiaceae bacterium
CCGGCAATGACGGCAAGAATCATTCTCATGGTCTCGTTCCCGACTGCCATGGCAAAATGGGTCGCTCCCTTTGCGGTCAAGTGGTCGGTTGCCGACGCGGTGACAACCGCAACTCCGATGGCCTCCCTTGCCGCGGCAAAGGGCGGAGACCTTTCGCTTGCCGAGGGACTTCCGACGCTCACTCAGATGCTTATCGGAAACCACGGCGGCTCAATGGGCGAGGTCTGCTCGCTCGCTCTGCTTGCCGGCGCGCTGTATCTGCTGCTCAGGAGGGTTATCTCCCCGGCAATTCCGTTCTCATTCATCGGAACCGTTGCGGTCTGTATGCTTATTGCAGGCAAGGGCAATCTTCAGTTTGTCTTATATGAGCTGCTCGGCGGCGGACTTCTGCTTGGAGCCTTCTTCATGGCAACGGATTACACAACCTCGCCGATAAACCTCAAGGGACGAATCGTTTTCGGAATCGGCTGCGGTCTTATCACCTCGGTTATCCGTCTTTTCGGTTCGCTGCCGGAGGGCGTTTCGTTCTCAATAATACTTATGAATATCCTTGTTCCCCATATTGAACGCCTTACAACGGAGAAGCCGTTCGGCTTTGTTAAGGAAAAAAAGGAAAAGGAGGCGGCAAAGGCATGAAAAAGATAACGCCTAAAGCAATCCTTGTTCCGGCTGCTGCGCTGCTTGTCATCTGTCTTGTTGCAACGGCTCTGCTTGCGCTGACAAACAGCGTTACAAAGCAGAAAACTGCCGATAACGCCGTCCGGAAGGAGAACCTTTCCCGTTCGCTGGTGCTTCCCGAGGCAAAGGAGTTTTCCGAGTCCGAGGCGCTCGAGGGCGGCATAACCTACTGCACCGGCAAGGACGGCGCAGACAACGTGGGCTATGTTTTCACAAGCGGCGCAAAGGGCTACGGCGGAACGGTTTCGGTCATGGTCGGCATGGATACCGAGGGAGTCATTACCGGAATTGAAATCCTTTCCCACGATGAAACCCCCGGACTCGGCGCAAACAGCACCAAGCCGGACTTCAAAAACCGCTTCGTTGGAAAAAGCGGCTCGCTCACCGTCAGCAAAACCTCAAACGACGGTCAGGACATTCAGGCGATAACAGCGGCAACGATAACCTCAAAGGCGGTTGTGTCCGCCGTCAACGCCGCTTTGGCCGCTTTTGAAACTGTTAAGGGAGGTGCAGACAATGGCTGAAAAAAAATCTCTCGGTAAGGAATTTACCAAAGGTATCCTTGCCGAAAACCCGACTCTCAGGCTCGTTCTCGGAACCTGCCCCACTCTTGCAACAACAACCTCGGTAACATCAGCGCTCGGAATGGGCGTTGCCGCTTCGGTTGTTCTTGTCTGCTCAAACATCGTAATTTCCGCGCTGAGAAAGGTTATACCCGACAAGGTGCGTATTCCGGCATATGTTGTTGTTATCGCCTCGTTTGTTACCATTGTGCAGATGCTTGTTAAAGCCTTTGCACCCGAACTTGACGAACAGCTCGGCGTTTATCTTCCGCTTATCGTTGTTAACTGCATCATTCTCGGCAGGGCGGAAGCCTTTGCAAGCAAGAATCCCGTTCTTGCCTCCGCCGTTGACGGGCTCGGAATGGGCGTCGGCTTCACCGCTGCGCTTTTCCTCATGGGCGCAGTGCGTGAAATCCTCGGCGCAGGTTCCTTTGCCGGAATCAGCATTCCGTTCCTTTCAAGCAATCCGATGCTCATCTTCATTCTTCCTCCGGGCGGCTTCTTTGTTTTCGGCGTTCTCATGGCAACGGTCAACAGAATTGCCGAAAGCCGCGGAAAGCCCAGAGCGGAGCTGCGCGGCTGCGAGGCCTGCCCGATGGCTGCAAGCTGCAAGCTCAATAAAAGGGAAGCGGAATGTGAAAATATTTCCGAAGAAAGCAAGGAGGCGGTTAGCTGATGGAAATGACAAAAGGACTTCTTGCAATACTCATGACGGCGATTCTTACCCAGAACTTTGTTCTTGCAAAGTTCCTCGGAATCTGCCCGTTCCTCGGCGTTTCAAAAAAGCTCAACACCGCAGTGGGAATGAGCGCGGCCGTAATTTTTGTTATGGCGCTTGCAACCGCCGTGTGCTATCCGATAAACACTCTGCTTGAAAGCAAGGACCTTTCCTATCTTCAGACGATTGTATTCATTCTTGTTATTGCGGCGCTCGTTCAGCTTGTTGAGATAGTTCTTAAAAAATATATTCCCTCGCTTTATAACGCGCTGGGAATCTATCTTCCCCTTATCACAACAAACTGCGCCGTGCTCGGCGTTGTTATCCTCAACATTGACAACGGCTACAACTTTGCGCAGTCAATGTTCAACTCTGTCGGCGCCGGACTCGGCTTCATGCTTGCAATGGTAATGTTTGCCGGAGTGCGCGAAAGAATGGAAAGCTGCGATATTCCGAAATTCATGCGCGGACTTCCGATTACCCTTGTTGCCGCCTCGCTGGTTTCGGTTTCGTTCCTCGGCTTCACCGGCATCGTGGACAACATTTTCGGTTAAGGAGGGTGACGAAAAAATGGATATACTTATTCCCGTTGTAATCGTTGCCGCAATCGGTCTTACTGCCGGCGTCGGTCTTGCCGTTGCCTCGGCGGTGTTCGCCGTTCCCGTTGACGAAAAGGCGGAGCAGGTACGCGCCTGTCTGCCCGGCGCAAACTGCGGCGCCTGCGGCTATACCGGCTGCGACGGTTATGCCGCCGCCCTTTCCAAGGGCGAAACAAAGGAATGCAACCTCTGCATACCCGGCGGAAACGACGTTGCTTCTCAGATTGGTAAAATCATGGGTCTTGACGCCGGAAAAATTACTCCGATGGTCGCGGCTGTCATGTGCCGGGGCAACAGGGAGAACACGCCCGAAAAGCTTGAATACAGCGGCGTTCATTCCTGCAAAATGGCAACGCAGCTTTTCGGCGGACCCAAGACCTGCGTCCACGGCTGCATCGGCTTCGGCGATTGCGTTGAGGTCTGCCCCTATGAGGCCATCTTCATCTGCGACGGCGTTGCAAGAATCAACCCGAGCAGGTGCCGCGCCTGCAAAAAGTGCATCAAAACCTGCCCGAGGCAGCTTATAGATTTGTTTCCGCTTGACACAATCAAGGCCGCCGTGCTTTGCAAAAACCACGACAAGGGCGCCCAGACGCGCAAGCAGTGCAAGGCCGGCTGCATCGGCTGCATGAAGTGCGTCAAGGCTTGTGAGACGGGAGCAGTTACGGTTGAAAACTTCTGCGCAAAGGTTGATTATGACAAGTGCGTCGGCTGCGGAAAATGCCACGCCGCCTGTCCGGTCGGCTGCATCGACCTTTATATGCTCAAGAGAACGTTCTGAAAAAACAAAAAAAATATCCGCCGCCGTTTGCTTTCAGGGGCAGACGGCGGCGTATTATCCGAAAACGCTTATCTGTTTTCCGCAACTGTTTTATAGATTCTGTCAACAGCTTTTTTGTTTTCCTTTGCAGAATACTTTGCGGCAAGGGCGTTTATCTTTTTTTCAACCCACGGCATTTTGACGTATTCAAGCACTTCGCTTTCGTACTGCTTGAAGGCGTCCTCATCGTTTGTGGCTATTGTGCAGCGCTCAACAAGATAGATTGAATTTCCGCTTTCAATGACTCCTGCACTGCCGTGACTTATGGCGCTGACCTTTTCAAAAAAGTCGTCGTCATACATCTCGTCGCCCTTTTTCATCAGGTTGACCTCAAGGGCCTGAGTGGCAACAAGGTTCACACTGCGGCAGTATTCCGCGTTCAGCGAGTCGATATCGCTGCCGTTTCTCAGCCTTTTTGCCATTGACTCAAACTGTTCCTCAAGCGCACTCTTTTCTTTTTCGGAAAGGGGAATGGTTTCGCCCTTTGTGTTCAGCTTGCAAAGCGGCGCTTCAATCGCCTTGAAGCCGACATAAAGCTCAACAAAGCTCTGCTTGAGCTCGTCCTGAGTAACCTCGTTTTTTCCGCCTTTGCCGAAAAAGCGGGCAACAATCTGCTTTTTGCCTGCCGTGCAAAGCTCGGCGGAAAGGACGTCCGCCTTGCTCACTCCGATACGCTTGTAATGCGCATTGAAAAGGCTCCAGAGGCCGTCTGTTCTGCTGTTTGCGTCGCTTTTGAGATACTGCTCGGTCTTTATCTTGTTCTCTTTCATGAAATTCTGCACCGCAGCATATTTTTTGCAAAGCCCGTAAGTTGCAGAAAGCACGTTTTCCCTGCTGTTTTCCTTAACGCCGTAGGCTTTCGGGTCTGCGGTAACGCAGTCAAGGTAATAGGCAAAAAGTCCCCTTGAAATTCCGGTGCTTTCAATCACAAGCGGATAGCTGTTTCTGCCGCCGCAGGCGCAAAGGGAAAAGGAAAGCAACAGACACAAAAGCAAAAGGCAAAGCGCTTTTTTAACCGCCTTCTTTTTCATGAGTCCTCTTCCTCGGCGCCCTTCATGTCAAAGCGGTATATTTCCTGCTCCTCAATGTCGATATTCTGAACAATGATGGGCTTTATTCCTGCGTTTGCGGTAACTGTTGTTACAAGAGCCTTTGCAAGCGGAAACAGCTCCTTAAAGGTGTCAACATGAACAAACTCCTTTTCAACGCCGCGCCTGATGTCAAAAATACCCTTGACCTCAACGGTGATGCTCAGAACGTCCGGGTGGTTCTTGTCAAGCACCTCAATGCAGAGCGTTGCCTCGCAGACTGTCCCGTCGGTATACTTGACGTTGTGAGAGACCTTGTTGTTCAGCTTGAGCTGAACGGTGGACTGAACGGCGTTGTTGAAATTTATGCGGCTGACTTTGTATGCTTTCAGTTGAACGTTGGTCATTTTGAATTCTCCTATAATTAAATTATTTTCATGCCTGACGGAATGTTGGCATGCTTTCCGAGATATTCACGGTAAAGTAGCGGAAAAACAAGCCCCTCATAGACATAGTACAGGGCTCTGCCTTTTTTCGGCGAGGGCGCCGGAATGCTTGAAGCCTTGACGCCCACAAGCGAGGCTATCACCGACGCGCGCATGAGATGAAATTCGCTTGAGATAAAAGCGATTTTCGGTTCTTTTTCGGTTTGGAGCGAGTCTGTTATCTTTTTTGCGTTAACAAAGTTTTCAAACGTTGTCTGCGACTTATCCTCAAGGAAAATTCTTTCGCTTTCGATACCGTTTTGAAGGAGAATTTCCTTAATTGCCTGCGCTTCGCTTTTGGTCTGATCCTCGTGAACAATTCCGCCGCAGCAGATTGCACGGACGTTTTTATGCTCGTTCAAAAACTTTGCCGCGGCCTTTGCGCGCAGGCGCAGCATTTCATCCGGGGTATCGCCTTTTACGCGGCAGCCTAAGATAAGAAGAAAATCCGGTTCGCCGGAAAGGTTTCCGTTTTTTGCGGCTGCTTCGCACGCGGCAAAGCCGGCACAAAGACCCGTAAATGCCGCAGCCGAGGCGGCAAGAAAGGCAGTTTTGAGTTTCAATCAAATCAACTCCTTGTGTTTTTCTTTTACCCATTCTATCACAAATTTACGAATAATGGAACGCTTTGGCGCACTTTTTAGTAATTGTTTTAAGTCATGTTTTAATAAGCAAAGATAAGATAGGTCATTATCATAAAAACCGTGTGAAAAGCTTAGAATATAGTAATACATAGAACTATAAAAAAGGAGAGAATATTATGTGCGGAATAGTAGGCTATACCGGAAAAAATCTGGCGGTGCCGTATCTCATTGACGGGCTTTCAAAGCTCGAGTACCGCGGCTACGACTCGGCCGGCGTTGCCGTAATGGAAAACGGAAGAATAAGCGTTACCAAAAAGAGCGGCAGGCTGAGCGTTCTTGAAAAGGAGCTTGCAAAGCATGAGCAAAGCACCGCAACGGTCGGAATCGGCCACACGCGCTGGGCAACCCACGGAAGGCCGAGCGATGAAAACGCCCATCCCCACCTGAGCGAAAACTGCCTTTTTGCCGTTGTGCATAACGGCATAATTGAAAATTACGCCGCCCTGAAGGAACAGCTTGAAAGCGAGGGAATCCACTTTTCTTCGCAGACGGATACGGAGGTCATCTCCCAGCTGCTTGAAAAAAACTATGACGGCTCTTTCCTTTCCTCGGTGCAGAAAACGCTGCCGATGCTTGAGGGAGCGTATGCGCTCGCCGTGCTTTGCAGGGACGAGCCGGACACCGTTATCTGCGCAAAAAAGGCAAGTCCGCTTGTGCTCGGAAAAAGCGAGGAGGGAATTTTTGCCGCGTCGGACGTCACCGCAGTGCTGAAGCACACAAGGGACGTTTATAAGCTGTCCGACGGCGAAACCGCCGTTTGCAGGGGCGCCTCGCTGAGCTTTTACTCGGCGGACGGAAAGCCCGTTCAAAAAAGCTGTGAGCACATCACCTGGAGCGCAGAGGACGCGCAAAAGGGCGGCTATGACCACTTCATGCTCAAGGAGATTTTTGAACAGCCGGCAGCCTTTGCCGCAACAGTCAATCAGCATATCACGGGCGGCAAGCTCAGCTTTGAAAATCTTCCGCTTTCAAAGGACGAAATCGGAAAGCTTGACCGCATAGTGATAACTGCCTGCGGCTCGGCTTACCACACCGGAATAGTCGGAAAATACATTTTTGAAAGTCTTACCCGTATTCCTACTGAGGTAGACATTGCCTCGGAATTTCGTTACCGCGACCCGATTCTTACCGAAAATACGCTTGTAATCATTATCAGCCAGAGCGGAGAGACGGCGGACACCCTTGCGGCGCTGCGCCTTGCAAAGGAAAAGGGCGCGCGCGTGCTTTCAATAGTCAACGTTGTCGGCAGCACCATTGCAAACGAAAGCGACGGCGTAATTTATACCGCCGCAGGCCCGGAAATTGCCGTTGCAACAACAAAGGCATACTCAACGCAGCTTGCCGTTTTGTATCTGCTTTGCGGCCACTTTGCCTTTGAGCGCGGACTCATGGACGCGGACGGACTTTCAAGGTATCTGCTTGAGCTTCAGAGCATTCCGAAAAAGATTAACGAGGTGCTTGAAGCAAACAGGGAACGCGCAAAGGAGCTTGCAAAGCTTTTTGTTCCCCTCGACCATGCCTATTATATCGGACGCGGTCTTGACTTTGCCGCGGCAACCGAGGGCTCGCTCAAAATGAAGGAGATAAGCTACATTCATTCCGAGGCTTACGCCGCCGGCGAGCTCAAGCACGGAACAATCTCCCTTGTTGAAAAGGGCACGCTCATTGTTGCCCTTGCCTGCCACGAGCCGCTCTTTGCAAAAACAATGAGCAATATCCGCGAGGTTGTCTCGCGCGGAGCGCGCATTCTTGCCGTAACGACCGACAGGCACAAGGACGAAATGAAGGACTTTGACTTTGTTCTGACCGTTCCGGAAACGCTCCTTCCGTTCTGCGCCTCCCTGGAGGTTGTTGTTTTGCAGCTGCTTGCCTACTATGCCTCGCTTTACCGCGGCTGCGACATCGACAAGCCCCGTAATCTTGCAAAATCCGTAACGGTTGAATAAAGGAACCTCTGAATAAATCACAGCATACGCTTTGATGCACATCTTACTTGCATCTTTCCCGCCATATTGCACAAAAGTCGCTTGAAATCCGACAGGATTCCTGCGCGGCTTTTGCACAATCTGACGAAAAATCTGACGGCGTAATCTGTACATCAGATTTAATCAGAGCTTCCTAAAGCCTTGCACCCGGCAGGTTCAGTTCCTGCCGGGTGCAAAA
>JAEDEQ010000077.1 GCA_016293225.1 Clostridiaceae bacterium
GTTTTCAAAAAGGCAATATCGTTCCTTTTTTCATTAAGCGGCGCCTGCTTCTGCCCCGTTCTTGTCTGCCTTGTCGGCGGATATCCGACAGCGGCCTTTTGCGCAAGGCAGCTTTATGAAAAGGGGCTTATCTCCCGGCGCGATTATCAGCACCTTTTGCTTTTTGCGGTCAATCCCTCGCCGTCGTTTGCCGTCGGCGCCGTCGGCGCAATGCTGCTCGGCTCAAGCACAAGCGGCGCGGTAATCTTTTTTTCGGTCATCATCGCTTCGCTGCTGCTGGGGCTTTTTTCGCGGCTTGTTAAAACCGAAGCTTCGGACGAGGAAAGGAAACCAATAAGCATAGAAACGCAGTTCATGCCGTTTTCAAAAAGCGTTGTAAACGCAATCGGCTCAAGCGGAAAAGCAATGCTTTTCATCTGCTTTTCGGTGCTGTTCTTTTCCGCAGTGCTTTCCGTAACGGACAGATTATTTCCCACAAAAAACGCCTCCATGCTCTGCGGCGCACTTTTTGAGGTGACCTGCGGCTGCAAACGCTGCTGCCGAAAGCTTCCGGTGGAAATTATTGCCGGCATTGTCGGCTGGGGCGGACTCTGCACCCATTTCCAGGTGATGGAGGACGTTATTCTTTCAAAGCTCAGGGTTACGGTCTTTATGGCTTTCAGGCTTCTGCACGGCGCACTTTCCGTTGCGGTCTGCTCGTTTTTGCTCAGGCTTTTTCCGCAGGCTGTTCCAACCTTTCTCGGCGGAGACACGGTTCTTTCGTACTCCTACAATTCAAGCCTTCCGCTTTCGCTGTGCCTTGTTGCAATGTGTGCGCTTCTGATGCTCGGGAACAACTTTGCCCTTTCAAAAAAGCGGAAAAAGAAAGAAAATTGCGGTTGAAATGTTTTTTTCGGTGTGATATAATAATAAAAAATCAGCCGAGGAGGACGCATATGAGACAAAAGCTTTTTGACGGCAAAACTTACGAAAAATGCTGCGGACACTGCCTTAAAGGCAAGCTGCCGGCCGACAGGAGCGTTGTTCTTTGCAAAAAGCACGGCATTGTTTCGCTTGATGACTGCTGCCCAAGCTTTGAATATGATCCGCTCAAGCGTATTCCGAAAAGGCCGCGGCTTAAAACCGACTTCAGCGAAGATGAATTTAAGCTTTAAAAGCTATGCTATCAGAACAGTTTAAGAGCCCGGACAGCCTGAAAACGGTTGCCCGGGTTTTTCTTATACAACACAAAATTTAAGTGTACTAACAAAAAATCTAAAATCTAATATCTAATATCTAAAGTAGGGGCGTCGCTTGAGGCGCCCGAGTACTTTACCCATTGCACTGTTTACCCACAAAGGAACAACGTACAAGTTAAAATTTACGCGATTGTTTTGGGAGAGGTTCCCGGGCGCCTCAAGCGACGCCCCTACAATTTTAGCTTTTATGTTGTTCCTTTATGGATAAATAGTGCAAATAATTTTGTTCTTTTGCTCCGCAGGGTTACTTTTGTCAATCGTCACAAAAGTAACCCCAGCGGAGCGGACGGATGTAAAAAACAAGAACTGTTTAACCATAGAGGAACAACATAAAAGCAAAATCCGTACGGGCGGCGCTCGTAGCCGCCCAAGAACCTTGCCCGTTGCCCCGTTTACCCACAAAGGAAACAGCATAAAATCTAAAATTGTACGGGCGCCTCAAGTGACGCCCGTACGGATTTAGATTTTAGATTACAGCAAATAAAAATATTAAATTACCGCCCACCTTATACGCTGAACATTCCTGCATCAGCAGGAGTTTTAAATTCATTAAAATAGTAACTAACCGTTGAAGCCGATGAAATAACCTGCATATCAACCAGCTCATCGCCTATGAAGAAGAATTTCCTGACATTGCCGTTATCGTCGATAACATAGTTCACCTGCTCAGGTTTTCCGCCCCTTCTTTCAAGTGTTGAAACGATTCCCGTCTTGGGGAACTGGATTTTTCCCGCAAGGTCGGTAACATTGAAGCCTGAACCAAAAATATCGTTTATCTGCAGGCTTTTTCCGTCAATGACGAAGTACATGAGAGCGCTCTTGCGGTCATAGACGATTCTTGCAGGCCTGTTGGTTTCAAAATCTGTCCTTACGGCAACCATGCCGTTCCTTTCGGCAAAGGTGACCGTGCGTCCGCCAAGCTCCGAAACGTTCGTTTTAAACGTCATTTGGTAGTTCCCTTTTTCAACCATGTCCGTATACTTCAAAATCTTGTATGAGCTTTCGGTAATTTTTGCTGTTCCGCCTGCGGTAAACTTCGGAAACTCGCCGTAGATTATTTTGTCGCCCTCCTTGCGGTAGGATCTTACCGCAAACTTATATGTGCCGTTGTCAAGATTCGAAAAGGTATAGGTTCTTGCGCCCTTGACGTCGGCGAACATGAGGCTATAGCCCCTTTCGGGGTTGTAGTAGTATACCTGGTAGCCCGTTGCGCCGGCAACGGCGTTCCACTTGAGCTGAGCGGCGTTCGGCTTCGGATACGAAATGCTTATGTTCTCCGCCGGAGCGGGTCTTGTAATGGCTTTGAGCACCGGCGAATACGCGCTGCGGTAATATTTGTTGTTAACAAGCTTATACGCTCTGACAACATAACGGTAGGTTGTTCCCGGCTTCAGGTTTTTGATAGTTGCCTTGGTTGTTGAAACCATTGCAACTCTTGTGTATTCCTTTGTGTTAAGGTCATATGAAAAGACCGAGTAGCCCGTGACAAACGGACTTCTGTTCCAGGTCAGGGTGAACGAATTGTGGGTTGATTCGCTGACCTTGAGACCGGTAACGGTCTGCGGAACAATGTTAAAAGTAACGGTCCTGCTGCTTCTGTAGCCGTTCTTCTGGATACCGGTAACCGTTACCTTTCCCGTTCCGACGCTCCTGTTTGAGGAATAGCTGACCGTATAATGCGTGCCCTTTTTCAGGGTCTTTTTGCCGTAGGTAACCTTAACTGAAGGCGTAAGATTCTTTCCGGTATATGTTACCGGAGATGTGACCGTGACCTTGCATTTGGACATCTTGACCGTTGGCGCAACAATCTTGAACGAGAGGGTTTTGCTGCCGCTATATCCGTTCTTACTCACGCCGGTAACGGTCACCTTGGCCGTGCCGACATTTTTGTTTGAGGAATACTTGACGGTATAATGCTTGCCCTCCTGAAGAGTCTTTTTGCCGTAGGTGACGGTGACCTTCGGCTTTTGCGCCTTTCCGTTATAGGTCACGGACGAGACGGCAAGCTTTATCTTGCAGTTTGAAATGTGCACCGTTTTTGAGGCGGCCTCGGCAATAACGGCCGTTCCGGACGGAAGAACCTGTGCAATATATGCCGAAGAAAAAATCATCAGCGCAGCAATAAGAACCGAAAGCAAGCCGCTTTTCAAGTGTTTTTTTCGCATGATATATCCTCCTCTGGAAAATTCTGTTCTTTGTCACTTTGTATTGACGTATGAAACAAAGCGCATGAAGCCCTCCTTGCCCTCCTCGGTGCGTTTATAAACGCCTGCGTGCTCCAGTACCTTTGAAAAAACAATTCCGATCTCTTTTTTGAGGATATCCTGAGTGTTCTCCTTTGTAAAGTTATATTTATCCCTGAACGACGAAAGCCATGCGGCGTGCTTTGAAAGTACGCTGTCGTCTGCAATATCCCGGTTTTCAAGGATAGCCTTTTCCAAAAGAGCAATCTCGTTTTTAAGTCTTGCCGGAAGAACGGCCAGACCCATAACTTCAATAAGCCCTATATTCTCCTTTTTGATGTTGTGCAGCTCCGGGTGCGGATGGAAAACGCCGAACGGATATTCCTTTGTTGTAATATTGTTGCGAAGAACAAGATCAATTTCAAAGTCCTCGCCCCTGCGCCTTGCAATGGGCGTAACGGTGCTGTGCTTTTCGCCGTCCGTTTCGGCAAAAATGAAGCACCTTTCGTCCGTATAGCCGCGCCAGGCGGTAAGGATTTTATCGGCAAGGTCAACTACTCTGTTTTTATCCCTTGCACGGATACGAATAACGGACATCGGCCATTTTACAATGCCGCTTTTCACATCCTCAAAGCCGTTGAACACAAGCTCCTTTTCAACCGGAGCCTTTGCCATTGCGAACTCGTAGCGTCCGCCCTGGAAATGCTCATGGGAAAGGATTGAGCCGCCGACAATCGGCAAACCCGCATTGGAGCCGATGAAATAATGCGGAAAAAGCTCAGTAAAATCCAAAAGCTTTTTGAAAGTGCTTTTGTCAACTTTCATCGGAACGTGCTTTTTGTTGAAAACAATGCAGTGCTCGTTGTAGTAAACATAGGGCGAATACTGAAAGCCCCAGTCCGCGCCGTCAATCGTTATGGGAATAATGCGGTGGTTCTGCCTTGCCGGGTGGTTCATTCGTCCGGCGTAGCCCTCGTTTTCCGGGCAGAGCAGACATTTCGGGTAGCCGCCCTGCGGCGCAAGCTTTGCCGCGGCAATCTCCTCCGGTGTTTTTTCCGGTTTTGAAAGGTTAACGGTGATATCAAGCGTGCCGTACTCGCTTTCGCTCTTCCATTTGAGGTCGCGGCTGACTCGGTAGCGGCGTATGTAATCGCTGTCGCAGGAAAGCTTATAGTAGTAATCGGTGGCCTTTTGGGGCGACTGCTCATAAAGCGAATAAAACCTTTGAGCAACAAACGACGGGCGCGGAACAAAAACGCTCATAAGCTTGGTATCAAAGAGATCGCGGCACGTCACCGTGTTTTCAATAAGTTCCTTTTCGGCGGCAAAATCAAGCAAAGCGCCAAGAACGCTTTCAAGCTGTACCTCGCCGCTTGGAATCTCGCAGTCCTCAAAGCCGTCAAGGCCGAGAATTTCCAGCAGGCGGTTTGTGCAAAAGGTCACGTCGTTTTTTTCAATAAGACCGCAGTCAAGCGCATATTTTACAAGAAGTTTAATTTGCTTATATATCATTACAAAGCCTCCGTGTTGTTTTTTTACGGGTGCTGCCGAAAAAAAGCCCCGGCACCTGATTATACAGCCGACAAAAGCCGACTATACATTTTAATAATACACCAAAATGCACTGCGAATCAATATCCCGGAAACATTTTTCTCCGCCTGCGGGGTCAGAAAAGCGGCAGCTGCTTTGTTGCAAAGCTGCTTTAAATATAATACATCAGGCTTATAAGCGGTTAAAATTTCTGTTTGGGCTGTAAAAATGAAAGAGAGGGATAAATTCATTGAGCATAGAAAGAGACGAAAAAAACGGCCGGCGCTTTTGCACCGACCGCAATTTTTTATTATTCTGTACTATCAAACAAGCTCGATGATGCACATCTCAGCCGCGTCTCCGCGACGGGGGCCTGTTTTGATAATACGGCAGTAACCGCCGTTAACGTCCTTATACTTCGGGCCGAGCTCGTCAAAAAGCTTCTTAACAACATCTTCCTTGGTGATGTATGCAAGAGCCTGACGCTTGTTGTGAAGTGTTGCTTCCTTGCCGAGAGTAATCATTTTCTCAGCCATTGAGCGAACTTCCTTTGCCCTCGTGACGGTGGTTTCAATGCTGCCTTTCTCCAAGAGATAAGTAACCATACCTCTGAGCATTGCCCTGCGGTGATCGCTGGTTCTGCCGAGCTTTCTGGTACCTGCCATTTGAAATCACTCCTTTTGTTGAAAAATCAGATTAGTCGTCTTCGGATCTGAGGTCAAGATTGAAAGAATGGAGCTTGTTGATAACTTCATCAAGCGACTTCTTTCCGAGGTTTCTGACTTTCATCATATCCTCTTCGGTCTTTGTTGTGAGATCCTCCACAGTGTTGATTCCCGCGCGCTTCAGGCAATTGAAAGAGCGCACGGACAAGTCAAGTTCCTCAATGGTCATCTCAAGGACCTTTTCCTTCGCGTCCTCGCCTTTGTCAACCATTATCTCGGTATTATACGCCTCTCCCGACAGATCGCCGAAAAGAGCGAGATGTTCGTTGAGAAACTTGGCTCCGAGGGAAACCGCCTCTGTTGCAGAGATCGTTTTATTCGTCCAGACCTCAAGCGTAAGCTTGTCAAGGTCCGTAACCTGACCGACACGTGTGTTTTCAACTGTGTAATTAACCTTAAGCACCGGTGTGTAGATCGAGTCTATTGCAATTACACCGATCGCCGGCTGCATGAGCTTTTTGTTCTGCTCTGCCGAAACATATCCACGACCCTTATCGCAAGTGATCTCCATGCTGACATGGGCGTCCTTGTCAAGGGTGCAAATGTGGCTTTCCGGATTGAGAATTTCAACTTCTGAATCGCATTTGATGTCGCCCGCAACGATCTCACCTTCGCCGGAAGATTCGATATAAATCGTTTTGGGACCGTCGGAGTGGATTTTGAGGATAACACGCTTGAGATTCAGAACGATCTCCGTCACGTCCTCTTTCACGCCGGGAATGGTTGAAAATTCATGAAGAACGCCGTCAATTTTAACGCTCGTGATAGCGTAGCCGGGAAGAGAGGAAAGAAGAATCCTCCTCAGGCTGCAGCCGAGCGTAATGCCGTATCCCCTTTCAAGGGGTTCAACAACGATCTTGCCGTAAGTTCCGTCCGGTGCGAGTTCAGCTGTCTCGATTCTGGGCTTTTCAATTCCTATCATGCAAAACCCTCCTTATTCTGTTGTGGATGTGTGTTACGGACACCGCCGATTACTTGGAATAGAACTCGACGATGAGATGTTCTTCAACCGGTACTTCGATCTGCTCGCGCTCCGGAAGAGCAACGACCTTGGCCGAAAGAGCTTCGGCGTTGAGATCAAGCCAAGAGGGAACGGGTCTTGAAGCGTTGGCTTCGAGAACGGTCTTGAACTTTGCGCTGTCCTTGCTCTTGGATTTGATTGAAACCGTGTCTCCGGCTTTAAGGAGATATGACGGAATGTCAACCTTTTTGCCGTTTACTTCAAAGTGGCCGTGGGTAACAAGCTGCCTTGCCTCCGCTCTGGACGAAGCCCAGCCGAGGGTATAGACAACGTTGTCAAGGCGGCTTTCGCAGATGCGAAGAAGGTTTTCACCGGTTACGCCTGCCTTGCGCTCAGCCATAAGGAAATACTTGTGGAACTGTCCTTCCTGAATACCGTAATAACGTCTTGCCTGCTGCTTTGCGCGCAGCTGAAGTCCGTATTCGGAGTTCTTACTGCGGTTCTGACCGTGCTGGCCGGGGGCGTAGGAACGACGCTCAAAGGCACATTTGCCGGTATAGCATCTGTCGCCCTTGAGGAAGAGCTTCTTACCCTCGCGGCGGCACAGTTTGCATACTGCACCTGTATATCTTGCCATTGATTCTTACCTCCCGTTATACGCGTCTTCTCTTGGGCGGGCGGCAGCCGTTGTGGGGGATGGGAGTAACGTCCTTAATCATCGTTACATCGAGTCCTGCGGTCTGCAAGGCTCTGATAGCGGCCTCGCGTCCTGCACCCGGTCCTTTAACATATACTTCAACAGTTTTCATGCCGTGCTCCATTGCAGCCTTGGCAGCCGTTTCAGCGGCGGTCTGAGCGGCAAAGGGAGTGGATTTCTTTGAGCCTCTGAAGCCCATTTCGCCGGCACTTGCCCATGACACAGCGTTACCCTGAGTATCGGTGATGGTAACGATGGTGTTGTTG
>JAEDEQ010000010.1 GCA_016293225.1 Clostridiaceae bacterium
AGGGGTTAATGTGATTTTTAATAAACTATTTGTAGCCGGAAAGGCTATGGTAATTAGTATGCAGTTTTCACATACCGATGAGCACGGAAAAGCCTCAATGGTCGATATCGGCGATAAGCGGGAAACGGTAAGAACGGCTGAAGCTGTTGCAAGACTCAAAATGAAGCCCGAAACCGCCTTGCTTATCAAGGAAAACAAAATTAAAAAAGGCGACGTGCTTTCCTGCGCAAGGATTGCCGGTATAATGGCCGCAAAGAAAACGCCGGAGCTTATTCCGCTCTGTCACGGTATTCCGCTTGAAAAAGTCAGTGTGGATTTTGAATTTGAAAACGAAACCACACTTCTGATAAGTACGTTTGCAAAGTGTGAGTATAAAACCGGCGTTGAAATGGAGGCGCTGACGGCGGCAGGCGTTGCGGCTTTGACTGTGTATGATATGTGCAAGGCTGTTGACAGGGCGATGGTGATACGGGAAATTCGCCTGCTTTCAAAAAGCGGCGGAAGGAGCGGAGACTACAAATTTGAAAACGAAGGTTAAAGAGATTTATATTAAAGCCGAAAAAGGCAAAAGTGCAATACCTTGTGAAAGCGCGGTCCTACTTGAAAATCAAGGCGTTTCAGGCGATATTTTCTGTTCGGGGGATTCCGTGCGGCAGGTAAGCATTCTGTTTGAAGACAGCGTCAAAAAGCTTGAAGCGCTTACTGAAAAGGGCGTTTGCGTAAGGAAGTTTTCCTGCAACATTGTTTTAGGCGGTACGTTTTCAGCTGAGATTAAGCCCGGAGGTTCATTTGTAATCGGCAAAGCCGTGCTCAACGTTACAAAGCTTGGAAAAGAGTGCTTTCATTTTTGCGGCAATTATACCTGTCCGCTTGTAAGCGAAGCAATTTTTGCTTCTGTTGCAGTCGGTGCGAAGATTAAAAAAGGAGATGACGCGTTTTATGCTTGATTCATACGGGCGCAACATAAGCTATCTGCGCCTTTCTTTGACGGAGCGCTGTCAGCTTCGGTGCAGCTACTGCTCAAAATCGGACGGCAAGCAGTGCCTGAAGGACAGGGAGCTTGACAAGGACAGCCTGATTTTTGCCGCTGAGATTTTCAGCGGACTCGGCTTTGATAAAATCAGACTTACCGGCGGAGAGCCGCTTTTAAGGCGAGATATTCTTGAAATTGTTTCAGGCATAAAAAGATTGAATGTATATAAAGACATTGCAATGACAACTAACGGAGTTATGCTTTTTGATCTTGCCGAAGAATTGAAAAAAGCCGGTCTTGATCGTGTGAATATCAGCCTTGATTCTTTAGATAATGAAACATATAAAGCCGTCACCGGCTCTTCGCTTGATAAAACGCTTTGCGGCATTGAAAAGGCAATCGTAACTTTTAAAAAAGTTAAGCTTAATACTGTAATAATCAAAGGTGTAAACGATGCTTCAACAGAATCCTTTATAAGCTTTGCCCGGGAAAATCCGGTTGACGTTCGCTTTATTGAGCTTATGCCCTTGGGAAACAGCGGAGTCGGGGTTAAAAACGATGAGATATTAAGAAACTATTCCTTTCTCAAGCCCTGTAAGGCCGAAAGTTTCAGTGAGCCTGCGAGGTATTACACCTCAGACGGATTTAGCGGCAGAGTAGGGTTTATCAGTCCGATGAGCGCAAAATTCTGCTTGTTCTGCAACAGAATGAGACTCACGAGCGACGGAAAGCTTCGGCTTTGTCTCGGAAACAACCTTGAAATCAGCATTGCCGAAGAGCTTAAAGCAAAAAACGGGGACAGAGCAAAAGAAATTATAATTTCAGCAATATTAAAAAAACCGAAAGAGGGCTTTGAAAAGGATTTTGTTACCGAAAGAAAAATGAATCGCATCGGAGGTTAGAAATGGCAAAGATTGTTTCAATAAATTTAAGCCGGGAAAAGGGGACAATAAAAACACCCGTAGACTCGGCACTGCTTTTGGAAAACTTTGGAATGGAAAATGACGCTCATGCCGGAAAATGGCACAGGCAGCTTAGTCTTCTGGCACAGGAAAGCTATGATGAAATGAAAGAATACACAGGCGAAGAGCTTTCCTTCGGTACATTTGCGGAAAACATTACAACAAGCGGAATTGAACTGCACACTCTTCCCGTCGGAACTGTTCTGAAGCTTGGCGAATGTATCTGCGAAGTTACTCAGATTGGAAAGGAATGCCATCACGGCTGTGAGATATATAAAAAGGTCGGCAAATGCGTGATGCCGCTGAAAGGAATTTTTGCCCGCATTTTAAAAGGCGGCATGGTGAGAACGGGAGACGCGGTTGAAATAATTTCCGTGGGCGAAAACATATAAATGCTGTGAGGGAATCATGATTCGACATTAATTTCCAAACATATTTTTTGCTCTTGCTCGCAAAATATTAAAGCAAACGCAAGAAATATGAATAGATAAGGAGTGTTCAGCATGGCAAAAAGCGGTAGCTCAAAGGGCATGGTTCCCGAAGCACGCGACGCTCTCGACAGATTCAAGATGGAAGCTGCATCGGAAGTAGGCGTTAACCTCAAGCAGGGTTACAACGGCGACCTCACTTCTCGTGAAGCCGGTTCTGTCGGAGGTCAGATGGTAAAAAAGATGATCGAAGCCTATGAGAGAAACATGAAATAACTAAGCAAATCAAAGCACTGCGCTTTGTTCGCTGCGGCAAACAAAGCGCAGTGCGTTTTTATAAAATATTTGATATATTATTATTTTGACAAAAATAATAAACAAAAAAGTTTTATTAAAATTTCTGCTTTTGTTGAAATGTTACAGACTTTGTGCTATTATTTATTAGTATATTTATGCTGTAGTGTTTGTTTTGCGTTTGAATATAACCAAAAATATTATGGAAATAATGCGGTTTTTGTTGAAATTATGATATGGTTTGTGCTATTATTTAGAATATGGTGAGTCGCGGCTCTCCTTAATATTTTTTTGGGAGGGATCCTGTGGAAATTAAACAGAAAGTTAATGGTTTACTTAACAGCATTTCATTGTATTGGAACCATCCGATGCCGAAGCGTTATATGACTCTTAAAGAGATAGCGGCCTATTCCGGAGGCGGCATCGGTGCTTATTGTATTATAACACTGGGAACTGCATGTATGTTTGCAACGACAAATACTCTGCTGACCAGTACTCTCGGCATCGGCCCTACGGATATGTACATAATGTATGTTATCTGCGTTCTTGCAAATATTCCGCTTACGGGTATCCGCGCAAACATAATTGATAACACGCGAAACAAAGCCGGTAAATACAGGCCGTATATCGTAACAATGGCTATTCCTACCGCTATTTTATGCGTTGCAATGGTGTGGTTCCCGTACGATATACTTGAGAAGATTTTTCCCGGCGGAGAGATGTTCGGAAAAAGTACGGCATATATTGCCCGATGTGCAATAATTTTGGTTTTCAATTTATTGCTGTTTTTCTTTTATAACTTTTTCTATGACGCTTATGAAAACCTTGTTCATGTTCTTTCGCCCAATTCCCAGGAGAGGGCGGATGTAACCTCCATCAAAAGCGTTGTATATTCCCTTGCACCCACGCTCATAAATCTTATTACACCTCTTGTTGCGCAAAATGTTTTTAAAACCACTCAGAACGATATCCGTGTATACAGACTTCTTTATCCGATTCTCACTGTGTTTGGCGTTCTTTTGTGCATCGTTGTATATAAGCATACTGAAGAAAAGATCGTTCAGGCTCGCACCCATGTTATTCAGATTCGCTTTGTTGACGCACTGCGTGCCGTTATGTACAACAAGTATTTCTGGATAATCTCACTTGCTTCCTGGGTTGGTTTCCTTGAGCTTGCGTATTCAAACATAATGTATTGGCTTTATAACTACGGCGGAAGCTGTGACGGCACACAGTATGGTTTGATTACTGCGATTTACGGCAACTCTGCACTCTGGAGTATGCTCCTTGCGCCGCTTCTTATCCGTAAATGGGGAAAGAAAAGACTGCTGGTTATAACGAACCTGTTCAACATTCTTTTCATTTTGCTCCTGCTTCCGGCAACGGCTCAGCTCAACGGCCGGACGATCTGGTATGTTCTTATCTTTATGTTCCTCAACTCGTTTATGAGTTCATTTGCCCTGATTCTCAATCCGGCAATTCAGGCAGACATCAGAGATTATCAGCATTATAAAACCGGTGAAAGAATTGACGGAATGTTTTCGGCTGTTGGCACTATAGGAATGGTTATCACGCTTGTCACTTCGTCCGTTCTTCCCGTCATTTATGAAAAGGAAGGCCTTACCGAGGCGGTTGCCGCAAAAGTTACTTCGGATCCGAATGTGCTCAGCCGTGTTCTTGCCGGAGGCAAGACTGTCGGCCTGATTCTTCAGGAACAGTTTGCTGCAGGACAGAACAGTTATATTAACCCGAACTCTGCGCTCTATGACCCGAACATACTTATGAATCTTATTCATGTTCTCATCATTTTTTCGGCAGTAGGCGCACTTTTGAATGTTCTTCCGTATTTCTTTTATGATTTTACGGAAATTCAGCAGAAGTCGGTGGTCAGAGTACTTAAAATCCGTGCAATGTTTGAAGATTTCACAAACGGCTCTATCAAGGACGCCGACCTTGTTGAATCAATAGACATTATCCGTAAAGCAAGAGAGCTTTATACTGCCGAACCCGTTGAGGTTTCAGGCAAGTCATACAAGAAAATTAAAGACAAGGCTGAACGTAAAGCGGCTAAAAAACAGTATCATGAACTCCTTGAATACAATGATGAAATTGAGATATCCAAATTTGTTTGTAATGAAATTGACAAGTTTTCCACCGATATCTACGGCAAAATGGCTCAAATATGTGAAAAAATCTATGCCGGTGGCGAAAACGCCGTTGCTGATTACAACAAGCATGAGTTAAACCGTAAGATAAAGCAGGCCAAGGCGCTTGCGAAGTCCACTAAAGAGGAAAAAGAATACAGAAGCTTTGTTCTTGAAATGGCCCGCAACGAAAAGAGCGCTTACACAGCTTATCATAAGTACTTTGCCGGCAAGTGCAAAATTGCTGCACCGGATTTTTCTGTTCTCGAAGGCTATTTTAACACTGAGGACGCTTGCGACGTCAGGATTAAGGAGCTCTGTGCAGCAAAACATTACGGCAAAAAGAATAAAACTCTTTCCAAAGAAGAACTGAAGGAGCTTGACCTTCAAATCAAGGCGGAACAGAAAAAGCGCCGCGAAGCCGGAAAGCTTTCAAAGGCTGAAATGGATAAGCATGCTTATTACAACCGTGCCGCAAAGCCGTATCTTGAAGCCAAGAAATTCCTTGCCCAGCGCGAAAATTACGGACGTTTTGACGAAATCCTTGAAGGCTATGAAGAAGCAAAGCTCAGAGCCGAGGAGGAAGCAAAACTCCGGGAAGAGGAAAACCGCCGCAGGAAGGCTGAAAAGAAGGAATACGAAGAAAAGCTTGCAGCCGAAAAGGCTTTGAAAAAGCAGGAGAAAAAGGCTCTTAAAAAAGAGAACAAGGAAAGCAAAAAAGAATCAAAAAAGGAGACAGTGGCAAACAAAAAATAAGCTGCCATTTAGGAGGATATCATGAATAACAACAAATTTTTGCACAAGATTTTCGGAACAACGCCCGGCAAAGGCGTTCAGCCGAAGGAAGCGATTGCATACAGCATTTGCGGCTTCGGGCAGAATTTCATCTGCACAATCATAGGGTCATATCTTACAATTTTTATGACCGATGCGCTTCTTTTCGGTGCAGTTCCGAAGGGAACTCTTTGGAAATCGGTTGACGGCGCAATGGCCGTTGCCTTTCTCATGCTTTTCACAAGAATATATGACGCTTTCAATGACCCCATCATGGGCAGTATTGTTGACAAGACCAGAACAAAATGGGGCAAATGCCGTCCTTTTCTCAAGTGGATGGCAATTCCCATTGCTGTTTCAACGGTTGTTTGCTTCTGTCCGTTATTTAAGGCAGAGTCAAAAACAACTTTCGTCATCATTTCAATCGTATATGTTCTCTGGTCAATGATTTATACTGTTGCCGATGTTCCTTATTGGGGACTGTCAACCTGCCTCACCAATGATACGGAAGTCAGAGGAAAAATTCTTACTGTTGCCCGTCTTGTCTGCACCCTCGGCGCAGGTATCGTAACCGTTTTTGTTCCGATAATCACAAACGCTGTTACCGCTAAATACAGAAACGATAAAGGTGAAGTTCTTGAGCAATACATTCAGCAAAACGCCGATACGCTTAAATGGACATATTTTATTTGCGCCGTGGTTTTGGTTGTTGCTGCTATCCCGATGTTCTTCTATGGCTTTAAGAACACAAAGGAGCGCTTTACTTCAACAGAGCAGCCGCCCTCATTCGGTCATAATATCAAGCTCCTTTTCAAAAACAAACAGCTTTTGCTCATCGTTATTTCCGGAATTTTAGGCGGTGCAAGAATGGTCTATGCCTATACCGGCGGTCTCTATTTTGCAAAGTATGTTCTTAAAAACGAGGGTCTGTTCAGTTTAATTACAATGCTTGTTGTTCCCGGCGGACTTGTTGCTTCGGTTCTTGTTCCCTGGATGAGCAAAAAGTTTACAAAAAAGTGGACATACATTTATGTTCATATTCTCGGCGCCGTTGTAATGTTTGCAATGTACTTTGTCGGCTATGACGCACCGTGGAAGCTTGTTTTCTGCGGAATCGGTCTTGTTCTTCTCGGCATTCCGCAGGGTGTTAACAACATTATCACTTATGCAATGATTGGCGATACCGTTGACTACCTTGAATGGAAGACAGGCGAGAGAGCAGAGGGTATCTGCTTTGCAATGCAGACCCTCATCAATAAAATCGGCATGGCTGTCGGTGCTTTTATCGGCGTATTCTCATATAGCTGGGCGGGTATCAATCCGAAAGCTACGCCGGCAATCACTCCGGAGGGCGAACAGCTTCTTTGGAACATTCTTATCCTTGCCGGTGCAATCAGTATGGTCGGAACAATTATTCCGATGTTATTCTATAAGATTACTGAGAAGAGACAGAGAGAAATGGTTGCCGAGACTGAGGCAAGGAAAGCCGCTCAGGTGAAGTAAATCAACACTGTTTAATGAAAGGAAAATACAATATGGCTAAATCGCAATGGTACAAGGAAATGTCCGTCTATCAGATCTGGCCGCGTTCGTTCTGCGACTCTGACGGAGACGGAATCGGCGATCTCAAAGGTATACTCTCAAAGCTTGATTATATCAAAAGCATAGGCGTTGACGCAATCTGGTTTTCGCCGCTTTATCCGTCGCCGCAAAAGGATTTCGGCTACGATATTGCCGATTACAAAAGCATCAATCCCGAATACGGAACGCTTGAAGATTTCAAAACGGTTCTTGACGAAGCCCATAAGCGCGGACTCAAGGTCATAATGGATCTTGTTGTCAACCATACCTCCGACCAGAACAAATGGTTCCTTGAAAGCCGCAAGAGCCGCGATAACGAATACAGCGACTATTACATTTGGCGCGACGGCCGCAGAAACGGTAAAAAGCCGCCGAACAACTGGCTTTCAACCTTCCAGGGCAAGGCCTGGGAGTACTGCAAGGAAAGAGGACAGTATTATCTTCATGTTTTTGCAAAGGAACAGCCGGATCTCAATATGGATAACCCGAAGGTGCGTGAAGAGGTCAAGGATATCATGCGCTTCTGGCTCGACATGGGCGTTGACGGTTTCCGTGAGGATGTTATCACGTTCATTTCAAAAAAAGAGGGACTGCCCAACGGTTTCCCGCTTCCGGTTGCAACGGGTATCGAGCATTACATGAACGGACCTCATCTTCGTGAATATCTTTCGGAATTTCGCAAGGTTACCGATGAATACGACTGCTTCACCGTCGGCGAGGCTCCGATGATGACTCCGTCGCGTGCGCTCAAGTTTATCAAAGAGGGCGACGGACAGCTGCTTGATATGATGTTCCATTTCCAGCACATGGGAGCGGACAACATTGTCACGAACTGGCTTTTGACTCCGTTCAGACCCGGTCACCTTAAAAACGTTTTTGCAAAGTGGCAGAAAAAAATGGCAAAGGGCGGAGGCTGGAATGCGCTCTACCTTGAAAACCATGATCAGCCCCGTGTTGTAAGCCGCTACGGCAGCGAAAAATACCGCGTTGAAAGCGCAAAAATGCTTGCGTCAATGTGCTTCCTCCAAAGCGGAACGCCGTTCATTTATATGGGTCAGGAGATCGGCATGACAAATGCAAAGGAAATTGACCACCTTGAAACATATAAGGACGTTTCAACGCTCAACAACTTCGGAATGTTCAAGGCGCTCGGTTTTTCGGAAAAAAGCTTCCTCAAGGTTTGCCACAGAGCTGCCCGTGATAACGCAAGAACTTCAATGCAGTGGGACGACAGCCCCAATGCCGGCTTCACAACAGGTACCCCGTGGTTCTATACCAATCCGAACTACAAGGAAATTAATGTTAAAGCAGCCGAAGCGGATGAAAATTCAATTCTGAACTTTTACCGCAAACTTCTCAAGTTCCGCAAGGAGAATGATATTGTTAAATACGGTTCATTCAGGATGCTTAGAACCTGTCCGCGCATTTTTGCCTATGTAAGGGAGTATCAGGGTGACAAAATGCTTGTTATCAACTCTTTTTCCGACGGCGAAATTGCTTTCAGAGCACCGGAAGATTTTGATATGAGCAAGGCGGAGCTTGTGCTTTCAAATTATGAAAGTAATCCTGTCATTCATAACGGATTCATGACTAAACCCTATGAAACAAGGACATATCTTTTGAAAAATTAACGTCATTAAAATGGGCTGCCGGTTTTTGGCAGCCCTTTTCAGTTGCTTGCGCTTTTTGCTGCCGAACGCCCTTTAACGTGGAAAAGAACAATGCCGATGCTTTGAACCAGCGCGCAGAGTATTACAACAAGACTGTGATCGAAATCAACCGCGCAGACAAAGAGCATTATTGCAAAGGTGTATGAGCCGTAGGTTGCCGATTTGAGCAGGAGGCCGAATAAGGCGGCAACAATTACGGAAACAAGGAAAATCCGAAGGTCAACAGTCAGTGCAAAAGCAACGGCAACAGCCACACCCTTGCCGCCCCTGAACGCAAGCCAGAACGGAAAGCAGTGACCCAGAAATGCACCGAGAGAGCACAGTGCAATGGCATCAACGCTCTCAACACCCGGAAATACTATCGTGCAAATTATTGACGGAATTATTGTTTTGAGCATATCGCAAAAAAGGACAAGCGCGCCGAGCGTTTTGTTGACATTGAGCAGAGTGTTCATTGTTCCCGGGTTGCCTGAGCCGATATTTCTGACGTCCTCATTTTTGAAGAGCCTTACAAAAATGTATGAACTTTGAAAGTTTCCGAACAGGTATCCTATTGAAATGCATAAAAACTGTTCCATTCAATCACCGCATATATTTTTTTCATAAACGTGCAAAAATATACAGTGAATAAAACGCCTTAACAAATAAAAAAATAGAATAAAAGGAGGGCGTTTTATGTCATATGTTCAAGTTATACTAACAGCTTTGCTTTCGGTGGTTGTTTTGTTTTTAATAACGCGGCTTATAGGATACCGCCAGCTTTCGGAGCTGAGTCTGTTTGATTACATTAACGGAATCACCATCGGTTCAATAGCCGCAGAGCTTGCAACCAGCGAAAAAGATAAAATTGGTGAAATCCTTGTTGCCATGGTTATTTACGGCGCTTTTGCAATCATTCTTGCCCTGATAACCGACAAATCAATAACAATGCGCAGAATTATTGTCGGCAATCCGATTGTTCTGATGAAAAACGGTCGGCTCTATTACGAGGGCTTTAAAAAATCACGCATTGACGTAAATGAATTTCTGATGAAGTGCAGAAACAACGGATATTTTGATATTACTCAGATTGACACTGCTATAATGGAGCCTAACGGGAGAGTAAGCTTTCTTCCGGTATCGGAGGACAGACCCGCAACGCCCAAAGACATGAAAATTGCCGTAATGCAGGATGAGCTTGTTGCCAATGTTATTATTGACGGAAAGGTAATTGAAAAGAGCCTTACCATGATAGGCAAAGATGAAACATGGCTTCGCAATCAGCTTAAAAACCAAAGGAAAACAGATCTCAGTCAGATACTTCTTGCAAGCTGCGACAGCAAGGGTACGCTTACAGTATTCCTGAAAAGCGAAAAAAAGAGCAGCAGTTGCCTTGGAGTGTAACCGTTTATTAATCACACTCAGTTCTCTAAGTCCCTTTAGTCGGGACTTTTTTCTTATTGATATAATATTAATTAATAATAGATTACGTTTTTGTTATTCTGTGGACTTTTTCAAAAAATTACTATATAATATCATTATCATAGGAGGTATGCAAAATGAAAGGTAAAAAAACTTTAATCGTAATTCTTGTTATTCTTGTAATCGTTGGTTTCATTATCGGCTTTTTTGCCGGCGGATATAATTCGCTTGTAAAGGCACAGACTGCCGTTGAAACAAAGCAGGCTGACATTCAGACTCAGCTTCAGCGCAGAGCCGACCTTATTCCGAACTTTGTTGCAACCGTTAAGGGCTATACAAAGTATGAACAGGATACTCTTACTGCCGTTACGGAAGCCAGAGCGTCCGTTTCAAAAGCAACGAACGCCGCAAGTCTTTCCGAAGCCGGCGACCAGCTTGACAAGGCCATCTCTGTTTGGGTCAACGCCGTAACCGAAGCCTATCCTGAGCTTAAAGCAAATTCAAACTATATTGCTCTTCAGGATGAACTCTCCGGAACCGAGAACAGAATTGCCGTTGCTCGCAGAGATTACAACGAGGCCGTGCAGACATACAACACAATGATTAAAACATTCCCGAAGAATATCCTTGCAGGTATGTTTAATTTTGAAAAGGCTGATTTCTTTGCCGCAGCAGAGGATTCGCAGACTGTACCGAATGTGGAGTTTTAAAAGATGAAAAGGATTGTTTCGTTTCTATCGACCCTATGCGTATTGGTTCTGATTCTTTTGCCGTGCGCTGCGGCCGCCGATATACCTGAGCCCACAAGCAGCTTCTTTGTCAATGACTTCGCCGGAGTTATTTCCGAGTCGGACAGGATAACAATGCAAAGTCAGGGCGAGAGCCTCTATTCTGCCTGCGGTGCGCAGGTAGTTGTTGCAACGGTTCCCGATCTCGGCGGTGATGATATTGAGTCATATTCCTTGAATATGGCGCGCTCATGGAAAATAGGCGACAAAGATGAAAATAACGGTGTTCTGCTTTTGCTTGCGGTTTCCGAGCGGAAAGTCAGGATAGAAGTCGGCTACGGCCTTGAGGGTGCGCTGCCGGACAGTAAAACCGGACGCATTCTTGATACTTACGGCATGGATTATTTCAGAAATGATGAGTTTTCTGAAGGCTTGGCCTCTGTTTATAATTCACTCATCAACGAGGTTTATATTGAATACGGTTTAGTCGCTGATGAAAACTATACTCCCGTCAGAGATTATTCAGGTGATGATGAATTGTTTTCAGCCGTTGTTGCAGTCTTTGTAGTCTTTGCAGTCATTATCTATCTGATATTGCGCCGGATACTTCCGTTCGGCCACAGGCATTACCGCGGCGGCTTCTATGGCGGAGGCTCTTTCGGGGGCGGCTCATTCAGAGGCGGAGGAGGCGGCTTCTCCGGCGGCGGAGGTTCTTTCGGCGGAGGCGGCTCGTCGCGCGGTTTTTAATTTATAAGGAAGTGCCAAAATGAAAAGAATTTCAAAGTATATTTTGTTGCCGCTATCGCTCCTGCTTCTGGCCGGAGTCCTGACGCTTTCGGTCTCAGCTGCGAATGTGAAGCCAAAAGCGCCGAGGATAACTGCGGTGCGCAATGCTAAGCAGGGGTTGGTTATAAGTTGGAAAACTGTTGAGCCTGCCGACGGATATATTATATACAGGCAAAAAAGCGGCTCAAACGGCTGGAAGCGCCTTGCCGATATTGATAACGCAAACATCAATTCCTATGTTGACCGGTCGGTAAAGCATTCTGAAACATATACTTATTCGCTGAAAGCTGTTTACGGTAAGGTTAAAAGTGACGGCAGCGCCGTTAAAAAGTCCAAAACCTTTGTTGCCGCTCCCGAGATAAAATCGGTTGAAAACATCAGAGCAGGCGTGAAGCTTCAGTGGAATAAGTATAAGAATACTACCGGATCCAAAATATACCGAAAAATAACGGAAAGCGAAAAGTGGCGTCGTATAGGCACAGTTTCCGGCAATAATAACATCTTTGTTGACAGAAGCGCCGAAAGCGGCGTCCGGTATATTTATCAGGTGCGCCAATCGGTCGGAAACATTATGTCGGTGCGCGAGGGCAGCGTTGCGATGAAAACTTTTGTTGCCGCACCCGAAAAGCTTACGCTGAAATGCACCTCGGACGGCATCGTGCTGAATTGGAGTCAGGTTCAGGGCTGCAGCAATTATTCGGTTTTCCGAATGATACAAGGCGAAAGCGAATGGAAGCGCATTGCAAAACGCAAGGCCGGAACACTTACATATACCGACAAAAAAGCGCCCGTCGGAAAGACCGTTCATTATAAAGTTCGTGCATATATCAATTCCGGCTCAATCGGCGCGTTCTCGCTCAGCGAAAAGATTAAGAGGGTGGACCCTAAGAGGAAAATGGTGGCGCTGACCTTTGATGACGGTCCGTACGGACCCGTCACAAATCAGATTCTCAATGTTCTTGAAAAATACGGCGCAAGGGCAACCTTCTTTGTTGTCGGCTCAAGGGTTTCAACATACAGTGACTGTGTTGCGCGTGCAGCGGCTCTGGGCTGTGAGATCGGCAATCACACATATAACCACACAACACTGACATCTGCTTCCGAGTCCCGCATCATCTCAGAAATTGCGGATACAAACAGCGTTATAAGAAGATACACCGGAAAGGGCGCCTCAATTGTGCGCGCTCCCGGCGGCGCGGTCAACAGCAGAGTGAGGCAGATTGTAAACTATCCTCTTGTGAGCTGGTCTGTAGATACTCTTGATTGGCAGCACCGAAACACGGCAAAGGTTATTGCGAGCGTCAAATCAAGCGTGTCGGACGGTTCAATAGTTCTGATGCATGATCTTTATCCGACCACCGGAAACGCCGTTCAGGTCATTGTTCCGTGGCTTGTTAATCAAGGCTATCAGCTTGTTACCGTTTCCGAAATGATGCGGTATAAGGGCATAAAGCTTTCAAGCGGAAACGTTTATTCACACGCATAATAGCAACAGCGGCAGCTTTTTCAGGCTGCCGCTGTTAATTTAGTGAGATTAAACATCTAAGTTTATGAGGGAAAATGTTATCTGCTTTACTATTCTCTTTATCATGAGCATCAGCGCCTTAATCTGAATATCGCGGTCGAAGTTTTCGAGGGTGCTTTTGGCGTCTTCGGCCGTAACAAAGATTGGCGTGACCGCAGCTTCTGTGAGCGGCTTTGATGCGTCATATTCCGCAAGCTCTCCGCCCTCGGTGGTAAAATTGAACCTGCGTGTGCCGATTGAAAACACCGAGTTCATATCAAGATAATAAACAGTGACGGTGAAGTTTGTCATTGCTTTTTCATTAATCGGTGCTTTCAGCGGTACGGTAACCTTTTCACCCATCGGGATAACTTTTCCCCTGACGTCCTCAAACGAAGCGTCGATTCCTTCAACTTTGATTGCAACAAGTTCAATGTCGCTTTTCTTTGAAATATTTTCAATTACCAAGGCTGTGTCATCGGACGAAGCTCTGCCGTATACTGATTTATCAAACGCTGCATGAACGCCGAATTTTGCGTTATAGGTTGACTCAAACTGCGGGAAATTCGGGTCGCTGTAGACGTCTTTGAGCTCATCGGTGAGCAAAAGCTTATCGGTGAGAGGCAGGGCATAGATATCATAAGCATACTGCGCATGGTACTGGTTCTCGATAAACCAGGTGTTGTCCGGCAGATAGCCGTATGAAGCGTCAATGTTCATTGCCGGCGAAACATGATTGTGAGCCTTGTTTTTGCAAAAAACCTTTGGATCTGAAACATCGGTTGTGTATCCGTTTGAAAAACGGTAGCCGTAATCCGCAACCTTTGCTCCGGAGGCGGTGCTTGTTGCAACAAGGCAGTCGCTGTTAACGCGTGCGCCTGCACCAGAGGTCGTGTCGGTTCCGCAAACAATGTTTACATTAACGCCTCTGCTTCTTGCATAGGTAAGATATTCGTTGAGATTTTTCATTATGATATAGTGTGAAAAATCCGTATTCTTCAGCATCGGAGCATAGGCTGCTTCCTTTTCGGGTGTGTTGATGTGCATTGCTTTGATTTCATCGTAATGCTCGGCGTCAACAAAGTCCCATACGCTGCCGAAAGAAAGAACCATTTTAAGCATTCGCTCGGCCTGAATTGCTTTCCTGGTAGCTTCGCTGAGAAGGTCAAGTTTTACAAAGCCGAGCAGCCACTCAAATTCTGTTTCGGATATATATTTGTCGCCGCCGTTAGTGAGGAAAAACGGATTGAGCGCTGCCTGTGCAAACCTGACAACCGTCGGAAGATCAAGGTGAGTTGAGTCAGAAAGGAAATCATAGGCAAGCTGAACGCCGCCGATTGCCGGTGAGTTAAGAACGGCGTTATTGACATAATCGAGGTTAAAATATGTTTTCAGTTCGTCATTTGTAAGGCCGAGAAGCGAAGCGAGGGTTTCGGCCTCCTTTCCGCCTTTCTCAAGAATGGAACACATTGAAATATAGGTTCCGGTCGTCTGACCTCCGTGACTTTCACTGAAAATGTTTACCTTTTTTGCACCCGTGTAATCGAGAACAGACTTTATGTATTTTCCGAGATCAAGAGCGCAGAAAATTATTTCCTTGCGCCAGTCAACCGAAAACTGAAATACATTTTCAGCCCCGATTTTTTCGCAGAGCATTGGAACATATCTTTCCTCATGGATTGTTCCCAGTAAATATCTGGTTGTTGCCATGTTGTCATAGATATACTTCATGTTGCTTTCCTCGGGCTTTGTCGGCCACACGCCGGTGTTGTAAACAGGCGTTCCGTCAGGATTGCGTTGCATATATCTGAGAATGTTTGTGACTGAAAGCGCAAGCTCCTCGCCGACTCTCGTCATATCCTTGGTTTTCAGATATTCAATAGCTCCTTCGGTGACTCCGGGAATCTGTCTGATAAGCTCTTTTGCAATATCAGGCAGAATTTCAAGATACCATATTCGTTTTTCGATATTGCCGTCATCATCAAACAAAAAGATTTGAGAGGTCATGTAACCCGAGTCGATAATAACCGGGTATTTTTCCTCTGCCGCTGAAGCGGCAAAGGGCAGGGCAGTAATGATCATTACTGCCGCGAGGATAAAGCTGAGGATTCTTTTTTTCATAGTTCACCCATCTCCGTTCTTTTTTTGTTGAATCAGCAGATTAAGCAAAAATAGCAGCTGCCGATTCTGAATTTATATGCCTATTTTTTGTGTGTATTAAAATAAGGTGGCTGGTCATAATATACAAATAAAAACTACTATTATTGTATAGTATATAAATTGAAATGTCAAGAAAAATTTAAAAATATTAAATTTTTTCGTATATCGTTGAAAATATGAGATAATTAATATATAATTATTAATATATTATGAACGAGATGAAGGAGGCGCACACATGAATAATATAATTCAATTTCCGAAGCAAAGAGCCGATTTGATGCTTTTATCATACAAAAAGTATGCAACCGCTTCAACGTATAAAAGCAATCATGAACCGTGCTGCGCCGTTGATGAAAATAAAAAGACCTACTGGTCGTCTGCAAGCGGACTTGCCGGCGAATGGTTTCAGATTGATCTCGGCACATTAAAATCAGTTTATGCAGTTCAAATCGGCAGTGAGCTTACTGCCTGCTGCAAGCTTTACGGCAGTGCAGACGGCAAACACTTTTCGCTTCTTTTTGACGGAACGGCCGGTGGAAGCCTGTTTGACGGCCTTATTGTTTTTGAGGGCGAAAAGAGACTTAGATTTTTAAAGCTTGAATTTGCCTCTGATGTTTCAGATTGTTTTTTGCTTGTTGATTTCAGAGTATTTGGCTTCGGCAACGGTAATGTTCCGCAAAAGGTTGAAAATCCGTTTGCTTTTAAATCGTCAAATACTCAGGCGACAGTTTGCTGGAACAAGGTCAGCACTGCTGTCGGATACAATGTCCGCTTCGGTTCCGACCCCGAGCAGCTTTATAACAGCAAATCGGTATATAATGCCGACAGTCTGAGCTTTGATTTCCTTTCAAATGAAATATGTTTTTATGCGGTTGATTCGTTTAATGAAAACGGTGTGACCAAAGGTGACATAAATATAATAAATGCTGTTACAGACAATAAAAAAATCCGCCGTGTTCATTAACGGAACACAGCGGTTTTTTTATGCAGTTATACGTTAAAAATTTTTCTGAACCATATTGCCATCAGTTCAAAAAACTCAACAATGGCGTCGATGAAAGTCTCGCGTTTTTCCTCCTCGGGAGTTGTTTTGCGTTGATCGGGAATTATTCCGCTGACATTGTCAAAGCGAAGAAACTGCGGATATTTTTCATATGTGTCAACGGTCATTTGCTCCTTTGAATAGAGGACGGCGTCCATGAGTGCATAGAGGTCATCGTGGAACTGCTTATGGCGGTAATTTTTTACAAACCATGTCTGTTTCGGAAAAAGGCAGGTTGAAGCGTCAATGGTCCGGTCAGGCGAAATGCTGTTTTTGTCCGCCGAGGCAAGGTAACTTCTGCCGAGTGTTTTTCCGTATTTTGCAGTTGTGGCGCCGAGCGAGGTATATTTTGTATCAACAACTCCGTCTGTCATGCAATACCACGAGGAGCTGACGGGAATTGCGCTGTAACCGTAGCAGGAGAAAACACCGAGGTTACAGTTTTTGTTTGTTTCAAGGAAAATTTCAGTTCTCTTTTCCCTGACGGCAACGCGGTAATTTTCAATTTTTTCAATCAAACCGCTGTAGTCATTTCCGTCGTCTTTAAAAATATGTTCAAAAACATAATTTTCTGCCGCGTCAATATATTCGTCCGGAACCATTGCCCACATTGTCGGCCATGTTCCGAAAAGCGGGATAAGAAAGTCATTGAGCAGACTTTGATACGCCTTTGAAAAAGCGGAATCACTAAGATTAAGCAGCGCGTCAGCAACACCGGTGCGATTGAGCAGGGAAAAAGCAACAGCTTTCAGATTTTCATATTCCGAATCCATAAAAAGGTACTTTAAAAAGTTTTCAATCGAATCGCCCTTCAGGGTGAAATCTCCGCTCATCAGCTCCCCGAGGAAGGTTGTTCCCTGTCCGGCCGAGGAAACAAAGAAAACGCTTTGCAGCTTTTCGCAGCCGTATTTTGCAAGGTATGCGTTTGTTATAACGCCGCCGCATGAGTGGGCGGAAAGCGCAATTTTTTCGCAGCCGCTTGCTTCAAGAACATAATCAATAAATCTCGCAAGCTCATCAGCGGTTTTAAGAGGATCAAGACGCCAGTCATAATAGAAATCAAGACAGCTGTTCTTTTTAATTTGGTTTTTTGCAGGCCAAATAAAATCAATTCCCGTTTTGTTATCAAGTTCGCCGGAGGAGTTCAGCGCAAAGGGCGCAAAAAGATCTTTTAACTCCGGAATTAATATTTTTTCAAGAAAATCACCGTTTAAGGTTACAAGTGATTTTATCATTGGATCGCTTTCTTTTTGCATCAGATTAAGAAAGCGTCCGTCCGAAATAGGCCAGCGTACATCAGATTTCACATTGTCCGTATTTTCATAAACTGTTGTTCCGAACAGTCCGACAACATTGACCTGTGGGACGTTCTTTTCAATTTTAATTTCATTTTCCGCAGCGAAAGCAAAGCTGAACTGTGAAAGCATTAAAAGAGTAAGAAAGACGGCAAGAAGCTTTGAACATAAATTTCTTTTCATTGCTTTTCACCTCTCATCTGAAAATACTGTGCCGTACGGTTGTTTTTCTTCTTCATTTTCGTATTCCTCCTTATAGGGTCAACGACTGTGACCTTATAAAAAATTATAACGGGAAGATAAGAACAATTTTTGCACAGTCTTTAAGGAAGCATACAAAATCTGGAATTCAGAGCAGATTTTCGCCGATAAAACGCTGAAACGAAATAAAACAACCGCCGCGCAAAGAGAAGTTCTCAGCGCGGCGGTAAAATTATGCAATTAGCGTTTCAGCGTTCTTAAATATTGCTTTTGCTCATCGGAAATGCGATAGCTTTCAACAGCCTTTTGAATGGTTTTGTTGTGAACCCAAACGGGAAGAACATTGCTTTTAAGCAAAGCCAAGGTTTCGTCATACTGCTTTGCAAGCGCCGTTGCAAAAAACCATGCCTGCATCATTCTGACGTAATATTCCTCGCTTGAAACATTTGCAACAAGCATGAGATATTCTTTTGAAAAGCCGTCGTCAAGGAAATGCGTCATCAGCATTTTAACGGCAAATCTTACGGTATATTCGTCACTGCTGACGAGCCATTGGCGAATCCTTTCAAGCAGGAAAGCTTTGTTCTTTTTAAAGCATTTTGGGGAAAAGCTGTCGCAGACCTCCCAGTTCGTAATATAAGGCAAAAACTTTTCGGTCTCTTCAATAACTTTCGGAAATTCCTTCATCTGCTCGATAAGCATTGCATGAATAAAATTTTCCTCATGGTATCTGTGCGGCAAGGCGGAAAGAAAAGCTTCATATCCGCTCTCTTTAAAAAGCACTTTAGCAAGCTTGCGCAAATCGGGCTTTCTGACTCCTATGACTGTTGACGGGTCAACGGTCGGTATCAGCCTTTGATCAAATTCCTTGTATTTGATATCCTGCAGTGCAAAAAGTGATGAAATGACCTTTTCTTCAAATGCTTCCACCAAAATGTACTCCTTAAAGCTTCATCGCAACGTCCCATGCGCCCCAGATAACCGTGCGCAGATTGCCGATTCTGTCGGCGTCGCCGATAACATGAATGTTCTTGCCCCCGGCAGCAAGCGGTGAGGGAATATAGCCTACAGAAAGAATTACGCTGTCTGCTTCAATTTTGAAGGTCTTGCCGTTTTTGTCCGTTGCCATGATTCCGTCGGGAAGAACCTCGCCGAGCTTTGTTTCAAGGTATACCGGAACCTTATTGGTCTTAAAGAAGTCGCGCAGGAAGCTGGAGTTTGCAAGGCAAACGCCCTTGACTGCAACAAGATCGTCCTTCATTTCAACAATTATCGGCTTCTTGCCGTGGAGGTAGAGGTCATATGCAATTTCGCAGCCGGTAAGTCCGCCGCCGACAATTACAACGGTATCGCCAACGGTCTTTTCGCCAAGCAGGAACTCCGTTGCGTCCATTGCAAGCTCAGCGCCCTTAACGGGAATTTTGCGCGCCTTTGAGCCTGTTGCAATAATAACTTCGTCAGCGCCGAGAGAGTTTACGTCTTTAACCTCGGTGCCGAGCTTGACAGTGATGGGAAGCTTTGCAATTTCCCTCTTGTACCATTCAATAAGATCTCTGTCCTTTTCTTTATATGAGGGAGCGGCCGCAGCAATGAAGATACCGCCGAGCTTGTCGCTCTTTTCATAGATAGTTACCTTGTGACCGCGAAGAGCGAGAACTCTTGCGGCTTCCATACCGCCGATGCCGCCGCCGATAACGGCGATATTTTTGCTCTTTGCGGCTTTAACAATCTTATACTTTTTGCTCTGCATGGTCTGCGGATTGAGGGCGCAGCGAGCCATATGAGCTGAATCGCCGAAGTCCTGATCATTTGCGTGTCCCTTGTAGTGAGCCATGTTGAAGCAGCCGTTGTGGCAGCAGATGCAGGGGAGAATATCTTCAAGCTTATTGTTCATAAGCTTTGTTATCCATTCGGGGTCGGCAAGGAACTGACGGGCAACGCCCATTGCGTCGATCTTACCGTCTTCAATGGCTTTTGCGGCAACGTCGGGCTCCATTCGTCCTGCGCAGACAACGGGAATATCAATAAATTTGCGGATATGAGCAACATCGTCAAGGTTGCAGTTCTGCGGCATATACGCCGGCGGATGACACCAGTACCAGGCGTCATATGTACCGTTGTCGGCGTCAAGCATATCGTAGCCCGCGTCCTGAAGATACTTTGCAGCCTTTTCGCTTTCCTCCATATCTCTGCCGACCTCGGTATAGCCTTCTTCACCGGGAAGAGCGCCGTAGCAGAAATCCTTGGTCTTTGAAAGTACCGAATAACGAAGCGAAACGGGGAAGTCTTTTCCGCAAACCGCCTTAACGCGCTTAACAATCTCAACCGGGAAACGGTAACGGTTTTCAAACGAACCGCCGTATTCATCGGTGCGCTTGTTTGTATATTTCATTGTGAACTGGTCAATGAGATAGCCTTCGTGAACGGCATGAATTTCAACGCCGTCAACGCCTGCTTCCTTGCAAAGAGCGGCGGTTTTTGCAAAAGCCTCAACAATTTCGTCAATCTCTTTTTTGGTAAGGGCGCGGCAATTAACATTCTCTGCCCAGCGTGACGGAAGCTCGCTCGGGCTTGCGCAGAGATAGCTGAGATCAACCACGGGCTTCATGAGCGTACGAAGCGGTGTATTGTACAATTTTGCAAGGTGATCGGTGATTGCAAACGAGCGTCCGAAGCCTGCGGTGAGCTGAACAAAAAGCTTTGCGCCGGTCTTGTGCAGTTCGTCCATGAAGACCTTGAGGTCCTTGAACATTTTTTTGTTCTGATAGAGCCAGCGGTTGCCGATGGTGTCCTTCAGCGGAGCAATTCCGGGAATGATAAGACCGACATTATTCCTGGCTCTTTCAAGGAAGAAGTTGGCGGCTTCCTTGTCAAAATGATTCGGCTCCATCCAGCCAAAAAGCGAAGTTCCGCCCATTGGGCAAAGAACGATTCGGTTTTTGATTTCAACGTTTCCAATCTTCCAGGGAGTAAAGAGCGCTGAGTATTCTGAATTCATTGGTTTTTCTCCTCTCTGAATTAATTTTTTACACTTATATCTGTATTAGTCAGACAAATCAATTATATTCTTTTGGCCTTTTATTGTCAATCGTTTTTCAACACTGAACTGCGTTTTATTGTGCGTCAGTCGTGTCGGGTATCGTCGTCAAAGCACTCGCAGAAGCGGCAGGCGAACGACGGCTCCTCGTTATTCGCATACAAGTGACTGATATCGCCGAACGAAAGAATCCTGAACGCAGCAATACCTTTTCTCCGCTCTTCGGTAACAACTGTTGTTACCGAGGTTGTGAGAGCGGCAAAGTTATGCCAGAACGGCATCGGGCTGACGGAAAGCAGGTGTGAAAGAATAACACATTCAACGCCGAAATGGCAGAACAGCGCTATTGTATCGTGGTTCGGTTCAGTGACCTTGAAAATTCTTCCGCTGTGCTGATATCCGTGCTTTGAAAGAAGCTCGTCCAGACCGCGCACAACCTTTTGATATTCCTCTCGAACATTAGTGCCTTTCATCATTGCGCAGTTGTACCATTCGTCCGTATACAGGCCGTCAAAACAAGTCCAGTCTTGGGGCAGCCTGTCCCAGCAGATATCCTTGAAAAGACCGGAGCCGACTCTTCCCTCAAACTCTCTGAGCCACGGCAGCACGGTAATTTCCCTGCCGAGTGTTTTTGTTGCAAGCTTTGCGGTCTTTTTTGCCCTGCCGAGCGGTGAAGAATAGATGAAATCGGGGTTGAGCTTTTCAATTCTTTTGCAAAGCAGCAAAGCCTCGCGTTTTCCTTTTTTTGTCAGCGAATCTTTAATATAATCGGGATCCCCGTGTCTGATAATTAAAAGCTGCAAGCAAACCAACTCATTATAATTTGTCCCACCGCATTATTTTTCGGTGGGACAAAGCTTATATTATTTTCTTTCGCCAAAGATTTCATTCCATTCCTTGGCAGTAACGGACTCAATCGGCGTAGGTTTTTCGGTCGGAGCAAAAACCTCCCTGTGAACATCATGCTTGTAATTATCCGGTGAAAAAACCTCCCTTTCGGGCAGATGCTGCCTGACTTCCGGAGCTTTCTGCGGTGAAAGCTCAACCGTTTCAATCGGACTGTTGTCAGCCTCCTGCGGTGCGGCAATTACTTCTTCAGGCTCGTCGCTGTATTCATAGAATACGCTGTTGTCAACGTCAGTGTTAACGGGAGCATAGACAGGCTTCTTTGTTTTCTTCTTGCCGAACTTTTTCTTGAGCAGCCTGATTATCAATATAAGAAGTGTAAGTGCGGCAACAAAAGCCGAAATCATAATTCCCGCCATAAGGCCGACAGGCTGATATGAGAAGCTTATCTTATGGTTACCCTTGCTTACTCTTATTCCGATAAGAGCGTCGCCGACTGCGATAATATCGCTCTTTGCAACCTCTTTACCGTCAAGAGTAATCGTCCAGCCTTTGTCGTAAGGAATGGAGGTATAAAGCAGGCAGTCCTCCTCGGCGGAGAAGGTTCCGCTGATGTCGGTATCCTCAAACGAGGTGATGTTCATTGTGTTCTTTGCAAGCTTGTTATAGCCGCGTTCAAACACCTCGTCATCAATTCTGTAAACATAAAGCTTCAGGCTGCCGCTATCCTTTTCAAACGGAACGGTTACCGTAATGGTCTGGTTCTTTGCAACGGTTCCCACATCGAACAGGCAGTCAAAGCTTGTTGAGGAGGAGAAGGTTCCGCAGGGAGAATTTACGGTAATATCCTTTGATTCGCCGCCGTCAACATAGTAGTAAACGTAGTAATTTCCGGCTTCCTTTGCGGAAATGCTGAAGGTTGCGCTTGCGTCTGTATCTTTTTCGCTTTTGCTAAAGTGGAAGTCGTTTTGTTCAAGGCTTTCGGTGAACGGGTCAACATTTGTGTAGTTGATGGATTCAAACGGAACTTTAACAAAAACTTCGGCGTTTTCACCGGTTGCCTTTTTAAAGAAATCGCCCTGAACTTCAAACGGATCGGGATTTGTAAGATCCAGCTGAATATTCCACTGCTCAACGGCGCTGTCAACACAGTAAGCAAGCGGAAGATAGTAGTTGTTCTGATATGCGGTGAACTTGTCAACGGACGAAAGCCTTTTGTAATACTTGCTGCCGAGAACATCGGGCGTAGTATTGTTAACAACATATTTGAGAGCGTGCATCATGTTGTATACGGGCGTCTGCGCGTCATAGTTGTAGCTGTTGATGCGGTTGCTCATAAGGCCGAGATGATCCTCAAGCTTTGCAAGCTTTTCATATGCCATTGACGAGAAAACGGAAACGCCGTTATATCCGAACCAGCAGTTATCCATTCTTGTTCTGAGATAAGTCAGCTCCATTCGATAGAACTTGTCCTTTTCACCCGAGTCAATGGTATCCTTGACTTTTCTGAAGTCATCATAGTCATCTTCATATGAAGCTCTTGTTATCGAATTCGGGAAAGAGCCGGTGTCGCAGATTATTACCTCGCTGCAAACGCAGATGCAAAGCAAAACGGCAAGCGAGCCGACATAAAAGCGCTTGTCCTTTAAAACCGTCAGCAGCAGTACATATAAAACAATGAATATCAGTGTGATATAAACCGTACCGGTGCCGACATTCTTTGACTTGACTTTTTCAACAACGGCAACAAAAAGCACAAGCAGCGCTCCGACAAGACCGATTTGCCTTGACGAAATCTCATTAAGGCGCAAAAAGGTTTTGTATGCCATCACAAGCAGGATAAAGGAATACATGAACGAGAAACGGTAGGGAAGATCATTCGGAAAATGCATTCCGTGCCAGACAAAGTTGAGAAAATTGAAATTAAAAGAAATGAAGAAAACCGTCAAAAGTCCGATTGTTGCAAATTTTTCCTTCTTTGAAATTGACTTGGTAAAGAAGAACAGAATTGCAAGGATTATTGTAATAATTCCGCAATAGACATTCGGCAGAACATCTTCTCCACTGCTTCTGATAGTGGTTGTAAGACTGCCGAAATGGTTTGCAAAAAAGTCGAAGAACGTGAAGTAGGTCTTAATATCGCTCGGGAAGGAGCCTGAGGTTGCCGAGCAGTTTTGAAGAATTTTGTAGGTCGGGATAAGAGCAAAGGCCATGAGGCCGGCCGCAAGGAGAGACGCGAGAGCAAAAAGCACGCCGCCGTGGAAGAAACGGCTGTTGCGCAGCTTTCTGTAAAGTCCTTTGGGATGCTTCTTTTGGTATTCGGCGCTTATAACCTTGCTGTTTGTGGGGTTGATAAAGCTGTAATAAAAGAAGTAGATAACGGAAAAAAGGCAAAGCATATATGACATATAGTAGTTTGAAAACAGGGAGAGCGCAAGCGCGCCTGTATACAAGCCAATCTTTCCGTGGTCAAGTATTCTTTCAATGCCGAGCAGAATAAGCGGAAGAAGAACCATTGCATCAAGCCACATGATGTTCCAGTAATACGCCAGCATGTATGCGCAGAAAGAATAAAGGATTCCGAACGCAACGGTTGCGGGCGACTGATTGTGCAGTGACTTTTTAATGTAATAGGCAAACGTTGCCGAAGAAAGGGCGGCTTTAATCAGCACCATGGCGGCAATGGCTTCCGGAACATGAGAATGTCCGAAGAAAACAACTATTGCGCCGATGGGGCTTGAAAGATAGTTGAAATAGTTTCCGAGAAAACAGCTGCCCAAACCGCTCACCCATGAATAGGAAAGAGATGAACCGCTGAAAATTCTGTCATACAATTCGCTGAACAGCGGACCGTACTGATGATAGAGATCCATTCTCAGAACCGTATTGTCTCCGAACGGGAAAACCTGGGTGCAGATGTAAACAATAAGCATCAGTCCTGCGGTTGCGCCGAAAGAGATAAAAAGATAACGGTTGTCAAAAAAGAAATTGTTTTTCTTCTTACTCATTATTAGCCTTCTTTCCGAGTATTTGAGCAACCGCCGGCCTATTGAGGGGCGCAGAGCCCGGCCGGTAATTGCCTTGAGTCTTCTACATAATACTATATTTTTTTCAATAGTTCAAGAAGTTTATTAAAAATCAGTCTTGTCCGTTCTAAGAAAGGACTTGTACACATATCTATTAGCAAACCGAAAAGGAGGGTGAAAAATGGAAAGGTTTGATTCGGCAACGGCCTTTATCTCGGAAAGACTGAAAAAAGCGCTTCTTGCGGTTGACCCTGCGGTAAAGGAGCGAACGACCGAGATACGTCTCAGGAGCGAAAAGGCGGTGGTTTTATCCGTTTCGGGAAAAAGCATTATGCTTTCTGCGGATTCAAAATTGACCGCAAGCCCCGAAAATGCTCTCATTTGCAAAAAAGAGGAACTGCTTGACTCCTTCAATCGCCTTTGCGAGTTTTCGGCACATTCGTTTCAAAACAGCATTTCAAGCGGCTTTATTACAACGCGGGGCGGCCACAGAGTAGGTCTTACCGGCACCGCTGTCTGCTCGGCTGACGGCTCTGTTACAACAATACGCGATGTTTCTTCGCTGAATGTCAGGGTCGCGCGCGAGGTTAAAGGCTGCGCCGATGATATTATAAAGCGATTACGTCTAAATAATCTCGGCGGATTAATCATTGCAGGGCCGCCCTCGAGCGGAAAAACAACGGTGCTGCGCGATCTTATCCGCCGGCTTTCCGGTTTTGAAAACCCGGAAAGTCTCAAAGTCTGCGCCATTGATGAGCGCGGCGAGCTTGCGGCAATGAAAAACGGTGTGGCTCAGAACGATGTCGGCATAAATACCGATGTGCTTACGGGCTATCCGAAATCCTGCGCCATACTCACGGCTGTTAAAACAATGTCACCGCAGGTCATAGCCTGCGATGAGGTTGCGGCGGAAAGCGAGCTTGAGGCCATTGCCCAAGGCGCCAACAGCGGAATAACTTTCATTGTTACCGTTCATGCGTCCGGCTTTGACGAGCTGATAAGACGCAGGCAGGTTGAAAGACTCATTGATATCGGCTGCTTTGAAACCGTTGTCATGCTCAAGGGCGGAAGTTTGCCGGGAAAAATTGAAAATGTTTATGAAGTCGGTGAGATCAAAGATGAAATATACAGGAGGCGTTTTGGTCTGGCTTGCCGCGGCGGTCTTCGGGACGGTGCTTGCTGAGCGCTTTTCAAAGCGGCAAAAAGCTCTTGAGGAGCTGCTGTCCTTTTTTCGCCTGATTAAGCTTGAGGTAACTCATTATCTGCTCCCTTTTTCCGAAGCGATAGTAAAAATTTCGGACAGCTCGGCAATACGCAGTCTCAGCTTCATCTCCGAGTGCGCCGAAAAACTGCAAAGCGGCGAGGATTTTCCGACAGCCTGGGAGAAAAGCCTTGAGCAAAAGCCTCCGTGCGTCGGAAAAGACGAGCTGAAGCTTCTTTTGCGCTTCGGAAGAACCGCGTGTACCTGCGATATAAACGGTGTTGAAGAAATTCTTGTCTACTACGGCGAACGTTTTTCGTCTGCCTTGTCCGAAGCTGTTTGCGCAAAAAATAAATACGCAAGACTGTGCATGTTTTCCGGCGTTTTTGCCGGCGGAATAATATTTATAATTTTAATTTAAGAGTGAGGAAAAAATGAAGATCGACTTGATTTTTAAGATCGCGGCAATCGGCATAATAGTCTCAATTCTTAATCAGATTCTTTCAAGAGCCGAAAAAAGCGAATACGCAACGCTTACAACATTGATGGGAATAATAATAGTTCTGCTTATGCTCATTCCGGAGATTGGCGGTCTGTTTGAAAGTGTGAAAGAGCTGATCGAGTTTTGAGCCTGATATTTAAAATTGCCGTTCTTGCCGTTGCGTGCGCCGTTTTTTCCTCGCTCCTGCGTGAAAGCCGCCCGGAGTATGTTCTTCCGCTCCAGCTTTGCTTTGTTGTAATAATTGTTTCCTTTTTGATAAGCGCCGCGTCAAAAAGGCTCGGCGGTCTTTTTGACGACACCTTTTCGGACATTCTTGAAAAATCATATATTTCAGTGCTGCTCAAGGGCGCGGTGGTTAGCGCCGCCTGCACTGTCTGCGCCTCGCTCTGCCGCGAAAGCGGAAACAAAGCCCTTGCCGATACGGTTGAGCTTGCCGGAAGAATCATGATAATCCTGTTTTGCGTTCCTCTTATAGAGTCCGTTGTTGAAACCGCACTTATGTATATAAAATGATGAAAAAATACTTTTCCTTTATTGCGGTATGCGCCTTGCTTTTTGCTTTGGCGCTCACGGCATATGCCGAAACCGAAAGCGAAGACTACGGAAAAGCCTTTGAAAACGAGCTGTTTTCCGCCTTTGATTCGGAAACAAAGGCTGCCATGGAGCTTTTCGGAATTGAAAGCCTTGATGACGCCGGCGCTTTTGATTTTTCAATGGACAGTCTGACTGATTACTTTAAAACGAACCTGAAAGAAAAGGCAAACGCTGCTTTAAGATTCTTTTTTGAGCTGTTGTCGGTGCTTATGGTTGTAAGTTTAATTGCCACCCTCGGCGAAAAAAACGAACGCTCAAGTCTTGTCGGTCTTATCAGCGTCTGCGTGTTTTCCGTGCTTGTTGCGCAGAAAACCGCTTCGGTTCTTAACATTGCCGTAATGATGACTGACGCCGTGAACAAGCTTCTTGTTTCATATGTACCGGTTTATGCCGGAATAATTGCCGTGTCCGGAAACCCGGTAAGCGCAGCCGCCTATAATTCGCTGACGCTGCTTTTTGCCGAGGGTGTTTCACTGCTGACGGCAAAGCTGGTTGTTCCGTTCACCGGCGTAATACTGTGCCTTTCCATTGCTTTTTCAATGAACGGACAGGTAAACTGCAGCCGCTTTCTTTCGGCAGCCGGAAAATGCGCAAATTTTGTTCTCGGCAGTGCCGCCGCGTTTTTCACGGGGTTTCTGACTCTCAAAAGCATTTTGTCTTCCGCTGCCGACAGCGCCGCCTCACGCGGAATACGTTTTATTGTAAGCGGTCTCATTCCCGTTGTCGGCAGCGCAATGAGCGAGGCATATTCGGCCTTTGCTTCAAGTATAAATTTAATAAAAGGCTCGGCTGCCGTAATTGGTATTGCCGCCGTGTTTGTCACCTGCTTTCCGGCAATAACCGAATTGTTTTTGTATTTTGCCGCGGTTTCGGTGCTGTCCTTTGCGTCGCAGCTTCTCGGACAAAACGAAATCAGCTCGCTGTTCAAAGGTTTTTCGCTTGCGCTGAAGATTCTGCTGCTTGTTTCTGTTTACGGACTATTTATTTTTGTTATTTCAACGGGACTGATGCTGAGCGTCAAGGGGGTAAGCTGATGGATGCTATAAAAAGCTGGACGGCGCTCATAGCGGCAACGGCAATAATCGGCGCTGTTTTTACCGCTCTTTTGCCACCCGGAAAAACAAAGGCGGCGTTTATTACCCTTGCAGGCGTTGTTATTGTCTGCGCCGTCATATCTCCCTTTGCTTCAAAGGACGAACTTGATTTCAATCTGCTTGAGGATATTCAAAGCTTTAAAGAGGTGGACGGAGAATATCAGAAGCAGAGCGAAAACGCCGCAAAAAAGATTGCTCAGAGCGGCTATGAAGCGGCAGTGCGAAAGCGGCTTACCGAAATGAAATACAGCGTTGAATCCGTTGACGTCACCTGCGACGGTAACTGCAAGGTGGAAAGGCTTAAAATTGTCATCAGCGGAAAAATCAATGAGAGTGAAATTAAAACTGCCGCGGAAATTATATGCGGCGGCGTTTCTGAGATTGAGATTGTAAAAAAAGGAGAGCCGAATGAAAAACGACCTTAAAGAAAAGCTTTTGAAAAAGCTGAAAGAGGACAAAAGGGTTCTGATAATAATAGCCGTCGGTGTTCTCGGAATGGCGTTGATATTTTTGTCTGAGCTGAAACCCAACGCTAAAGACGTTCAAAATAAGCCGGTGAGCGAAACCCTTTCATATGAAGAAAGCATTGAGCTGAAGCTGAAAACGCTCATTGAAAGCATTGAGGGAGCAGGCAAGGCTCAGGTCATGGTGGTTTTTGATTCGTCAAAAGAGGAAGTGTTTGCAAAGGATACCGATGAGGACGTTGAAAAGAACGAAAAGGACGGCTCGCAAAAGACAAAAAGCAAATATATCATCATTGAAAATGACGAAGGCGAAAACGGTCTTCTGACCAAGAGCGTCTATCCTCACGTCTGCGGCGTTGCAATCGTTTGCGACGGGGCGGGCGACAGCGTTATTAAACAGCGCATTATTGAAACCGTCTGTGCGCTGTTTGATATAAATTCAACCAATATCAGTGTAGTCCGCAAAGCCGGATAAGGAGGAAACACCCATGAGTATGTTTGTAAAAAAGAAGCAAATCCTTGCCGCAACGCTAATAGTGGCTCTTGCCGCCGCCGTAACGGTTAATTGGTATTACTCAAAGCCGAAGAGCGACGCCGCGGCAAAAACTTCAACAGTTGCCGAGGAGGAAACAAACAGGCAGAATCTCGGCGATTCGCTTTTGGTCGGTGCGAGCAATGTTACCGAGGACACGACTGCGGTCACCTCAAACGCCGAATACTTCGCCTCGGCAAAGCTTGAGCAAAAGAATGTTAAAGACGAGATTGAAGAAAAAATTGAAAAGATTCTGAAAAGCGAGAACATTTCTGAAGATGAAAAAGCAAAGCTCGGAACTTTGCTTGAGCAGTTCAAAAGCACTCTGAAAGCGCAGACCGATTGCGAAGAAATGATAAAAGCCAAGGTTGGCGGCGAGTGCGTTGTAATAATTAACGGTGAAAAAGCGCAGGTAATTATTGAAAACGGAAAGTCAAACGACAGCACAATCCTGCAAATTACTGAGATTATTGAAAATAATACTCCGGTTTCGCCCGAAAATTTGACAATAATTGAAGCAAAGTAGTTGCCTGTTTTAAAATTTGTGGTATAATATAAACTCAAATAACGCAAAAATGTATATTTTTGCACCTTAAAGCCGCCGATAAATCTGCGGCTTGCAAAAAACACGGAAGGAAAAATAATATGACACGACACGAGGCAAGGGAAGTTGCGTTTATAATTACATTTGAAAAAAGCTTTCTCAGCAATCTGCCGCTGAGCGAGATAATTGAATGTGCGCAGGAGTCGGAGTTTTTTGAGGTCAATAACTATGTTCTGCGCACAACAAAGGGTATTTTTGAAAATCTTGAAGCCATTGATGAAACAATCGCCAGCAATCTTGTCGGCTGGTCGGCAAAGCGCATTTCACGCGTTGCGACCGCAATTATGAGAGTTGCGGTCTATGAGCTGCTTTTCAGCGAGGAAAAAATTCCCGTAGGCGTTGCCATCAATGAAGCGGTTGAAATTGCAAAAAAATATGCAACGGCCGCGGACGCGTCATATATTAACGGCGTTCTCGGCGCCATTGCAAAAAAGTCAGAAGCATAATGGCATACATCGGCTTCGATACAAGTAATTACACAACCTCCGTTGCCGCGTTTTTTCCTCAGGAGGGGCGCGTCATTCAGAATAAGCTTTTGCTGCCGGTCGGAAAGGGAGAAAAAGGACTGCGCCAGAGCGACGCCGTTTTCCACCACACGGTTCAGCTCGGTTCTGTTTTTCAAAAGCTTTCAGAGCATGAAAAATTCACCGTTGACGGGGTCTGCGCTTCGGTAAGACCCTGCCTTCGTGAAGATTCGTATATGCCGTGCTTCCTTGTCGGAAAAACTGCGGCCCGCTGTGTGGCTCTTGCTTCAGGTGTTCCTTTTTTTGAAACCGCGCACCAGAACGGACACATTGCAGCCGCTTTGTTCAGTGCCGGCCGTCTGAACTTGCTTGAAAAGGAATTTATTGCCTTTCATCTTTCGGGCGGTACTACCGAAGCGCTGCTTGTAAGACCTGACGATGAGGAGATTTTTCTCTGCGAAAGGATTGCGTCCTCGCTTGATCTCAAAGCAGGCCAGGCAGTTGACCGCGCCGGACTGATGCTCGGTCTTTCCTTTCCGTGCGGCAAGGAGCTTGACTCTCTTGCCTGCCAAAGCAAAAAACGGTTCAAGGTCAGAGCACCGATGAAGGGTCTTGACTGTTCGCTTTCGGGTCTTGAAAATCAGTGCCGTAAAATGGTCGAAGCCGGTGAAGCGCCGTGCGACACCGCAAAGTTCTGCCTTGATTATATTTCATCGGCGCTTGACAGCATGACGGAGCGTATTCTTGAAAAATACGGCCCGCTTCCGCTTGTTTATTCCGGAGGCGTGATGTCAAATTCAATAATCAGCAAAAGGTTCAAAGAAAAATATAACGCAATTTTTGCAAAGCCCGAATTTTCGTGCGACAACGCCGCAGGCGTTGCGGTAATCGGGTATCTGAAAGGAAAAAGGAAAGCGGAGAGAAGTTTTTAATGTCAACTGTTTTAACCGTCTCACAAATTAATACCTACATCAAATCAATAGTCGATTCGGATTTTAACCTTAAAAATATATATGTAAGCGGTGAAATTTCAAATTTCACCAATCATTACCGAACGGGTCATTTCTACTTCACTCTGAAAGATTCTAACGCGGCAATAAAAGCGGTGATGTTCCGTTCCGCCGCCGAAAGAGTCCGTTTTGAGGTTGAAAACGGAATGAAAGTGATTATCAGGGGAAACATCTCCGTTTTTGAGCGCGACGGCGTTTATCAGCTTTACTGCGAGGATATGATCCCCGACGGGCAGGGCGCGCTGAATCTTGCCTTTGAACAGCTTAAAAGAAAGCTTTATGAGCAGGGAATGTTCTCTGATGAGCACAAAAAGCCGCTCCCGCAGTTTCCGAAAAAAATAGGCGTAATAACTTCTCCGACCGGAGCGGCGGTTCATGATATCCTGACTGTTCTTGCGCGGCGTTATCCGCTTGCCGAGGTTGTTTTTGAGCCGGTTGCGGTTCAGGGAGAAAATGCCGCGCCGCAGATTGTTGCGGCAATCGAAAAGTTTAACCGCCTTAATGCCTGCGATGTGCTTATTGTCGGACGCGGCGGAGGTTCGATTGAGGATCTCTGGGCGTTTAATGAGGAATCGGTTGCTCACGCCGTTTATGATTCGCAGATTCCGATTATTTCGGCTGTCGGCCACGAGACGGATTATACTATTGCAGACTTTGTCAGTGACCGCCGTGCTCCTACGCCGTCGGCAGCGGCGGAAATTGCCGTTCCCGATTACAGGGAGCTTCTGTATACGCTTGATAAAGCTCTTGACTCAATGATGAACGCCGTTCTTTCGCAAATCAGCGGAAGAAAAGCGCTTCTTTCGCAGAGCGAAAAGCATTTTTCCGCTCTCAGTCCGCAAAAAAGGATAATGCAGTATGCGGATTTTGCAGATATGCTGGCGCAGAGAATGAATGCGGCGGTTTCCCGCACCTTTTCACGCTTTCAGAGCGAAACCGTCTTCTGTGCTTCACGCCTTGAAAGCGTCAGTCCGCTTAAAACGCTTGAACGCGGCTTTGCTGTTGCTCTGGATGAGCAGGGCAATGCAATCAAAAGCGCGGCGCTTGTCAAAGTCGGCGATGAAATCGGCGTCCGCCTTTCGGACGGTGAGCTGAGGTGTACCGTAAACGGCATTGTCATGAATGAAAACGAAACTGAAAGGAATAATAAATAATGGATACATATAATTTTGACACGGCGCTTCTTCGCCTTAAAGAGATTACCGAAAGCCTTGAAAGCGGCGAAACGGATCTTGAAATGTCAATGAAGCTTTATGAAGAGGGCGTTCACCTTGTCGCGTTCTGCAACAAGGCTCTTGAAAACGCAAAACAAAAGGTTGTTGAGCTTTCACATCTTGCAGGCGGTGAAGAAGATGAATAAGAGATACACTACAGACGAATATGTTTCAATGATAAACGCGGCGCTTGAAAAGGCTCTTGAAAAGTGCGGCGATAACGTTGTTTGTGAAGCTATGAAGTACAGCGTCAGAAACGGCGGAAAAAGGATAAGACCGCTCCTTGTGCTTGAATTCTGCCGCCTTTGCAAAGGAAATGTTGAGGACGCGCTCCCGTTTGCCTGCGCGATTGAGATGGTTCATACCTATTCGCTCATTCACGACGATCTTCCCTGCATGGATAACGATGATATGAGGCGCGGACAGCCCTCGTGCCACATTAAATTCAAGGAGCATTTTGCCCTGCTTGCCGGAGACAGCCTTCTGACCCACGCTTTTTCAAGCGTTCTCGGCTCACCTGTTGCAAAAAAAGACCCGGAAATGACGCTTGAAGCTCTTTCTGTTCTTGCCGAGGGCGCGGGCAACTGCGGTATGATCGGCGGCCAGGTTATTGACCTTGAAAGCGAGGGAATACGGATTACGAGCGATACCCTTGAAAAGATGGACAGGCTCAAAACCGGCGCGCTCATCAGGGCTGCGGCCGTTATGGGCGTCATTTCGGCCCACGGCGGAAACGAAGCGAAAAAAGCCGCGGCTGAATTTGCCGAAAAGCTCGGACAGGCTTTTCAGGTTGTTGATGATATTCTTGACGTTACCGGAAACGAGGAAACGCTCGGAAAGCCGATAGGCAGCGATATGCAGAGTAATAAATCGACCTATGTTTCGCTTCTCGGTCTTGAGATGTCGCAGCTGTATGCAAAAAAGCTTACCGCCGAAGCGCTTGCAAGTCTTGAATATTTCGGAGAGGAAGCCTCATATCTCAGAGATTTTTCCGAAAAGCTTTTGTCACGAAGGAATTGATTGATATAATGGAATATAAGCTTCTTTCCGGCATCAAAGCGCCGTCGGACGTAAAAAAAATGAATACCGATCAGCTTAATGAGCTGTGCTTTGAGATAAGGCAGAAAATGCTTGAGACCGTTTCAAAAAATGGCGGTCACCTTTCCTCAAATCTCGGCGCGGTTGAGCTGACTGTTGCGCTGCATAAGGTGTTTGATTCTCCAAAGGACAGCATTGTTTTCGACGTCGGCCACCAGTGCTATGCTCATAAGCTTATTACGGGGCGGTATGCAAGCTTTGGAACTCTGAGAAAAAAGGACGGACTTTCCGGCTTTTGCCGCCCGAATGAAAGCGAACACGACACCTTTTATTCCGGCCACAGCTCAACCTCGGTTTCCGCCGGACTCGGTATTGCAACGGCCAACCGGCTGCTTGATAACGGCAATTATACCGTAACGGTTATAGGAGACGGTTCGTTCACCGGCGGAATGGTTTATGAAGCCCTTAACAACGGAGGACGCAGCAAAACAAAGCATATAATTATTCTCAACGACAACAAAATGTCGATATCCGAGAATGTCGGCTCATTTGCAAAATATCTTGCCGTTATCCGCTCAAAGCCCGGCTACTATAACCTTAAAGCTTCAACCGAAAGGACGCTCAACAGAATCCCGAGTGTCGGAAAAAAGATTACCAAAAAGCTGTATGATCTTAAAACCGATCTTAAAAACAAGCTTTATACTCAAAGCACGTTTTTTGAAGATCTCGGCTACAGATACATGGGTCCGATTGACGGACACAATATTTCGGTGCTTGTTGACGCGCTTGAAGCGGCAAAAAAGGTCAATGCGCCCGTTTTGCTCCATGTCAACACAATAAAGGGCAAAGGGTATAGATTTGCCGAAGAGGATCCCAGCAGATTCCACGGCGTAGGACCGTTTAATCTTGCAACGGGAAAAACACAAAGCGCCGCTGATTGCTTTTCGGATAAACTCGGCGAATACCTTTGCAAATATGCTCCGGCCAACAAAAAAATGTGCGCCATTACCGCCGCAATGGGACTCGGAACGGGACTTGAATGCTTCAGAAAGAGCTTTCCCGACCGCTTTTTTGACGTCGGCATTGCCGAAGAACACGCGGTAACCTTTGCAAGCGGCCTTGCAAAAAAGGGAATGCTTCCCGTTTTTGCGGTCTATTCAACCTTTTTTCAGCGGTGCTACGATCAGCTTGTTCATGATATATCGCTGCAAAAACTCAAGGTGATTTTCGCCATTGATCGCGCAGGCTTTGTCGGTGAAGACGGCGAGACCCACAACGGACTTATGGACGTTGCCTTCCTTTCAACAATACCGGATATCATCGTATATTCTCCGTGCTGTTACCGCTCGCTTGAGGCTGATATAAACAACGCGGTGAATGCCGATGAGGCTGCGGTTGCCGTGCGCTATCCGCGCGGAGGACAGGCTGATAATGTTTCGGTTTTGCAGTATGACTGCATTGAGTTTTCAACCTACGGAGATAAAAACGCTGAAATCTGCATTGCAACCTACGGGCGAGTTACCTCTCAGGCGATAAAAGCCGTTGATGAGCTTTCGGCTCAGAATATAAATGTATTATTGATATCACTCAACAGAATAAAGCCGCTTCCGGAAAACGCAGTTGATATCATGTTCACGATGAAAAAAGTTTTCTTTTTTGAAGAGGGTATACGAAGCGGCGGCATAGGCGAAAAAACAGGCTTCAGACTCCTTGAACGCGGCT
>JAEDEQ010000078.1 GCA_016293225.1 Clostridiaceae bacterium
CGGAACTTTGCGGCCACTGACGGTGTAAGGCCGTTGAGGCTCACAGAGGTACCCTTTGTGTTGGTGAGGTATACCCACCTTTTGCCGTTCCACTTCTGAATACGGTATCTTGAAGCGCCGGCGGTCTTTGCCCAGGTCAGTCTTGCCGTTGTGGGGGAGAGGACGGCGGCTTTGAGGTTCTTCGGCGCGGCACAAACAGGCTTTGCAGAAACCGTTGCCGCACTGCCGTACACCTTTGTCTTTCCCGAAAGCTTATAGGCGCGGACGCGGAATTTGTAGGTGGTACCGGTTTTGAGCTTTTTGATTCTGAACGTTGTTTTCCTGGTGGTTCCGACTGTTTTCCATTTCTTTCCCGAGGCTCTTTGAACCTCATAGCCGGAAACGCCGGAGGCTTTGCTCCATGTCAGGGTAACGGTGTTGTAGGTTACGGTTGCTTTGAGCTTTTTGACCTTTGCAACTGCGGCAAACGCCGGAGTAACCGCCGTGAGCACAATGCTCAGACACAAAAGCGCGGTCAGAAGCAGCCTTGCAAGCTTTTTCATCTGTTTTCTTCCTCCTTAAAATATCGAATAATTTTGCCGATAACCGACCCCGAAGAGCGCGCCCGCCGGGGTCGGTTATGAGTTCATTGATGTCAGGCAGCTGTGGCTGTGGAAACAAAAGCGGGGATCTCATATGTAACGCTTGCTGAAGTTTCCGTTCCTGCTTTAGTTACAATACTTATGTTAGTAGTCTCTGCCGTGATACCCGTGATCGTAACATAGACGGGATTGTTTGTTGAAAAAGCAACTTTTGGAGTTGACCCCGATGCAGAGTTGACGCTAATGGAATAGTTCTCGCTGGTTAGATTTCTTGACCAGCTGAGTATGACGGAATCAGCAGTCCTATTGATAACCTTGATGTTTTTGACATCCACCGGAGCAAGCTTTGTTTTAACGGTGTTCGATGCAACTTCATTTGAATGGATTTCACTGTTTACAAATGCCTGAACCTTGAAAGTGTATTCCGTACTTCCGGTAAGACCCGAAGCATCGTAGGTCAAGCCTTCAACTTTAACCGACTTGTCATTATAGGACACCATGTAATATTTTGCGCCCTCGACCTTTGCCCATGAAACAGTTATTTCTGTATCACTCTTTACTTCCGCCTTAACGCCTGTCACATCGGCAATACCGGTGGTTACTGTTGCGCCATTGCTCTTTTCACTGGTAAAGCTGTCTTTGACAGCCTCAACGGTGTAGGTATAAGTCTGACCGGGATTTACGCTGCTGTCGGTGAAAGAGGTTGTTGTGACAGTTTCCAGCTTTTCGCCGTTACGGTATACGTTGTAGCTTTCCGCTCCGGTTGAAGCTTTCCAGCTGACAACAACATTTTCGCTTTCAATTTTTGCCGAAATGTTGGTAGGTGTTGCAAGCTTTGTTAAAACGGTAACTTCGTTGCTGTAATTTGCAGAGAAAATCCTTTTGCCGTCTATCTCGTTATAAGCTTTGACTTTTACTTTGTACTCTGTTCCGGACTGAAGACCATTGAGCGTATTGCCGCCAATGAGTAGCGCTTCTTTACCATCAAAGTATGCAATGTATCCGTCAGCTCCGGAGGAGCAGGTGAATCCAAGCTTTGCAGAGTCGGTGGTTACACTGTCAACGGTAAGATTTGATACGGAAACAGGTGCGGTTTTTCCTGTGGTGCTGCTTGCAATACCGATATTACTTCCGTTCTTTGCCGCAACGGTGAAGTAAACAACATCATTTGAAGCCGAAAGACCGGTTACTGTAACGGTGCGGGTGTTTCCAGTTGTAACAGGCTTGTTAGTGACGGGTGTATTGACTGAGGAAGCACTGCTGCCCATCTTCAAAACATATTCCTTTGCTTTGTCATTAATTGTCCATGATACTTTAATTGAATTTTCAGTTGCAGTAACAAACTTGAAATCCTTAACTGCCGAAAGCTTGGTCTGAACCTTAACTTCGTCCGAGGGGTCGGAGGTTATGTATTTGGTTGAGAAAAGGCTTGAGGAGGTGTCATAGAGCGCGGTTACCCTGAATGAATAATCGGTGAACTGCTCAAGGTTGCTGACCTTGCAGTAGCCGCTGCTGCCGCTGCTGTAAACATCAAGGTATTTTGCTCCGTCGCCGGTGTTGGAGCTGAGCCACTTGTCGCCGACCTTGATTTCAACAACATACTTGTCGGCGCCGGAAACGGTCTTCCATGTGATTTTTGCGGTTTTGTCGGAGATTTCCGAAGCATTAACGACGGTGACCTTTGCCGGAGCGGTCATGCCCTCAACAACGGCGCTTTCGCTGCTCTTGACCTCGCCGCATTCGGCAATGCCCTTAAAGGAGTATTTCGTTGAGGGCTTAAGGCCGGTTAACTTATAGATGCAGACGTTGTCCGTAGCGTTGTCCTTGTTGGTGATAACCGCCTCAATCGCTTTCCATTCGGAGGAGCTGTCCTTGCCGCCCTCCTTGTAGAAAAGCTTATATGAGGTTGCCTTTGAGTTGACGACCCATGCGAGCGAAATTGAGGTGCTGCCGGTCATTCCCGCGTCCGTTCTGTAGGCGAGCGAGATGGGGGCAAGCAGGGTGGTTTCGGAAAGCTCGTTTGAAAAGCCCTCGGAGTATACCTTACTTCCGTCGGCACTTGTGAAGTATGACCTCATTCGGAATTTATAGGTTGTGCACTGAGAAAGGTTGTTAACGGTGAGAGTGGTTTTCTCCGTTTCGCCGAGAACCTCCCAGTCCTTGCCGGGCTGGAGCCACTGAATTTCATATTTTTCCGCACCCGGCATAGCGTTCCATTTAACGGTGATGCTTGTCGGTTTAACGGCGTCTGTTTCAAGGACTGCGTCTGACTTTGGCGCGGTTTTAACGGAAATTTCGTTTGTTGCGGTGGAGGTTATGCTTCCGCTCACTGCGGTAACGCGGAAAAAGTAAACGGTTGACGGCTCAAGGTTTTTAACGGTATAGGCCATGACGGCTGTGCTCTTGTCAACTTTATCGCATTTTGCAAGGTCAACGTCTGTCCATTCCTGTGCGCCGTCCTTTTTCATCTGAAGCTTATAGCTTTCCGCTCTGGTGTTGACCGACCACGAAATGGTTACGGAACTGCCTGTGGGGTTTTCCGCTCTGAAGTCGGTGACATTTGAAAGCGCCGTTGTAATAACCGCTTCGGTTGCGGTTGAATAGAGTCGGTTGGTAACGGGCTTTCCGGCGGAGTTGAGCTTGGTATAAAGGCTGTAGCCGATAACCCTGAAAACATAGGGTGTTTTCTGCTCAAGAGCCTTGCCGTCAAGCTCTTCAATGCTGAACGTGGCCGTCTCCTTCGGAACGGAGCCGATACGTTCAAAGCTTGTAATTCTGTCACCGTTTTCGTTCGTTCTGGTTATCTGGGCGCGAATTTCATATCTTTCAATAACGTCTGCGTCCTTTGACGCCGTCCAGCTCAGGGTGAACGATTTATCGGTAAGATTCACTGCTTTGAGGTTGGTTACCGCTGCCGGTGAGGTATGGCCCGAAACCGAGTTGGAATTAGCTGAAAAATAGTTCTTGGAATTTTCCGCCTTTATGTATGCTCTGACGGCAAGGGTAAAATCGGAATTTGAGGGAAGATTTTTAACGGTGCAGCTGTTGGTGCTGCAGGTTACGGCCCAATCCCATTTGTTTGCGGTGCTGTTCCAAAGGTAAACCGCATAGCCTGTAACACCGTCAACGGCTTTCCAGGAAAGGGTGGCGGTGGTTGAATCGCTTTCCTTGAGGACAAGCGAGGTAGGAGCGGCGATTGTTGCCGTTTTGAATGAAACGGAGTTTGAATTCGGACCGTAAATCATTTTGTCGCCGTTTTTGACATATGCGCGGACGCGAAGCTGATTGTTAACGGTAGGAATGAGCTTTTCAACGGTTTTGCGTGTTCCGCCTGTCATTGCGGCATATACCCACTTTTTGGCGGAAGAGTCATATTTGTAAATGAGATAGCCGCTGACGCCGGGAACCGCACTCCAGGAAATGTTTGCCGAAACCGGAGAAGCAGCAGTCACCTTAACGTTTGCCGGAACTTTAATGTTGGGTGTTACGGAGAGAGCGGCGCTTGCTCTGCCGTTAACAAGCTTTTTTCCGACTGTTTTGTAGGCAAGAACGCGGTATTTAACGGTAACGCCCGTTGAAAGCTTTGAAAGGGTGAGGTAGGTTTTGGTTGTTTTTGAAACATCGACCCACTTTTTGCCGCTGTATTTCTGAAGCTTATAGCCCGAGGCTGCGGGAACGGCTTTCCAGGTGAACTTTACCGATGTAGGCGAAAGGACGGCGGCCTTGAAGCTCGTCGGCGCAATGCAAACGGGTTTTGCGCTCACGACTGCGGAGGCTTTTCCGTAAGCGGTCTTTTTGCCTGATTTTTTGTAGGCGCGGACGCGGAACTTGTAGGTGGTTCCGGTGGTGAGCTTTGTAACCGTGTAGGTGGTTTTGGTGGTTGTTCCGACTGACTTCCACGTGTTCTTTGAGTACTGCTGAATCTGGTATCCGCTGACGCCGGACGCCTTGCTCCAGGAAAGAATGACCTTGCTTGCCGTAACCTCTGCTTTAACATTCTTCACCCTTGCCACGGCGGCGAAAGCCGGAACAACTGCGGCAAAAGTAATGCTCAGGCAGAAAAGAACGGTCACAATCATTTTGGAAAGCTTTTTCATTGAGTAAATCCTCCTTCATCTTTTGGGGTGTATATGGGCTTGCCGGCACCGTAGGCTCCGGTTGCCGAAAAGTTGCCTTCGGCTCTGAGTAGCCGCTTAATAATTGCACCTCAATCAGTAAGCGGCTGCCCGGAAGCGCCTGCGGCAATCAGTTCCAGAGAAAAATGTATTCGCTGTTGATTTTTTCGCCGATTTCAAAAGAGCTGTGCTCCTTTGTTCCCTTTGCGGTGAAAGTAACCGAGGAGGAAAGGGTGTCGAGCCTTCCCTCGTTGACCTTTGCAGAAACAAAGAGGTTTTCGTATTCAACGCTTTCAAGCGAGATACCCTGCGCTTTTTCAAGGGTTTCCCAATCGGGAAGAGCCGAGAGCGAACCGGGCAGGGAACCGCCCTTTTTGATTTTTGCGGCGGAAAGCTCAATAACATAGCCGCTGCCGTCCTCTCTGACGGAAACGTTAAGGCTTTCGGCGTCCTCTGCCGAGAACGCAAGCCTGCCGTTAAAGAACGGCAAAAGCTTTTCGAGCGGTAACTTTTTGGAGGTTTCCGTTCCGCTAACGAAATTATAATCGGTTTTTCCGCTCATGTCAACAGCTGAAAGGAGATTTGAGAATTTTTCCTCATCGGGAAAAACACGGCGGTCGGAAACCGTGCGCGATTCAAAGAGCATGAAGTTCTTTTGACCTGCGGTGTTGTTGAAAGCCTTTGCAAAGGCACTGAGAGCCTCGTCCTTTGTTTTGGGAACGGTGAACTGCGCCGGGGTTTTAACGGTGACTGCCGCGCCGGGAGCCACAAAAAGCTCGCCGCCTGTTTTTTTGTAAACGGGACTTACAAGGAATCTGTATTCCGTTTCCGGCGAAAGGGCGCTTATTGCGGCGGTATTGTTCTGCGTATTTGCGCAAAGTGAATACGCTTTTTTTGCCTCGTCATACTTATATATATAGTATCTGTCCGCGCCGGAAAGGCGGTTCCAGGAGAGGGAAACGCCCGTTGCCGTAACAGAGGCCGCCTTGAGTCCGGTTATCTTTTCCGGCGAAAGGGCCTTTGCCGTTATTTCGGCGTATTTTCCGTCATATGAGCTGCTGCCGCTTTTGAAAATGCCGCAGACTCTGATTTTGTATGTATCGTTATAGGAGGGAACGGACAGAGTACAGCTTGTCCTGTCCGTGGTGATGTTGCCGTTTAGCGCCTTTCCGCTTGCATTGCAAAGAACAACTCGATACTTTGCTGCCGAGGAAAGCCGATTCCATGAAACGGTTACCGAATCAACGGTGCAGGCCGTCTTTTTGAGTCCGGATACGGCGGCCGCGCTCTTGGTCTGAGCCGTGATTGTTCTGTAACCGCCGAGAATGAGGGTCTTGCCGGCTTTGTAAAAGCTCCTTACGCGCAAGGTAACGCTTTCGCCGCGTCCGAGTCCTTTCACGGTAAAGCTTGTTTTGTCCGTTTCTGTGAGGGTTGTCCACTTTTTCTTTGCGCTGTCATAGCGCGAAACTCTGTATCCGGTTGCGCCGGCAGCCTTTTTCCATTTGAGGGTAAGGCTTGTCTGTCCGCTTGCGCTCTGGGAAAGCGAGCCGGGTTTGCGCGGAATTACGGTGAGCTTTGTCTGCGCGCTGACGCTTTTCATACCCTTGACGGTTGCGGTGAGCGTTGCCGTTCCGCAGCCGGAGACGGTAACAACGCCGTCGGACGAAACAGAGGCGGCTTTGTTTGAACTTGTGTATTCAAGCGCCTTGTAATAAGTATTCGCAGGCGTCTGAGTAACATTAAGCGCCTTGGTATTTCCGATATAAAGCTTGAGCTTTTTCGGTGCGGAAAGCGCCGTGGGATAGGTGCAGGCGTATTTTACGGTGCCGAGCTTTTTAAGGTGGGTTTCCGCCCGTGTTCCGGCAACAACGTAAACGGTAACGTTTTCGCAGCCGCGGAAAGCGTCCTTGCCGATTCTTGAAACCTTTGAGTCAAGGACAACGGTTCTGAGGTTTGTGCAGTACCAGAACGCGGAATTGCCGATTTTTCGAAGCTCCCCGGGCAGAACGAGCTTTTTAAGGCCGGTACATTCGTTGAACGCGCTTTCGCCGATTTCCGTAACGGAGTCGGGGATTGAAAGCGAGGTCATCGTTCTGACCTGCCAGAAGCACTCGTTATAGATTTTTGTAACGGGGAGCGAATCAACCTTTGCAGGGATGCGGACTTTTTTTGCTTTTCCCGTGTATGAGACAACGGTAACGCTCTTTTCCCCGACATCAAAGGTAAAGCCGTTTTTCTTCACTGTTTTTGCAGAACCCGAAAAAACAAAAAGGGTGATAAGGGCGCTGACCGCAAAAACAAAAAGAAAAGATTTGAAAACACGTTTTTTCATGCGATAACCCTCCATGATAAGATAATACAATATTAGCACTTTTTTTGACGAAAGACAATGCCGAATTGTTATTATTTTCAAAATTTACAAATATTTTTGAAAAAGGTAAAATAGCAAGCAATATGTTGAAAAAGGCAATTGCAGAAAAACGTGGCAGTAGAGTTCAGTGGGTTGAAGTGTTTTTCTGTTTGGGAGTACTTCAGAAGCGGCTCTTAAACCGTATGTTCTACTCTTTTCTTTTACACCCGTCCGCTCCGCCGGGGTTACTTTTTCAGGCAGAATCCGTAGGGGCGTCGCTTGAGGCGCCCGTTTTTTCCCTTTGCGCCGACCGAAAAATTAATGCGAAACGTTGGGATTTCGTTGGGTTTTTACGCGGCTGCATTGGGCAAAGTGTTAGGGCGGCTCCGAGCGCCGCCCGTACAAATTTAGATTTTAGATGTTAGATGTTGGATTTTAGACGGTGGCTGTTGCGCGGAATATCTGTACAGCAAAAAACACACCTCGGGCGCGAAAAAATATCTATTA
>JAEDEQ010000079.1 GCA_016293225.1 Clostridiaceae bacterium
GCGGTTGCACCGGCGTCGATTGCCTTTTCGTTCATTTCAACGATTTCTTTACCCTTCTTCATGAACTTCTGGGCTTTTTCCTTCATATAGCCGATTGCTTCCTCTTCCGGAAGAACCTTGGAGAGGGAGAAGAAAGCGGACTGAAGAACGGTATTTGTACGCTTGCCGAGACCGATCTTTGCAGCAAGGTCGATAGCGTTAACGGTGTAAAGCTGAATGTTGTTCTTTGCAATATATCTCTTTGCTTCGGCATTGAGCTTTTCGGCAAGCTCCTTTTCGTCCCACTGGCAGTTGATGAGGAAAACACCGCCGGGCTTAACATCGTTGACCATCTTGTAACCCTTTTCAACATATGACGGGTTGTGGCAGGCAACGAAGTCAGCCTTATTGATATAATACGGGGACTTGATGGGCTTGTCGCCGAAACGAAGGTGGGAGATTGTGATACCGCCCGTCTTCTTTGAGTCATACTGGAAGTAGGCCTGAACGAACTTGTCGGTGTGGTCGCCGATAATCTTGATGGAGTCCTTGTTTGCGCCGACGGTTCCGTCGCCGCCGAGACCCCAGAACTTGCATTCGATTGTACCCTCGGCAGCAGTGTTCGGAGCAGCCTTTTCTTCGAGTGAAAGATAGGTTACGTCATCGTTGATACCGATGGTGAAGTGGCGCTTCATATCGCTCTTTGCAAGCTCGTCATAAACAGCAAATACGCTTGCCGGCGGAGTATCCTTTGAACCGAGACCGTATCTGCCGCCGATAACCTCGATACCGGTTCTGCCGACTTCGTTAAGAGCGGCAATAACGTCAAGATAGAGCGGCTCGCCGAGAGCGCCCGGCTCCTTGGTTCTGTCAAGGACAGCAATTTTCTTAACGGTTTCGGGGATAGCTTCAGCAAGGTGCTTTGCTGAGAACGGTCTGTAAAGACGAACCTTAACAAGACCGACCTTTTCGCCCTTGGCGGTGAGATAGTCGATAACTTCTTCGGCAACATCGCAGATTGAGCCCATTGCAACAATGACTCTTTCAGCGTCGGGAGCGCCGTAGTAGTTGAAGAGGTGATAGTTTGTTCCGAGCTTTGCGTTGACCTTGTCCATGTATTCCTCAACGATCTCGGGCATTGCATCATAATACTTGTTGCAGGCTTCTCTGTGCTGGAAGAAGATGTCTCCGTTTTCATGAGAGCCGCGCATTACGGGGCGTTCGGGATTGAGAGCGCGCTTACGGAACGCTTCAACGGCGTCCATGTCGCACATTTCCTTAAGATCTTCATAGTCCCAGACCTTAATCTTCTGAATTTCATGAGAAGTGCGGAAACCGTCAAAGAAGTTGATGAACGGAACTCTGCCCTTGATTGCCGCAAGGTGAGCAACTGCGCCGAGGTCCATAACTTCCTGCGGGTTGGTTTCGGCAAGCATTGCAAAACCTGTCTGACGGCAGGCGTAAACGTCGGAATGATCGCCGAAGATGTTAAGAGCGTGGGAAGCAACGCAACGGGCCGAAACGTGGAAAACAGAGGGAAGAAGTTCACCGGCAATCTTATACATATTCGGGATCATGAGAAGAAGACCCTGCGAAGCGGTATAGGTTGTGGTGAGAGCGCCTGCTGCGAGCGAGCCGTGAACGGTACCTGCCGCGCCGGCTTCGGACTGCATTTCGGCAACCTTAACGGTGGTTCCGAAGATGTTTTTCATGCCCTGTGCCGACCACTGGTCAACATAGTCTGCCATGGGGCTTGACGGAGTGATGGGATAAATACCCGCGACCTCGGTAAAAGCGTAGGAAACATATGCGGCGGCATTGTTTCCGTCCATGGTCTTTGATTTTCTTGCCATTGGCTTTGTCCTCCTTAAATTGGAAATTCCTTTTCCGAACAGCCGAAAACTCAGCTATTGTTTGATATAAATCAACACCGAACATTTTAACACCAAATCGGTTATAAGTAAATATGCAAAGAGTTGAAATATAAAAATTTTTATAAAAAAATCTTGGTAATTTTAATAAAATGCACCGGTTGAAAAGCGCAGCTTCGTCCTTTCCGCCGGAAACGGTTCGTTTTCCCCGGTGCCCTTTCAAATCCTTTTCGACAAAACTCCGGCGTTTTGACAAATTTCAGACAAATTATCCGAAACTATATATTATCCCTTTTTAGCCTTGACAGTTTTCGACAGGTGTTGTAAAATCAATGAAGCGTCACTTAAAAAGGGGTGTAAGCTTGAACACTTTTAATAAAAATAATCCGGCGGCATCGGCCGAGCCTTACGAGGACAAGCCGTGGTTCAGAATCGACAATGCCGCAACGCTTTACGCCGCCGCCCGAAGAAAGGACTGGACAAGAACTTTCAGGACGGCCGTTGTTCTGGATTCAAAAATTGACCCGGTCATTCTCCAGAAAGCGCTTGAGGACACGGCAAAGCGCTTTCCGTTCTTTTGCGTTCAGCTGCGCGACGGTATGTTCTGGAGCTATTTTGAAAGAATTGACGAAGTGCCGAAGATTGTTCCGGACAACAACTATCCTTACCGTCCCATTGACCTCGGCGACAACAAAAAGCCCTGCTTCAGAGTAACCTACGGCGAAAACAGAATTGTTCTTGAGGGCTTTCACTCAATGACCGACGGCGGCGGAGCAAACGTCCTGCTTTCAACGCTTGTTGCGCGCTATTTTGAATTAAAAGGCTTCAATTTCAAACCCGACGGAAAGCTTGTTCTTTCAACCGCCGACGAGCCGCAGGAATGTGAAGCCCGAGACGACTACTATACCTACGGCGACATAACCAGAGGTGCAAAGAATCCGCCGCGCGTTTCGGTGCATATCGGCGAAAACAACCCCCTGCCCGGCTACGCCTTTCTTATTCACGGAATCTGCCGCGTTGAGGACCTTAAAAGAATTGCAAAAAAACATTCGCTGACCATTACGGAATACCTCACCGCAGTGCTCATTCTCACCTATTTCAATACCGAGCAGCACGATAAAAAGCCTATCAGCGTCAGCGTACCGATTGACCTGCGCAGGCGCTTTGAGTCGCGCTCGCTGCGGAACTTCTGCTTTATGACTGATGTTTCCTTTGATCCCGGAGAAAAGGACGAGGTCACCTTTGACGAAATCTGCAACAGCATCCGCGGAAAGCTTGCCGAAAAAGCAAGCTCGGAGAACCTGCTCGACGCGATAAGCGCAAACGTCAGCGCGGCCTCAAACCCGGTGCTTAAAATTGTTCCTTATTTCATCAAAAGACTGTTTCTCAAAAACACCTATGAAAAGGTTCAGCATACATACACGGCGTTCTTTTCAAACCTCGGCGAATTCAGCTTCCCCGAGGAAATTGCAAAACACATTCTGCGCGTTGAAGCCTGCCTCGGCTGCACGCCGTATCAGCACTTCGGCTGTGCCTCGGCCTCGGTGAACGGTGTTTTCACCTTCACCTTTACAAGCGGCAACAGGGACACTGAAAAGCAAAAATTCTTTTTCCGCTTCCTTTCCTCGGACGGCGTTCCGCTCAGGATTGAAAGCAACGACAGAAACCGGGGGTGAATAAAATGAGATGTCTGACTTGCGGCGTTGACCTCGGGGAAGAATACACCCGTTGTCCGCTCTGCGGTGAAAAAGCCTCAGACGAAGAACCCGTGCTCAAGGGCTTTGTTACCGCGGAATATCCGCAGTATGATGAGAGCACGGCTTATAAGAAAACAAAATTCAAATGCTCCTTTCCGCTTAAATATCTGCTGCGCGGAGTCTGGGTGCTGTGCGCCGGCTTCGGCATTGCGGCGCTTTTCGGCTTTGAAAAGCTTTGGACAATCGGCGTTCCCGTTTCCTTTGTTTTGACTGCGGCGGTGTACTTTTTTAACGGTCTGCTTGAAAAAGGGCGGCTGCTTCACAGTGCGGTCGCTTCGCTTGCAACGCTTGCTTCTGCCGGCGTTTTTACTCTCGTTTCCCTCATTGCAAAATGCGGCGTTTCCGGAATGGTTGACAGTCTGCTTGTTTGCCTTGCCTTTTTCCTTTTGCTCTGGGCAATCAGACCGAAAAGAGTGAAAGAGCAGATGAAAGCGCTGTTTGTGCTTTGATTGTATAATTTGCGGCTGCAAGAGCCCGGGAGCTTTCCCGGATTCCTGCAGCCGTTTTGGTTTGTGCCTGTTATTTTCTCGTTACTCTGACGACGTTTTTCAAAACGCTTTGCTGCCATTTTTCAACTGCTTCTCTGTCATATTTTTCGGGTGCCTTCCTGAGAGCGGAGGAAACCTTTGAGCCTTTCATAATTCCTCCGAGGATTGCAAAGAAATACTTCGGCTTTTTCATTCCACGGACAAATTTTCCAAGAAGAGCCAGAACGGAGGTATTTCTTCCTGCTCCGGCAAGGTCGGACGCCTGAATCACGGCGCTTTCAAAAAGGAAATCAACACCCTTTCCCTCAAGCTCAAGCAGCGAATTTTTAAGCCCCTCGTTTTTTGCGGTCTCCGCTCCGTAAAGGAGGTGGAAGCTTCTGTTGTATTCCCACAGCGCACTGACATCAGCGCTCTTTTTTTCGTTAACCGTTTTTGCAAGCAGCTCACCGGCAAGGAGCGAAAGGTCAATTCCCATTCCGTTCATCGGCGTTGTCATGAATGCGCTGTCGCCGACTGCGGCAAAGCCGTTTGCAACCATGAGCGAAAGCGGACGCCTGACGGGAATCACTCCGTCCGCCGAGCCATGGAGCACTTCTGTTCCGATATATGGATGGCTCTTTCTGAAAAGTTCGGTCAGCGATTCCTTTTTTTCTTCGCTCATCGGGTCGATGCGTCCAATAAGAATGTCAACGCTGTCCTCATTTGTGCAGCACCACGACAGTCCCTGCTCACGGTTGTGGCAGAGATAAACCTCGAAAGGCACATCGGGCATTACAGACGGCTCAGTCTTTTTATAGTAAGTTCGCCTTGCAAAGAAAACGTCTCCTCTTGCAGGCTCCTTTTCGATTGAAAACATTTGGGGAAGCTTCATTCTTACGGGCGAAAACGCACCGGCTGCGTCAATCACAAGGTCGGCAAGAACAATTCCGCTTTTTGTTTCAACTCCGATCACTCTGTCCGAGGCTGCAACGGGCGCCAGAACCTCGGTTCCAAAGCAAAGCTTAACCCCGTTTTCCTCGGCGGCGCAAAGCAGCATTTCGATAAGCGGCTTGCGCCACATGATTTTCTGTCGGTTTTCATCGGTATAATTGACAACAACCCTTGTTTTGTAATCAGGCGAAACAAAGGCGCAGTCTCCCCGATAGCGCCAGCTGTTTTCCGGAAGCTCGGTTTTTCCCGTGATGCGCAGCAGAATTGAAAAGGTGAACCTGTCCTCCCAATCGTGGCCGAGATCCTTGCGCTGCTTTTTTTCAAGGACGGTGACATCGTGGCCGCCCTTTGCAAGGCCTATAGCGGCAGCAAGTCCTCCGTGACCTGCGCCGGCAACAATAATCTTCATATTCAATTTCTCCCCGTATTTTCTTTTCCTCGATTATAGCAAAAAACAGTCAATATATATTTCCGCTCGGTATAAAACGCCGCTGTTTTCCATATCATGCCGTTGACAAATCCTCCTGTTTGCTTTATCATTGAAAAAATGCCAATGACTTTTTAAGGAGCAAAGGGACATGAAGAAATTTGACCGCGTCCTCTGGGACTGGAACGGAACGCTGCTTGATGACCTCGATATGAACTACGAGGTTATGAAAACAATGCTTTTAAATACCGGGAAAGCAAGCTTTCCCTCAAAGGAATTCTATCTTGAGCATTTCGGCTTCCCTATCATAAATTTTTATAAGCTTTTGGGCTTCAGCTTTGAAAACAGAAGCTTTGAAAAAGCCGCAGAGGAGTATGTTTTTGAATATGAAAAACGTCTGCCCGGAACAAAGCTTTTTGAAAACGCCGAAAGCACGCTGAAAACCCTCTCTGAAAACAACATTAAGCAGGCCGTTATCTCCGCAACGGGGCATGAGCGGCTTGCTTTGCAGGTTTCCCGTTTCGGCATTGAAAAATACTTTGACGCAGTGCTCGGCACGGAAAACGAGCTTGGAAAGGGCAAAACCGACGTTGCAAGGGCATGGCTCAAAAAAAGCAAGGCAGACCCGAAGCGCACCGTTTTCATCGGAGACACGCTGCATGACCTTGAAACGGCGCAGGCCATCGGCTGCGAGTGCATTTTCATTGCAAGAGGGCATAATTCAAAAGAGCGCCTGCTCTCCTCCGGATGCAGAGTTCTCGGTGATATCGGCGAAATTCCGCACGAAATCCTGTGACAAACCGCGGCGGAAAATGCAGTATCAACAGCGCAATATTTATCAAATATGTATTGATTTTTTCCTTTTTTTAGCTTAATATATACAATGTAAAAAAAGCAATCGCTGATTATTAAAAGGAGATGTTTTGAACAATGGCAGATATCAAAATTCTCAAGTACTTTGCCGGTGGAGAATGGCTTGAGTCAAAGACCGACAAGTATATGGATATCCACAACCCCAGCACGGGCGAGGTAATTGCACGCACACCCTGCTGCACCGTTGATGAGGTTGAAGAGGCCGTTCAGAGCGCAAAGGAAGCGTTCAAAACCTGGTCGCAGACCCCGGTCATGAAAAGGACTCAGGTTCTTTACAAGTTCCGCGAGCTTCTTGTTGAGCATATGGACGAGCTTGCAACCCTCTGCGCCGTTGAGCACGGCAAGGTCTATAATGAGGCAAAGGGCGATATCCTCAAGGTTAAAGAGCCCGTTGAGCTTGCCCTCAGCGCTCCCTCGCTCACCATGGGCGACAGCATGAGAGATACCTCAAGCGGCTATGACACCACACTTTATTATGAGCCCGTGGGCGTTTTTGCCGGCATTGTTCCGTTCAACTTTCCCGGAATGATTCCGATGGGCTGGATGGTTCCCTGCTGCATTGCCGCCGGTAACACCATCGTTCTCAAGCTTAACTCTCAGACTCCGATGACCGCAATGAGACTTTGCGATCTTCTTGTTGAAGCCGGTCTGCCCAAGGGCGTTGTCAACCTTGTCACCTGCACGCGCCACGAGGCCGATATGCTCCTCACTCACCCGGACATCAAGGGTATCACCTTTGTTGGCACAACCGGAGTCGGTCAGCACGTTTACGCAACCGCCGCCGGAACCGGCAAGAGAGTTCAGTGCCTTTGCGAGGCTAAGAACCACGCTCTTGTTCTTGAGGACGCAGCCCTTGAACGCAGCGCAAGGGGCATCATCAACTCCGCATTCGGCTGCGCGGGCGAACGCTGCATGGCTCTTCCTGTTGTTGTGGCTCAGGAAAGCATTGCAGACAAGCTTGTTGCTCTGCTCAAGCAGTACGCCTCGGAGCTGAAGCTCGGCGCCGCATATGACAAGACCTCAACCCTCGGCCCCGTTGTTTCCGCCGCTCACAAGGAGCGTGTTATCGGCTGGATCAACAAGGGTATCGAGGAGGGTGCAACGCTTGTTCTTGACGGCAGGAATGTTACCGTTCCCGGCCTTGAGGGCGGCTACTTTGTCGGCCCGACTATCCTTGACCACGTTACCGAGGA
>JAEDEQ010000080.1 GCA_016293225.1 Clostridiaceae bacterium
CAAGTCCCGATAAAAAAATCTGCGGCGTTTGCGCAGGCATTGCGGACTATTTCAATCTCGATCCGACTATAATAAGAGCTGTTACGGCGTCACTAGCGTGCCTTACGGCTATTGTTCCGGCTCTTATTGTATACTTAATCATTGCACTTGTTATGCCCAAGCCGCCGGAGAACTATTACCAGCTCTATAACAATACGTCAAAGCGTATATACAAGAGCAACGACAAAAAAATCTGCGGCGTTTGCGGCGGTATTGCGGAGTACTGCAATATTGACTCAACGGTTGTCAGACTGATTTTTGCCCTTGTTTTCCTGCTTTTCGGCTATGGTCTTGCCGTTTATATTGTTTGCGCCGTTCTGTTTCCGAAGCCGCCCGTGACCGACGGTCAGTATTACGACCAGCAGCAGTTCGGTCCCGATCCCAATGCGCAGTATTACAACCGGCAGAATTACAACGGCCAGCCGTATCAGCAACCCGGCAACACGCAGCAGCAAGGCGAAAACAATAATTTCTGATGGTTTATATCGCTGATATAAATGATTTTAATGCGCTGTTCTTTAAAGAAGCCTTCTGCCTTTTGCCGGAGAAAAAGCGTGAAGAAGTCCTGAAAATCACCCATGAAACAGCAAGAAAGGAAACGGTTCTTGCGTGGGCGCTTCTGCGCTTTGCTTTGGGCGAAAAGGGTATAACCGTTCTGCCGCGTCTTACTTTTTCCGAAAGGGGAAAGCCGCGCTTTGAAAACGAAAAGCTTTTTTTCAATTTGAGCCACAGCAAAGGCAGGGTTTGCGCCGCAATTTCGGCTGCGGGTGAAATCGGCGTTGACGTTCAGAAAAAAAGCGCTTTTTCAAAGAACATGAAAAAGCGGGTGTTTACCGAAGACGAGTGTCTCCTTGGCGAAAAGCAGGCTGATGATTGTGCCTTTTTTACCCGCCTCTGGGCAATAAAGGAAAGCTATCTCAAAAACACCGGCACGGGAATAGCGTTTGATATACGCTCGCTCGATTTTTCAAAGCAGTGCCTTTTTGACAGCTTTGAAAAGGACGGACTTTACTACAGCGTCTGCGCAGACAAGGAGTTTGCATTCAGCGTTTGCGCAAAGGAAAAAGGGGAGCAGGTTTTCAGAGCCGTCCCTTGCGAAGCTCTTGTTGAATATTGTAAAACAGCGGTCTGCGCCGCAAAAGGAGAGGTATAAAGCAATGAACGCACTGAAGTTTATCAAAGGAAAGCTCGGCTACGGCGTCGGCGCTGTCGGTCTTGACCTCAGCTACGGAATGTTCTATTCATTCCTCGCAAAGTATTTGACCTATACGCTTGAAAGAAACGGTGTCAGAAACTATAACCTGTTTCTTCTGATTCTGACCCCGATTGCAAGGCTCTGGGACGGAATCAACGACCCAATGATGGGAACAATTGTTGATAATACCCACACACGAATGGGTAAATACCGTCCGTGGATTCTTACAGGTACCTGTCTCAATGCAATTGTTCTTGTTTTCCTTTTCAGCAATCCCTTCAAACTCACGGGTGCGGGACTGTGCATCTATGTCGCAATCACCTATATTCTTTGGGGAATGACAAACACTCTTGCCGACATTCCGTATTGGTCAATGATTCCGTCCTTTACCAGCGATCCAAAGGAGCGCAACCTAATTTCAACCGTTGCAAGGGCGTTTTCCGGTCTCGGTCAGGGCATTGTAACAATCGGCGCTCCGCTGCTCATGACCGCTTTCAGCCGGACAACGGAATTCAGCATTGAAAAGCAGGCCGACGTCAAGGTTTATGACGAACGCAGCTTTTTCTTCAGCGCTTTGATTTGTTCAGCTTGTCTTATTGTTTTTGCTCTTGTATGCGTCGGAACAACAAAGGAGCGGATTACGACAACGCAAAGCGAAAAGTTTACTCTCGGCCGTGCGCTTCAGATTGTTAAAAGCAACGATCAGCTTCTTATCTTTATGCTCTTTTCAATGATTTCAAACGCAGGCTGGTATCTTACCTCGGGCGTTGCCGTTTATTACTTTGACGTTGTTGTCGGCAATACGAAAAAGCAGTCGGCGTTCAGTACCGCTTCGGCTATCGGTTCCGTTGTCGGAATGCTGCTGCTGCCTGTTCTTACCAAGTATATGTCAAAGCGCCGCGCATATCAGGTATCTCTCGGCGTTGCAGCGTTCGGTTACGCCGGAATGAGCGTTTGCGCGTTCTCCGGAAATCTTGTCGGCCTCAATATTTTCTATATTATCGGAGCCATCGGCATTTCTTCAATGTTCATTGCTCAAACGATATTCCTTGCGGATATTGTTGACTACGGTGAGTTCAAAATGGGCTTCAGAGCCGAATCAATAACATTTTCAATGAAGGGCTTTCTTCAGAAAATGGCCTATACCGTTCAGACGATTATTCTTTTTGCAACAAACGGTCTTACCGGATATTCCGAAGAGCTTCACATGAATAACTCGGCTGCCGTTAAAAACGGAATCACCGCCATGCTCTGCGTAATACCCGTTGCTCTGTTTTTAATTTCGCTTGTCATTTTCTCAACCAAATTCAAGCTTCACGGCTCGTTTATGGACGAGGTTACCAAGACGGTTACCGAAAACCAGAAGCGGCGCGAGCTTGCACAAGATGAATAAGACGATTCAAAAACCGTCACGAGGAAAAAATCGTGACGGTTTTTTGGTGCAACAATACTTAATCAGTATCAGTTGTCTTTTTCAATTTCAAAATCAATTATTTTACCTGTTTTTGCATTGACGGAATAATCATATTCCCGACCGCCGGCATAAAACTCAACTTCATATTCGTAAATTCCGTCATCTTTATCAAGCTTTACCTTTTCAAAGCGGACCTCATTTTCACTGAGCCCGGCATGGGAGAGGGCAATCTTTTTTGCTTTGTCAATGCTTATGAATGTTGCGGACGGTTCCGGCGGACGTGATGTTGTCGGTGCTTCCGAAATGTGTTCCTTGGTACTGCCGGGTTTGTCGATATCTTTATCGATTACAGCGCCTGTCCTTGCGTTTACGGAGTATTCATACTCGGTTGTGCCGACGCAGAACTCAATCTCATATTCAAAAGTGCCGTCATCTTTATCAAGCTTAACTTTTCTAAAAACAGCATCTGATTTTTTTACACCTGCATCTTTAAGTGCAATCTCCCTGGCTTTTGCCGCCGTAATGAATGCAGAGGTCTGCTTTTCGGTTGTTGCGGCAGGTTCGGTTGCTTTTGATGCCGGCTCTGTGGCGGTTGTTGATGGTTTGCTTTCAGATACAGTCTGATGCTCGGTTAAAGTCGTTGCCGAAGTAGTAGCTTCAACGATTGTTCTTTCGGTTGAAAGGGGAGCGGTTGTCAGCGGCTTATTTTTTTCATCATCGACTTCGATGCTGCGGCTGATGATGTCGCCGCTTTTTGCGTCAATGATATAATCATAATCGTTTTTACCGAATTCAAACTCAACGTCAAAAACCTGCGTTTGGTTTTTCTTTGTAAAGACCGATTTGCTGTCTTTGGCGTCGGCGGCTTTAATTCCGGCGTCCTTCAAAGCAATTTCAAGCGCCTTTTGCGAGCCTATTGTGTCCTTTTCGGCCGGTGTTGCAAGCGTAAAAAACGTTGCTGCGGCAAGCACACAGGCAAGAACAAGCGAACATATAATTACGGAAGTTTTTTTCATAGTGCAGCCTCCTTAAGCTTTATTGTGGTCTGAGTATAACTCCCGATTGTTAAAGTATCGTTAGAGAACGCTGTTTTTAAAAACAATACTGAAGCAGCTGCCGATACCTTTCCGGCTTTCAACTCTTGCCTCGGCGCCGTGTATTTCTGCAATCTCCCTGACAAAGGCAAGTCCGAGACCGGTTGAGCCGTCGCTTCTTGAGGGGTCGGCGCGATAAAAGCGATCCCAGATTTTTCCGATGCTGCTTTTGTCAATACCGACGCCGTCATCTTCCACGGAAAGGACGATACTGTTGTCAAGTCTTTTGAGGCTGACTTCAATTTTTCCGTTTTCCTTTCCGTAACGGTATGCGTTTGAAATGAGATTAATCAGCATTCTTGTGAGCAGTTCATAGTTACCTGAAATAAAAATATCCGGTTCTATCGAGGAGAGCAGCGTAATGCTTTTATCTTTGATAAGCGCCATATCCTCACAGACAGAGGAAACGCACTGCGAAAGATCGGTCATTTCCTTGGAAATGTTGCCTGCGCCCCTTTCAATTCTTGAAAATGCGAGCATTTCATTTATGACCCGTGACATTTTTTTGCACTGCCGTTCAACAAGCTCAAGCGCCTCAACATACTCCTCAGATGAAGCTTCATTATTAAGAGCTAACTGGCACTGGGCGCTGATTACAGAAACAGGCGTGCGCAGCTCATGAGAAATGTCAGAGGTAAGCTGCTGCTCTTTGTTGAAAGAGTCCTCAAGCCTTTCAAACATTGCATTAAACGAGTCTGCCATTGAGTGTACCTCGTCGCTGCCTTCTCCGATTTCGATCCGCTTGGAAAGATCGTTTCCGCCGCGTATGTCGTCTGCGGCGTTCTTAATGTCAATGATAGGGGAAAGCGCGCGCTTTGCAATGAGATGTCCTCCGATAATTGCAAAAGCAACAAGAACGGGAATCAGCAAAAGTACGGCTTTTGTTATTGTATTCACTTGAGAAATGCCGGATTTTGCGTTGACCGTTCCGCGCAGCCAGAGAGGGGAGTCGAGATCTTTGACATTCAGCGTGATATCATAAACGTAGAACACGCCCGAATCGGTTTTCACAAAGGACACACGCTTGTTTTCAAAAGGCGGCTCTTTGTCTTTTGCGATATTGGAACTGTCGCCGTAAATAAGTCCGTCATTATCAAACAGCGCAGTTTCAATGCCGTTCACCGAGCGGACAAAGTCATCGTCGATTTCAAGATAGCCGTCCTTGTATTCGATGTAAAGATCATAAGGATCGTCAAATTCAAGGCGGTTGTATTCCTTGTAAAATTCAATTTCATCCGAGTTGTTTTCAACGGTTTCTATAAGGTTTTCCCTGATACCTCGCTGAAGCACCGCACGGCCGATTGCAAGGGTCACAAAAACAGCGGCACCGGAAATAATGATGACTGCGGCGGAAAACCAAACGGTAATTTTAAAAATAAGCGATTTGTTTTTCATTAGTCCTCCCGGATAACATAGCCGCTTCCTCTGACTGTACGGATAAGCTTGTGCTCAAAGCCGGAATCAATCTTTCTGCGCAGATAGCTAATATAAACATCAATAACATTTGTGCCGCCTTCGTAATCGAAATTCCAGATATGGTTTTCAATCTTTTCACGCGAGAGAACAATTCCTTTGTTTCGTATCATGTATTCAAGCAAGGCGTATTCCTTTGCGGAAAGTTCAATGTCCTTTTCGCCGCGGCGAACCTTTTTTGAAGCAGTGTCAACCGAAAGGTCGGCAACCGTAAAAACATTTGAGGAGGAGCTGTCGGCTTTTCTCAGCATAGCTCTGATTCTTGCGCAAAGCTCATCAAAGGAAAACGGCTTAATAAGGTAATCGTTAGCTCCGCTGTCGAGTCCGGTAACACGGTCGCTTATCGAATCTTTTGCCGTTAAAAGCAAAACCGGAACGTGGTTTTTGCTGTAACGCAGTTCTTTGAGCAGGGAAAGCCCGTCCTTTTTCGGCATCATAATGTCAAGAATAATTCCGTCGTATTCAGCGGTGCGGATAAAAGTTTCGGCTTCCTCACCGTTAAAGCAGCTGTCAACGCTGTAGCCCTCAGAAATAAGCTTTTTTGTAATAAGCTTATTGAGGTCCTTTTCATCTTCGGCAACAAGCAGTCTCATAAAATAATCTCCATTCAGCACGCCGCAAAAGCAGCAAAATCATTATTCAGTGCAGTATATATTAATAACGGCAAGCCATGCAATTATAGCATTTATACCGTAAATTGTCAAAATCAGACTGCCGCAGCTAAACGGCAGTCTGCTGAAAATTATTCGTTTACTTTGTGAAAAGATTTCTGAGAGCTGCGATGAAGCTTTCAATCCAACGGACAAAGAATATGTCAGAAAAGCTTATTTCTCTGTCCTTTTCAGCTTTGAGGATATTGCCGGTCAGAGCGTCGATCTCATAATCGTAGTCGTATTTGTTAAAATGGAAATCAACGTCATATTTTGCAACACCGTCGTCATATTCAAATTCAACCCTGAGTTTTCTTGCGTCTGCTTCCTTAACGCCTGCGTTTGCAAAAGCTATTTCTTTTGCCTTTACTTTGCCGATATATTCGGTTGCCGGATCGGGAACATTGACGCCGGAGACTTCCTTTTTGAACTTCAACACTGCTCCGGTCTTTGCGTTGATTTCGCAGTCATATTCCGCCTTGTCAAAATAAAATTCAACATCGTAAACAGCAATGCCGTTATCATAATCAAATTCGCAGATTACAAATCTGGCCTGTTCGGCGGTTATTCCGGCTTTTTCAAAAGCTATCTCTTTTGCTTTTGCATCACCGATATAGTTTGCGGCGAGAGCGGCTGTTGTGCCTACACTAATGCAAAGCAGGCAGGCGAGGATTACGGATACGATTTTCTTGGTAAGTTTCATGAGTTTGGTTCCTTTCTGTTTTAATTTTCAAGCTGTCTGAGCAGCTTTGTTGATTAGAGTATAGACAGAAAAAATTAGAAACAGATTAGAACCGAAAAAAATTGTAAAAAATTTCCATGTGTTATTAAATAAAGCGTTTTATCGCCCTGAAGCTGTACTCGGGTACTGCAACGGGCGAAAAAACGCTTTATGCATCTGAATGCGGAAGACCTTTTACCGCTTTGTTAATATTGAAAGGAGAATCTATTTTTTAATTACCCTGTCAAGTCCCGGGGTAAAGGCGTAGAAATTCTTCTCGTTAAGCTTGTCGGTCACAAGCCGCAGACCCTCGCCGAAGCGCTGATAGTGAACTATCTCACGCGCACGCAGAAACTTAATGGCGTCGCACACATCGGGGTCGTCAACAAGTCTGAGAATGTTGTCATAGGTAGTTCGTGCTTTTTGTTCTGCTGCCATATCTTCATGAAGGTCGGTTATTACGTCGCCGGTGGATTGAATATAGGCGGCAGTGAACGGCGTACCGTTAGTGTTTGCAGGATATACGGCCGTTGTGTGATTTATAAAGTAAGCGTCAAAGCCGCTCTTTTTAATTTCCTCCGGAGAGAGGTTGCGCGTAAGCTGATACACAATAGCTCCCACCATTTCAAGGTGAGCAAGCTCTTCCGTGCCGATATCCGTCAAAAGTCCCTTAAGCTCAGGATAAGGCATGGTGAATCTTTGACTGAGATAACGCAGGGAAGCACCGAGTTCTCCGTCCGGACCTCCATACTGCGCAAGGATAATTTTTGCATAAGTCGGGTTCGGCCTCTTGATGTTTACGGGATACTGTAAAATTTTTTCATATTGCCACATTAACAATCACACTCTCTTTCCCACGGCCA
>JAEDEQ010000081.1 GCA_016293225.1 Clostridiaceae bacterium
ACTCTTCTAAAATCTCGGGTTCCTTTTCATCGTTGTTTAATTTTCAAGGTTCAATTACGCTGTCTCTTATTCCGAAACAGCTCGCCTATTCTATCACATTACTCACCCTCTTGTCAAGAGCTTTCTTTAACTTTTTTAAAGTTTTTTTGTGATAAGTCAGGCTCTTTTCCCTGTCTCCTCTTGGAAACAGTGTCGTTATTCTATCACCTATCTTTCCCGTTGTCAACCCTTTTTCTCCCTTTTTTTGACCTTTTCTTCGCTTTTGTACACCCTCCCGGGTGTGTTTGTGGGGCGGTTTTCTTTGTACCACTATATTTAGTTATCTTTTGCTTTCAATCCATGCCCTGATAACAGGCAGGCTGTCCTCTGCCGCTTCAAAGGACTCGGCCTCATATTCGTCCTCGCTGCGGCAGGAAAAGCTCTTTGCTCCCCTGTAGACCGCGGCTTTGATATACTCGTCCCCCTCCTCGGTCTTTTCAATGAAAACCGCGTAATTGAAAAGATCGTCCGAAAAGCAGCCGTTTGCCGCACTTGTTCCGCAAGAGCCGAAATACTTATTGTATGTTCCGCCGATTCTTGAGCCGCCGAGCAGCCAGTCAAAGCGCGGAACAACAATATCACTGTTCATCTTCCGCCGTCTCCTCCCTTTTATCCGTAACATTTTCGGTAACGCGCTTTCCGCCCGAATAGCCGTAGCCGTTATAGCCGTAGCCATAGTCACCGTACTTGCCGTAACCGTAGGTCTTTCCGCCGTAGTAACCGTATTTCCTGCCGTAATAACCGTACTTTCTGCCGTAGTAACCGTACTTTTTGCCGTAATAGCCGTATTTTTTGCCGTAATATCCGTAAGAATAATAGCCGCTGCCGCTGTAACCGTCAAGACCGGTTCTGACGGCGTTAAAAACGGCGCCTGCAACAGTTGCGTTAAGGTCATAGACATATTGAAGCGAACGGCGTATTTTGCTGACGGAGGCGCTGTCCTGCTTTATGACAAAAAGCGTTTCGTCCGCCATATCTATTATACGGGCGCTGTCTGAAACAACGCCGCACGGCGCCGCGTCGAGTATAACATAATCATATCTTTCACGAAGATGGTCAAAAAGGCGTATCAGGGCTTCACGGGGAATGTTCTTCACAGGCTTTGTTCCGGCATAATATATCTTAAAATTTTCAAGGCTTGTGCCGGTGGCAATATCTCCGAGAGAGCAATCGCCGTTAATGTAATCCGAAAGGCCGCGGCTCAAAAGCGTTGCGCCGAGATATTTCTGAATGCTCCGCCTTGCAAAGTCGGTATCAACAAGCGCAACCTTTTTTCCGCTGCGTGCAAACGCAAGGGCAAGATTATAGGAAACAGTCGTTTTTCCCTCGCCGGGAACTGCGCTTGTAACGGCAAGAATCTTTTTGTTGTCCGCGTCAAGACACTTCAGCACGCGGCGTTTCAGATATCTGAACGCCTCTGAAAAATCAGCATTATTGGGAGATATGGTCACAAGCGAAGGAGCGCGTCTGCTGCGCTTTTTGGTCTCGACCCAAGGTACCTCGCCGATGCACCGCAGATTGAGCTTTTCCCTGATATCATCGCGCTTTTTAATGGTACTCCTTGAAAATGCGTACGCCAGAAAGATAAGGCAGGAGATGAGAATACCGGCTGCCGCCGCAACCGCAACGTCTCTTTTATACGAAAATTTGTTATATGGCGCCTGCGGAAGCTGCGCCGGTGAATAAACTGACATCTGCGTTTCGCCGAGAACATACTGTGCAAGGCGCGGATAATTCTCAATAACGGCGCAGAGAATGTCATATGCGTCGCGCGGCGAAGTACTCGTCACCGAGATTGTGAAAAGCGGCGTGCTTGCAACATCGTTCTTTGCGGTGATGCTTCCGTTGAGTCCGTTCACACCGAGCTTGTTCATGAGTATCTGTTTCATCGTCTGACTGTTGATGATGTAGCTGAAGGTTTTTGAAAGCTGCTCGGCAAGGACGGAATTATAATATGAGGAAAAAGAACCCGCACCGACAGAACCCTGACTTGAATTGACGGTTGAAATTGAAAACGACGCCTGTGAAATATACTTAGGCACATAGCTTTTCTTGCAGTTATAAAAAGCAAAGCACGAAAGAGCGGCAATTATCAAAGCCGCAAGCCACCAGAATTTTTTGAAGCCCTTCCAGAAATCGACAAGAATAACGTCAAGCTTTATTATGTCGCCGAAATAAAGCCCGTTCTCTTCCTCGCGGTCTTCGTTCACCGGGTTTTCTGCCATTTCTTCTTCACCTCGCTTGTATGCAGCCGTCCGAACCAACGCCATTCTGCGCAATTTGATTCGCCCGGCGGCATCAACATATTTTTCAGCTGCAAGAATTGACCCTTGCGGATTCGATTCTCGTCATCTATAGTAATAAGACGAATAAGCTCCTGATGTTTCTCTCGTTTTGCCCTTGTGAACCGAAGAATAGATGTCACGGTAATCGTTAAGAATACAGCCGGCAAAATACGAGTCAAGATTTGAAAGTATATCTGCGGTATCGTTGATCTGACTTACCGGTGTATTATCCTGACGGACAACAATGAGCGTTACGTCAACACTGTCGGCAATGTTCTCCGCGTCGGCGGTCAGAGATGTCGGCGGAGTGTCAATGATGATATAGTCGTATTCAGCATAAAGCTCCCTGAGCATATCCTTAAAGCGTTCCGAGCTTAAAAGCTCAAAAGCAAACTGATAGCTGTTCTTTCCGCCGATAATGTCAAGCGAGCTTTTTGAGTCGTGCTTAATTATATCCGAAATTTCGTTCTTTCCCAAAAGGTAATCGCCGAGCTCGCTGTATGAGCCAAACATTTCCGAGGAAAAGAATCTGAAAACCGAAGGTCTTCTAAGGTCGGCGTCAATGAGGAGAGTTTTATGACCCTTTAAGGCAAGGTTAAGCGCAATATTGACCGAAACGGTCGTTTTGCCCTCGTGCTCGTCAACACTGCTGAAAATGAAAGTTTTTGCGCTGCGCGAATTTTTGAGATACTCAACCTTGGTTGCAATGCGGTTTACACTTTCGCAAAAGGAATAGCCCACCATTGGATTGAGAATACTGATGCTGACCTGCCGTTTTTCCTTTTCTGCCCTTTTTCGCATATCACGGGTAACGTGCTGATGGCAGACCTCGCCGAAAAACGGCGCGTCAATCTTCTTTTCAATATCGCTTTGCTGCTTAACAGTGTCGCGCAAAGCGGAAAAAAGGCAGATGAGAACAGTGCACAGGAAAGCAAGAGCCACGCCTGCAATTAAAGCGTATTTTCCGGAGCTCACCGGATTATACGGAGCAGCGGGAACGAACGGATAAGTCACTGCGTTTATATAGACATCGTCAAAAATATTGTCCGCAAAAACTTTTGTGTAATTGTCATAAACAGCCTTAAGCGTCTTGTAAGCGTCAATGGCGTTTGCACCCTCGGCGCTGAGAGTGAGGAGGTTCGTCTGCTCAACCACCGTTGCCGAAACCGACGCAACTTCAAAATCTTCAACGTTTTCCCTGATAATCTTTTTCATAACGTCGCTTTGAAAAACGTTTTGAAAAATTCCGGCAATCTCAATGGTCTTTGAAATATTCTGCGAAACATTTAAGTCTGTAACATTGACCGAAACGGTCATTGTGCTTCTGTATTTCGGAACATAGACAAAATTGAAATACGTCCTGACAGCGATAAAGCCTGTCAGAAAAGCAAGCAGTATCACAAAAAAGTTATAAAAAAGGTCCTTGAAAAGAACATACAAATTAAGCTTTGGAAAACCCGAGTTTTTCATTTTCCGCCTCCCTCACACACAACAATAAGCCTTTCGGTTGAGGCAAGCACACGGTCCTTTCCCTTACCCGTGTAAAAACGGAACCAGACGTCATATGTTCCGCTGCGGCTTGTATCCACCTGCGAATCGTCAACAACAAGCTGCGCGCCGCGAATAAGACGTCCGTTTTCATAAACGCCTTCAACAAGGGCGTTGCAGTCGATTTTTCCGCTGTTCCGCGCAACAAAAATGCAGTTGTTTTTAAGCTTAATCTTATATATAGGCGAGCCCAGCTTTTCGTCGTCAAGCCTTACCGTTTTGAAGTTCCACTGATAGGTAAAGCCCTTGCTGCCGGTCACCTTGAAAAGAATATTGACAGGAGAATCATTATCTTCGCCGTCAGGAACAATGGTATAAAGTCTGTCCGTCATATCTCCGTCAAATTTATCGGTAACGGAAGCGACGTTGCTAAGGTTCATAGTGCCGCCTTTTGCAAAAACAAGGTCGTCATGCAAAACAAACTGCGGTTTTTCATAGTCGGTGTATACAAGGCGGACGCTCTTTTTTGCAATATTTCCGTCCGAATCCGAAACGCAGAAATTTACAACGGAAACACCCTCTTCTATAAACTGAGAAATACTCTCCACGAATACCTCTGACGAAAGGTTGCCGTCCTTTTCATCGCTTGCCGAAACATACTTCAGAAGCTCAGCTTCCGCAACTGAGCAAGGAGCTTCAATCTCGCTCACACTGCAGGTCAACAACGGCGCGGAAGCGTCCGGCTTGACTTTCAGATTAAAAAACAAGGCGGCTGTGCAGACAAGTACAAAAACTGCCGGCACAATAAAACGCAAAAAGCGCATTCACATTCCTCCCAAGAAACATTTCAAAAGCTGCCGAAAGAAACCGGTTCGTTTTTCAAAACCTTCATTCCGTTTTCGGTGAATATTCTGTTGACATACGAAGAGCCGAGCCGATAGGTCAGCATTTCGTGCGCGTCGCGCATCTGCGGCGTGCGCTGATAAGGCGAGTGGCAGTCGCTTGCAACAAAATGAGCAAGGTGATTATCCAGCAGCCAGAGCGAAAGCTCCATGCTCTGCATTCCGTATTTTCCGAGCGGACTTCCCTTGTTCACCTGAAAAAGGCAGCCCTTTTCAAGCAGTGAAAAAGCACTTGAGGGATCATCCTGCAAAAAGAAGTACCTTTCCGGGTGGGCAATTATAGGAACAAACCCGGCCTGACTGATGACTGAAGTTACAAAACCGACGCGGTGAATATCATCGGTAAAATCAAATTCAACAAGAACATAGCGAGAGTTGTTGATAGGAACAAGCATATTTTCGCTCGCGATGCGTCCGATATCGGTCACGCCGAAATGCTCGGCTCCGATATAAATTTCAATGGGAATTTTTGCCTCGTTCTTTTTTTCAAGGAGCATTTCAAAGGCAGAAATTATGTCGCTTTTCTGCACGTCAAAGCGGCACTGAGCTTTATTGAGATAATGAGGCGTGAGAACGATGTGCTTTGTTCCGCTTTCAAAGGCATTATTGAGCATGAGCAGAGCTTCTTCAACTCCGTCCGCTCCGTCGTCAAGGTGCGGAGAAATGTGAGAATGAATATCAACCACTTTGCCGCCTCCTTTTACCTTTTAAATGTATCAAATATTGTATCAAATATCAGCCGCTTAGTCAATCGACAAGACCTTGCGGTTTTAGGCAATTCAAGCACAATTTTTGTATGCTTTGACAAAAATACACCGTTCAGCTTTTTATCAGACCGTCCTCAACGTTATACACCCTGTCGCAGCAGGAAAGCAGGCTTTCGCGGTGAGAGGTAATTATCACCGTGCGTTTTTCCTTGAGAGAGTTAAGGTTGTTTATAAGCTCCTTTTCCGTCTTCGGGTCAACAGCGGAAGTGGCCTCGTCCAGAAGCAGAACGGGGCTGCCCTTCAGAACCGCCCTTGCAATCGCAATTCGCTGCGCCTGACCTTCGGAAAGGCCGACTGTGTTTTCACCGACAGCGGAATTGATTCCGTCATGAGTTTTCATGACAAAATCATAGGCGCAGGCGGTTTTAAGCGCCGCCTCAATTTCATCGTCCGTTGCGTCCGGCTTTGCCATTCTGAGGTTTTCTGCAATTGTTCCGGCAAAGAGCGAGTGTCCCTGCGGAACAAGAGAAAAGGCAGAACGCGTCCTCGGCGATATCGGCATTTTTTCGCCGCCGCTTTCAAGAAACAGCTCTCCCTCGCCCTCAACAAGGGCAAGGAGAAGCCGCAGCACCGTTGTTTTTCCGGCGCCGGATTCTCCGCGCAGGGCAACAATTTCCCCCGGCCGGGCAATGAAATCCGAGTTTTCAAAAACAGGCTTGTTTTTGCTGTATCCAAACTTTACGTTTTTAAGCGAAACTGTAAGTCCGCAATTTTTGTTTTGCTCAATGAAAGCTTTTTCCTTTTCGCTGTTTTCCTCCTGTTCAGGCGTAAGGTTTGAAAGCTCAATGAGTCTGCGCGCGGAAACCGTTGACGCAACAGCGCCCGGAACAAGCGAAACAAGCGAGCCGAACGCCGACGAAAGCACCCCGGCAAGCTGCAGAAACATTGTCATCGTTCCGAAATCTATTTTTCCGCTCCAAAGTCTGTATACGCTCCAGCCAAGGCAGGCATATGACACAACAAGACCGAGGAACGACACAACTGCGCCGGAAAGGACGGAAAAGCGGTTTTGCTTGAACGTGGCGTTTATGAGAAGCTTCTGAATACTTTCAAACCTGAGTCTGAAAAAGCCTGTCAGATCAAACGCCTTAACATTCTGAATGTCCGAAAGGCTTTCGCCAAGGAACGCAACAAGGTCGCTTGAAGCCTTGCGAACATTTTTTGAGTTTTCACGCATTTTTGAAAGGAAGAATGATGAAATAATTACGGTGACCGGAGAGCCGGCAAGCGCAAGCAGAGCCATTGTCCTGTCATGACTGAGAATCAGGAAAAATGCGCAGCAGAACTGAAAAAATTTTGTAACAAAAGTAGGTATCCACGTCAGCACCGCAGAGGAAACGGTTGTAACATCGTTATTGATTCTGTTGAGGATATCTCCCGAACGGAAAGCGGCTGTTTCCTGCCACTTTGCCGAAAGAACATTTGAAAAAACGCAGTCCCGTATATCCCTCGTTACCATTGTGTTTGAACGGACGGAAATGCGGCTCATTACAGCGGTAAGAATAATATTCAGCACACCGAACACTGCAAGCCAGACGGCTGCCGGAACAACCGCCGCGCCGTCATGCGCCGTAACGGCGTTTATGAGTCTTTTTGAAAGCACGGAGGGAACAAGAGCGAGCGCGCTTGAAAAAAAGCCAATCACAACATAAAGCGCAACGCTGTTTTTATACTTTTTGATATATTGCCAAATCCATCTAAGCTCGGTATAAAGCTCTGAAAGCGAAAGGCTGCTCAGCTTTTTAAAAAGCTTTTTCATTTTTCTTTCCCCCCTTTCATAAACTATCCGATATGCACAAGCTCGCGCAGAACGAGAAGCAGAACCGTTACTTCATAAACCGTAAAAAGCGGAAGGAGTCCCGTCAAAAACCGCCTCGGCTTTGCAATGTCAAAG
>JAEDEQ010000082.1 GCA_016293225.1 Clostridiaceae bacterium
GAACGGAGAAACTGCTCCGGGCTTTAAGCCGAGATGCTTCATCAGTCTTTCGTCCGAGCCGAACGAGAGCCTTGAGCAGCCGAGCTGAGCACGGATAACATTCTGAATGTCCGGATGCTTATCTTTTAGCATTGAAACAACGTAATGCGTTTTTCCGTTGGCATTGCGCAAAAAGAGATTTTTACAGACCTCGCCGTCGGTAAAAACTCCGAGTGCGTCCATTTCCTCAATGGTGTGTACCTCCGGGTGGTTAATGACCTTATATTCTATGCCGAGGGAATCAAGAGCGGCATAGACCTTTTCCTTTTCCTCCATCAGCCGGCCCTCCTGTAGGTAGTAATCTCGCCGTCCTCAACATTTTTGAGCGTCAGCGTATCGCCGGCAACGGCAAATTCATAGGAATTAATAATTGCTTTTCCGTAGATTGAAAAATTAACGGTCACTCTGCCTCCGGAGACGGAGTAGGTTCCGCCGTAGGTTCCGTTTATCGGCATATTAATTACGGGGATTGTGAAGTTGACATAGGTTACATCCACCGAGCCGCCCTGCTTGAAATTGAAGCCGCTCATGTTTGCGCCGTCCGTCCATTTGCCGATGAGATCGGACGCTGCGTTTGACGAATTGTAGCCCGAACCGCCGCGGACGAGCAGCGTTGTTTCGCCGCTGCTTTCAGTAAGGCTCATTGTGTTGCCGGAAACAGAGTATGTCAACTCCTGAGTAACCTTGCTTTCGTTCATCATGAACTGAACGGTAAGCTTGTTGCCGTTTGTCATATAGATGCCCTTATAGCTTCCGTTAAGCTCCCCGGACGAAACAGAGGACATTTTTCCCTTGCTGAAGCTGATATCAACGGTGGAATCGTTATTGAAGCCGTATTTTATGCTGCTGTCACCGTTAGCCCAGACTCCGACAATTTCGCTGCCGTTAACAACCTGCGCAGGCGGCGTTGTTGTTGAAGCAGAGGTGCTTTCCTGCTTTTTAACATAAGCATAGGTTGAAACCTCGCCGTCCTCAATATTTTTAAGCGTCAGCTCGCTTTGCGGAACAACGGACGCCTCAAAGTTTTTGCTGATTGTTTTGGCATAGATTGAAAACTTCACGTTCAAAGTGTTACCCGTGACGGTATATGTGCCGTTCGCCGTGCCGTTGATGGGCAGGTCAATGACCGGAACGGTGAGGTTAACATAAGTTACGGTAACAGTGCCGTCCGAAAAAAATTCATAGCCACTCATCTGCGCGCTGTCCATCCATTTGCCGACAAGAAGCTCCTGCAAGGTGGGCGCGGCGGTGGTGCTTTCGCTGACGGAAGAGGGCGCCGATGCATTTGAAGCCGTGGTTGCTTCGGGCTGCCTGCGACTTTTTGCAATGCTTACGCCTGCTATGACCGCAATGCAAACGACCAGGGTTGCCGCAATCACGGCAATGATGATCTTTGTGCTTTTTGTCATCTTCATTGTTTTTCCTCCTGTCGGAAATAATTTGAAAAACGGACCGAGCCGAAAACGACCCGGTCCGAAAAAAGATGCTTTTATTTATGCCGCAACGCTGCTTGAAGAAGCGTCGGCCGAAGCCGGTGCGCTGCTGCTTGAGGGCGCTTCGGGCTTATAGGAAACGAACGAGAAGGTCTTTCCGCTGTCAACAGACTTAAGGGTAAGAACATCGCTTGAAATATCGGTAATTACATATTCAAGCTTGATTGCGATGAGGAAAGTGAAGTTGAGAGTAAGGTGATACTCCTTGGTTGCTTCGTCCTTCATAACGGTGTAGGTTCCCTCGGTGTCAACGCTGATTGCAGAAAGAGCGGAAGAGATTGCGGAAGCATTACCGCTGATTTTGCAAACGCCGCCCTCCTTGAATTCAAGAGCAACAACTCCGGTTGAGTCCTTCCATGAACCGAGGATCTTCTTTTCCGGAGTGAAAGCGCAGGCCGCAAAGCAGCAAACAACAACAGCAAGCGCAAGCACAATGGCCGTAATCTTTTTTAACATAACATTAACCTCCGTTTGTTGAGTGGGCGAACATATTTTGTTTATGTATCCGCTCGCCTTTTGGTATTATACAACAAAAGTTCACGTTTGTAAAGGAAAATTTTTATTTTGATTATACAGAAATTCCGTGTTCCGCGTTCTGCATATCCGACAGCCGCCCGTTCTGCCAAATCCGGAGAACGAGCGGCCGCTTTAAACTCTTTACTTAACCTTTACCGCGCAAATTGCAATGTAATTTCCGTCGTTTGTCACAACGCGGATTTCACAATAGCCTTTTCCTACGGCAGTTACAACACCCTTGGAATTGACCTTTGCAATCTTGCTGTTCGATGAGCTCCACTTGACCTTTTTGTTCGTTGCGTCCTGCGGAACAACGGTGGCCTTGAGTCTGGCGGTATCCTTGGGCTCGAGCGCAAGGTAAATTTTGTTAAGCTTTACGCCGAGCACGGAACGCTTGACCACAGTTACAACAATCTGGGCCTCCTTGGCGTTTCCGCCATCGGCAGGCGTGCAGGTAATGATAGCCTTGCCTGCTTTGACTGCGGTCAGCCTGCCCTTGGAGTTGACCTTTACAACAGACGGATCGCTTGATTTCCACCTGAGCTTTCCTCCCGTTGCGCCCTTGGGCGAAATGACCGGACTGAGGGTCTGCTTTGTTCCGAGCGCCATTTCAACATTGGCGGTCTTGAACGAAACCTTCTTTATCTTCTGGAGCGAAACGGTGACAACGCAGGTTGCGGTCTTGTTCCTGTACTGTGTTTTGCAGGTTATGGTTGCCTTGCCCGGGGCAACTGCGGTAACCTTGCCCTTTGAGTCAACCTTTGCAACCTTGGGGTTTGATGAAGTCCATGTTACGGTTTTTATTGTGGTATCGGCCGGCGTGAACAGGCATGAAAGCTGCAGACTCTGCTTAACGGTGAGTGCGGCCGACTGCTTGCTCAATTTGATAGACTGAACCTTAACATTTTTAACGGTGATTTCACATACGGCTTTTTTGCCGGTATCGCGCGTTGTGCAGGTAATTGTTGCAGTACCCTTGCCGACGGCTTTTACAACGCCCTTTGAATCGACCGTTGCAACCTTTTTGTTGCTTGAGCGCCAGATCAGCGACTTATCCGTGGTGTCCTCCGGCTCAACGGTGGCAACGAGTGCCTTTGTTCTGCCGACATATACCGTGCAGCTTAAACGGTTGAGCGAAACGGAGGTTGATTTAACAATCTTTTTCACGGTGACGATGCAGGTGGCAACAAAGCCGCCGTCCTCGCTTATGCAGGTGATGGTGGTTGTGCCCGCCCTCTTGCCGAGTACGGTTCCGTTTTTATCGACCGAAGCGATGTTATCGTTATCCGAGATCCAGATGACCTTTTTATTCGTTGCGTTCAGCGGATAAACCGTCGGAACAAGAGTGAGCGACTTTCCGGCATAGATCAGTGCCGTTGAACGGTTGAGTCTGATTGAGGTTACGTCCACAACAACATTAACGGTACACCTTGCGGTTGCAAAGCTGTTGTCCTTTGCGGTAACGGTAATGGTTGCCGTTCCGGGAGCAATTGCATTGACGTTGCCGTATTCGTCAACGGTTGCAATCTTGGTGTTTGAGGATTTATAGACAACGTCTCTGAAGGTTGCGTCCGCCGGAATAACAGAGGCGGAAATAAGGTCGGACTTTCCGAGTCTTATTGTGGTCTTATACTTGGAAAGCTCAATCTTGCTGACTTCGATTTTCTGAAGCACCTTAACCTCGCACCTTGAGGTGAACTTTCCGTCAACGGTTTCGCAGATGATTGAAGCAGTACCCGAGCCTACGCCCGTAACTACGCCGTTTTCGTCAACGGTGGCAACGCGCTCATTGCCGGAATACCAGCGTACCATTTTGTTTGAAGCGCTCGCAGGGAAAACCTCATAGGAAAGCTTTACTGTTCTTGTTGTGTAAATCTCTGCCGTTTTGGGCGTGACCTCAACCGAGGATACGGGAACGGTAACGGTGACGGGGCATCTTGCGATGTAGCCGCCGTCCTCGCTTTTGCAGATAATCTCACACCTGCCGCCGCCGACTGCGGTGACAAAGCCGAACTGATCGACCGTTGCAACAGCCGGATTTGAGGAAGACCACGAAACATTCTGATTCACTGCGTCCTCGGGAAGAATGGTGTAATTAAGCTTTGCGCTGTTTGATATCTGAAGCGCGAGGCTTGGCTTATCGAGTCTTACGTTGCCGACGCGCTTTGTTACGCCTATAAGACTCAACGGGAAGTTCTGCGCCCACACTCTCTGAAGCTTATCGGACGGATGTGCGCCGTCAATGGTGTATTCGGGCAGAAATGCGTCCGGATCGTTCGGGTTTGCGGAAATATCGTTGAAGTTGACATAGCCGTCGTGAAGCTTCTGCGCCGCGGCTGTCGTTGCAAGCCACTCGTTAACGTCAAGGGCTATCTGCCAGTCATGCTTGAACTCTGCCTCGGTGCGGACATATTTTGCGCCCGTTCCGAGATAGTCGCGGTCATTGCCCTTCCATTGGGTAATACCGATGACAATGACCTTTATTCCGGCCTTATGAAGCTTTTCAAAGGCCTCCTTAAAGCAGGCGATGAGCTCCTGAGCCGTGGGCTGCTTGATGCCGGGATACAGCTCCTGAATATCTTTGCAGACCGGGTGCATAATGTCGTTTGCGCCAATCTTGATTATCGCATATTTTACGCCTGACTGCGAAAGCACGTCCGCGTCAAGCCTGTCCAGCATTGAATGGCCGAAGATTAATGAGCCGTAGCCGAGGCCGTCGCCGCCGAGACGGTTGCCGATGATGCCCTTTCCAAGCACGCCGACGTCGCGCGTTCCGGTGTTGAAAATTTCCTCGCCGAGGTACTTCGGGAACTCGTTGGAAACAGTCGAGTCGCCGATAACGGCAACGGAATAGCCCGCTTCGTCCGAAAGGACGTCAACAGCTTCAATGCAGGGCGTTACTTTGACAAAGCTGTATGCCATATGAAGGCCCATATTAAAGCCGAGCTGCTTGAGGATACTGACAACGAACTGATTGTCAATATCAAACGAGCTTGAAAGCAGCAGATTCCTTGACCGCGTCTGATCCTCGCCGAGCGCAAGATACGACTCCGCGCCGGAAAGACCCATTGTGGTTATCTCGTTAAGCTTTTTGACATAAAGGCTGACGGCAATATTCTCCATTGCGGTAACATTGAAGTCTATCGCATCGGAATAGACATACTTTCCGGCGGGAATTGTGACGTTCGGAGAGCCATTGTTAAAGGTTATGTAACGCAGCGTGGTCTCATCAATGGTAGAACCGCCTGCGGACCTTGCAACCGTTGCGCTGTAAAGCGTAACAGGCTTTTCGCCGTGGATATTGGAAAAGCGGACGCGGATTTTTGAACCGCTTGCGGTGCAGGTAAGCACGGTTCTTGTTGTTACCTTTTCAACCGCCGCCGTTATATTTTCATAGCCGGCTATACCTATCTTAGTTGGAGCGGTTGACCACGCTCCAATCCATTTTCCGTCCTCGGCAGCCGAGGAAACAAACACCGTACAGGCAAGCGCCGCCAAAACAAAGACAGTGAAGAAGAGGCTTTTCAAAACCTTTTTCATATGACACTTCCTTTCCGTAAAACAGAACGTTTTACTTTAGAAAAACTATTAAACTATTTTAAATTATACTATATCAAAGCCGTCAGTGTCAACAGCAATTAATACTGTTATTTTTTGTAAATTTTACGGACCGTAAACGAAGTTACCAACAACAAAGTCAAATAAAAGTCGTAATTCAACAATCGCCGACTGTGCAATGCCCGAAATAATATAGTTATCTTCTACTTCATGTAATTTTGTAATTCCTCGTTTTGCTAAATCAAAATACAGACGCTCTGTTTCATTTTCATACTGCCGGCGCTTGCTGAACTCAAACAGCTTTTTGTACATTTTATAATATCTCCAGCAAAGCTCACTGCTCTTGACATTTTCAAGCGCTTCTCCTGTTGCTGCATTCTTCGCCTGCTCAAACAAGTCGTTAAGCTCAGTTAACTCCGCCTTCGAGCACTTGAGAACTGCGGAGGGCTTCATATAAATGTTTATATGCTTTCTTGCCGCATATGTGTCCGCTTTTGTAATAAACTGATAAATATACTCTCCTGCCTCGCCATAATATCCGTCACAGAACTCTTTGATAACAGCGTCGTAATCGCAGTAGGGATTTTGCATAACCTTGCTTATTAAGTATGAGCGAAGCTCTGCAAATTCGGGGTCAGGGTTGTTCGGGTCAAGCGTATAGTTGCCCTCCTCATATATTCCCTTTACATTATGCTCATAGTAGATTCTGATGTTATGAGCCATTGCATTAAGATTGGGAAACAGTGCCTCAAAATATGAAAAATCGGTGCAGTAGTCCCATATATAAATTCTGCCGCAAATTTTGCTCCAGTCCGCCAAATCCTTCATGAATGCCTTGTTGGCAAGGCATTTTTCGTCATCAATATAATGCGAGGCGCAGCACTCAATTGTGCAAAGTCTGATAATTACATTATCAAGCGGTACAATATCCGTCGGAGCGCTTCTTGTATATCTGTATGCAAAGGTGTCAATTGCAACATTGTCATAGCCTGCATCCTTTACAGCCTGTGCAATTTTATTAACAAACAGCAAATTCGGCGCACTGTAGCCGCCGTGTTCCTTTGCACACTTAACACATTCATCACATTTGCAGCCTGTCAGGTCATCCGACTGCGTGAGTGAAATTATCTGCAGCGGTGCATTGGGTTTGTATTTTTTTCCGGAAACAGAGTGTGTTTCCCTTTTGTTTTCAAGAATTTCAAAAACCTCGTCCTTAACAATCTCAAAAGTTTTAGGATTTGAAAGGCAGAGTTCGTCACGTCTCCTGTTTCCTTTTGAATCAAGTGCATAGCACTCAAGATTTTCACCTTTATCATAGTACTTTGTCGAATTAAGAAAATCGGCTGTAAATGTGTGGCAGAAGCCCGAGATATACTGCGTTCTGTCGCCCATAGATTCATAATATGCAGTCTGCTTGTCAATTCTTTGTTTTGCCTGTTCGTCAGTTTCGTCCGCCTGCTGACCGCTTATTTCAAATCTGTATACATCGGTATTGAAGCCTCTGAAGCGGGAATATTCATCATCCTTCGAGCTCATCCAGTCTGTATCACGCATTTCAAAATATTCGTTATAATCAAGAACATAACCGCCCTTCTTTTTAGGGAAAGTGATTTTATCAGAGGTTGTTTTTATCATTTTCGATGTATAACATTTAATACCGCCAAACTGCTCAAGAAAATCGTATACCCCTCTGAGAAGATGCGCTTTGTTATCTGCAACAAT
>JAEDEQ010000083.1 GCA_016293225.1 Clostridiaceae bacterium
AAGGTCTCCGTCCTTGAAAACTCAAACCTGTCCAGAACAGCGTCAACTTCCTCATTGGGAACGGCAATTTCGGACACAGTGCAGGCAAGTCTGCCCTCGCTCTCCTTACGGATTGTGATATTCTGCTCAGCCTTGGCGGCGTTGACAGCCGTGTTGAACGCCGTGGTGGCTCTCCTCATTCCCTCAACGCGGTCCTCGGTGAACTCTCTGTAATCCTTAAAAATGCCGAAAGCTTTATCAAACAATTTCTTCATTGTGAGCATTGCGCAGATGAAAACGCGCACGGGTCTGATGTAATTATCCTTCTTTTCCTCCCAAACGGCATAGAGCGTACACTCACCGTCAACATAGTACTTATCGCCGGCATAGTAATATTTGCCGTTTTCGTCCTTCCAGCAGACAAAGTCATGGTCAACGGCAAGGGGCTTATCCTTTGTAACGGTGACATAGCCGGGTCCCTCAAGGGAAAGCCCCGGGTTCGGCTGATACATCATGCTGACGTCGCTGAAGGTCTGGTTTTTATATACGAGGGCAAACAGCAGCGGCTCCTCCGGTTCAAGCATACCGAGAAGTCCGGGATCCTCGAGCGCACAGACCGCGCAGGTGAAGCACGACAGGATGCAAAGAATCGAAAGCATGACTGCAATGGCTTTTTTCATAATAATATCGTCCTTTCGGTTTTATAGTCAAAATTATTATACCTTTGTCTTTTTGAATTATATTTATAATTTTGAAATATTGCATAGGATTGTTTATAAAATTTTCACAAATTTGTTTACTTTGCTTTGCAAAATCCGTATTATTATATAAATATATTGCCTCGCTGAAAAAAGGACGGCTAAAAGGAGGACATAAAATGGCTTCGGTAATAATCGGAATTGCAGGCGGCACGGGCAGCGGAAAAACCACCCTGACGCGCCAGCTTAAAAAGCAGTTTTCCGAAAAAGTCAGCATTGTCTATCATGACAATTACTACAAACGTAACGACTCGCTTACCCTTGAGGAGCGCAAGAAAATCAACTACGACTCCCCGGACGCCTTTGACACGGACGTCATGGTTGAAGACCTTAAAACGCTAAAAAGCGGAAAGGCTGTCCGCTGCCCCGTTTATGACTATGCCATCCACAACCGGACGGACAAAACGGTGACCGTTGAGCCGGCGGACGTGATAATTGTTGAGGGAATACTTGTTTTCCAGAACAAAAGGCTGCGCGACCTGATGGATATTAAAATTTTTGTTGACACCGACGCGGACGAACGGCTTATAAGGCGGATTCTGCGTGACTGCGGCGAAAGGAAAAGAAACGTTGAGTCGGTCTGCGCCCAGTACCGGGCAACAGTGAAGCCGATGCACGAAAAATACGTTGAGCCGAGCAAAAAGTTTGCCGATATCATCGTTGTCGGCGGCGGAAACAATCTTGTTGCCCTTGACATGATAAGCACCAAGGTTGAAAAACTGCTGAACAAATAAAAAGCACGGAGCGCTTCATTTTTCCGGTAACCGGCAAAAGCGCTCCCTTTTTTCGGCTCTGTTATGCGCAAGGCAAAATTTTCATTTATTTCATCAAATCATATGAAATTTATTGCAAAATTAAGCTATCGGTGTTAAAATGACAACGTATATCCGAAAGGAGCGGGACTGTCATATTACATTCTTTCGCCCATTCGCTGCGCCTGTGTTCAGCTTCGGGGCGAGGAAACGCTTTCTGCGTCTTAATTGACAGGCCCTCTTTTCGGCGTTCAGGTTTATGTTAAGGAGGAATTTTTTTGGACGATTTTGAAAACAAAGATCTTCAAAGTCCCGAAAACGAAGCTGCCGGTTCCGCAGCACAGCCCGCCGAGGGGGCAAAAAGCCCGACTCAGGTTGAAGACGATCTTGTGAAAGAGCTTGAGGGCATCCGCAGCCTGCTCCAGAACGAGCTTGACTCGGAAAAGGAGGAGACAGCAACGGTCAGAAGCGCCGAGGTCATCAGCGACAACGGAGAGCTTATCCAGGAGCTTGATGAAATTGAGGAGACCGCAGAGGACGAGGAGGGCGAAAAAAAGGAAAAGCGCATTTGCGAGTGCTGCGGCGAAAACGAGTGCGATGATTCCTACGGCGAGGATTATCCCTACTGCGCCGAGTGCCGCAGACTCATGACGGCAAGCCCGGCTCACTTCGGCGGCATTGTAATGTTCGTTGTAATGCTTGTTGTTGCCGGGGTGTCGCTTTACTTCTGCGCGGGCAGCGTAGATGATTACACAAGTCTTATGACGGCGCAGACCGCTTATTCGGAAAAGCGCCTTATCGACGCCGCAAGTTCCTACAGCTCATATATCCAGTCCAAGACTGCCGATGACGACGTTTCCCTCAAAGCGGTCAGGAATCTTATCGACATCTTCTCAACGATGGGCTATTACAATGACGCGGCGAACCTCGTCACCACCTACGGCGAAACTCACCCGTCGATTATGAAGAACGAAAAGTTTGCAAAAATTCCGGAGACCTACGCCTCGTTCCTTGCAACCTCATCGGCCGTCAATTCCGCAATAGGCGATGTTGTCAACTCGGACAAAAAGTTCGACTATGACAAAAAAGCCGCGGAGCTTGACAAGCTGCTCAAGGAGGGCAAGGACGAGGAGGGTACGCCCTACAGCACCGTTTTCATTGAATATTACAAATTTGTTCTCATGAGCCTTGCGGAGCTTGACGAAAGCAAGCAGATTGAGCAGCTTCTCAAGGTCAAGGAGCTTGACAAGGGCGAAAACAAGTGGATCTATCTTCCGAATTTTGTCAATGTCTACGCTAAAATGGGCGACGCTCAGAACGCCGGACTTTACTTTGAGGAATGCATGAGCCTCAATATTCAGGAGTCCGATCTCTACATGGTATACGCCAATGCATACCGCTTCGGCGAAAAGATTGACGCAGATAAGATACTTGCAATCGCCGACCGCGCGAAGGAGAGCTGGCCGTCTTCCGCCGCTCCGGGCTATCAGCAGATTTATGCCATAGGCTATCTGCTCAAGGGCGACGGCGAAAGCGCAATGAAAGCCATTGAGGAATTTGTCGGCAACGGCAACTACACCGTTTCCGCCTGCAACCTGTATGCCCTTTGCTCGCTTTATGTCAAGGATAACGAAGGCTACGAAAAGATGGTAGATCTCTTCAAAAGCTCCGGTTCTTCAATCGGAAGCACCATCGTGAAGTATAAAAACGGAAAAATGACCCTTGAACAGGTTCTTACCGATAAGGGAGGTGACATCTGATGTCGGCGATTTATGCAATTACAAGATTCCTCACCTTTCCCGGCGCTGCCGTCAGAGCAATGTGGGAGCATCTGATCTGCAAAATTTGCGGCGTTCCCGTTGAGGACAACAGAACTTTCCGCTTTGATGAAATGTGCAGCCATATCGAGCATGAGCTTATGCCGAAAGCCGGCGGCGCGTTTGCAATAAGCTTTGTTCCCGCGTTTTTTAACGGTATTCTCGCTTTCCTGCTTTGCATCGGCCCCATGCTCGGCCTGTTCGCTTTTGAAATGAGCGGCACGGTGTCAAGAATAGTTTATATCGTTGCCTATTGGTTTGCCTTTTCGCTTTATGTTAACAGCTATCCCACCGTTGAGGACGCTCTCAATATGAAAGAAAAGGTATATAAGCACGGAAACATTGCCCAGAAGATTTTCTATTCTCCGGGCTTTCTTGGCTGCTTTGTCGGCGCATACCTTGAAAAATACTGCGTTACGTTTCTCCTTGCCGCTGCGGCGCTTGTTGTTTTCATTGTGAGAATGTGACGATACACAAAAATAACCACTGAGAATTCAGCGGTTGCCAAAAGGGGGCTGCCTGAGCACAGTCCCCCTTTATTTTAATTTTACCGGAGATGAAACATGGAAAAGAAAAAACTTACACGCAAGGAGCTTGAATATTACGCACGCATGGCGGCAAAAACCTATGTTGACGATCCCGTCCACGTTTACGCAACAAAGAACAAAAAGCTGCGCGAAAAATTTCTCTATCATTTTATGATTGAGCGCCTTGCAACGTCAAACGGCGAGGACTTTATCTATGAAGATGAGGAAAAGCGCGGCCTTTGCGTCTGGAGAGACGCTCATAACGATTACACAATGCTTGACTTCCTCAAGTGTCCGAACTGGGTCTTTCTGTGCGTATACTGGATTTCGCTCGTTAAAACGCTCAAGGTGTTCAGCCATCTTGACCAGAAGGTTTTTGAAAAGAACACGCTGCTTATCTCGCCCGTTTTTGTGGATAAGGATCATAAGGGAAAAGGAATCGGCACAAAGCTTATCAAGCAAGGAATACATGACCTTGTTCCGCTCGGCTATAAGCTCGGCCTTGAAACGCAGAACCCGGACAACGTTGCGCTTTATGAACGGCTCGGCTTCAGAACGGTTGAGTACAAGTTCTTCAAAAGCGAAAAAATACATAATTATTACATGGTATATAAACCGGAGGAATGAAATTCTTTCCGCGGCACATATTATCAGATAATCAGGTGTAACTAAGCAATTAAGGAGGAAAAAACAATGCCTTATATCGAACTCAAAACAACCGTAAGTATCTCTCCGGAAAAATCTCAGAGCCTTAAAGCGGCTTTCGGCAAGGCTATCGAGTGCTTTCCGGGTAAAAGCGAGAGCTGGCTCATGGTGAACATTTCCGGAAATCAGGACATGTACTTTAAGGGCGACAACAAGACCGACTGCGCAATGGTTTCGGTCGATCTGCTCGGAAAAGTTTCATCGTCCGCGTCGGAGAAAATGACGTCCGTCCTTTGCGGCGTTCTTTCCGAGGAGCTTTCCCTTGCGCCGGACAGAATCTATGTCAAGTATGCCGGTTTTTCCGACTGGGGCTGGAACGGCGGAAACTTCTGAATTTAGATTTTAGATATTAGATATTAGATGTTGGATATCAGAAAAGCCGGGCTTTTTGGCCCGGCTTATTCAGTGCTTTATGTAATTATTTAACGGCTATATCGTAAGTATCCTTTGCAATCATGAGCTCCTCATCGGTCGGAAGCACAAGGAGCTTGAGCGCCGAATCCTCGGTGGAGATTTCAATCTCCTCGCCTCTGACGTGGTTCGCCTCCTCGTCAATCTTTGTGCCGAGGAAAGCAAGCTTTTCGGCAACTCTCGTGCGGTAATGCGGATTGTTTTCGCCGATGCCGCCTGTAAAGACGACCGCGTCAACGCCGCCCATTGCCGCGGCAAAGCCGCCAATGTACTTTGTAAGCTGGTGGCAGAACATTGACTCAACAAGCATGGCGCGTTTGTCGCCGTTTTTCGCTCTGTTTTCAATTGTTCTGTTGTCGCTGGTGGCTTCGTTGTTCTCATCGTCGGAGGTAAGTCCGAGCATGCCGGACTTTTTGTTGAGCAGAACGTCGATATCCTTGCCGGAAAGACCCTCCTTTTCCATGATGAACGGAATGATTGCCGGGTCGATTGAACCGGAACGGGTACCCATCATGATGCCCTCAAGCGGAGTAAGACCCATGGTGGTGTCAAAGCACTTGCCGCCCTTGATTGCGGAGATTGAAGAACCGTTGCCAAGGTGGCAGGTGACAATCCTGAGCGTTTTTTCATCGTACTTTCCGGGATACTTCTTGTTAAGGAAGTCGGCCGTTCTCAGTGCGATGTATCTGTGGCTGGTGCCGTGGAAGCCGTAGCGGCGGATGCCGTATTCTTTGTAATATTTATAAGGAAGAGCATACATATACGCTTCCTCGGGAATGGTCTGGTGGAAAGCGGTGTCGAATACAGCAACCTGCGGAATGCCTTTCATAATCTTTTCGCAGACCTCAATGCCCATAAGGTTCGCCGGGTTGTGGAGCGGGCCGAGAGGAATGCACTCCCTGATAGCGTCCTTGACCTTTTCATCAACAAGAACGCTGCCGCTGAACTTTTCGCCGCCGTGGAGGACTCTGTGGCCAACCGCCGCAATTTCGTCCATCGACTCAAGAACACCGTATTCCTTTCCGGTGAGGGTCTCAATGAGTTTGTTGATAGCGTCGGCATGAGTTGCGCCGGGCTCAAGAGCAAGCTTATCAATGACCTTGACGAGCTTGCCGTCCCCGTTGGGGAGCTTGTGGGTAAAAGTCGGGAGCGGAGTGGTAAGCTGCTCAAAAATACCGTTGGCAAGAACCTTTTCCTCCGGCATAAGGAAAACGGTATATTTGAGAGAGGAGCTGCCCGCGTTGACAATCAATTCTTTAACGCCCATTTTTTGTAACAACCTTTCGTTTTTGAAAAATCAGTCGGCGGCGGAATGACCGTCGTCGGCACGCTGTTTTTATTATAGCATACAGTATTTGAATTTGTCCACAGTTTTTTACATTTTGTTTACGGCTGCTTTTTACGGTTGCTGTTTTCGAAAAGTTTAACTTCCCTTTGGTTAAACTGACGAAAAGAAGAAAATCCGGTTGTGCAAGACGTCAGTTTTTCTCTTTTTCAAGAGCAATCTTCACCAAAAAGGGGCAAAAATTGTTGGTTATTTATGATATTGATTTTAAAGCTTTATCTGATTATAATTATAAACAGAATTCAGCGATAATTTAACGCATTGCTTACGGAGAATGCTTTTAAAAAGAGAAATACGAGAACAGAGACAGACTTTTTAAAAGCCTGTCTCATTTGCTTTTATTACGCAGAATTCTGCTTTTAAAGCGGCGGACACTGCCGTAAATTTTATGAAGGAGAGATTACATTATGAAAAAAACAAGAAAGCTCGTTGTGCTTTTGCTCTCGCTTGTTCTTTTGCTTTCCGCATTTTCCGTTCCGGCGTTTGCTCAGGAAAAAAAGACTCTTTCCCTGCTTGACTATAACGTTGCAGGTCTTCCCGATTTCAAAGCCTTTATCGGCAAGGGTGAAAAGGATGTTAAGGCAAACCAGAAGAATATCGGAAAAATCATCAACAGCCGCAGCTATGACATTGTTGCCGTTCAGGAGGACTTCGGCTATCATTCAACACTCGTAAAGGAGCTTTCCTCTTTCGGCAAAACAACAAACCACACCGGCGGAATCCCCGGCGGCGACGGAATGAACGTATATTCAAAGTTCCCCGTTTATAACGAGGAGAGAGTTACCTGGAACAAGCTGTACGGCGTTATTGATGACGGCGCAGACGAGATGACGTTCAAGGGTATTCTTTACTGCGTCATTGACCTTGGAGACGGCGTGCTGGTTGATTTTTATGACATTCACGCCGACGCATACGGCGATGCCGGCTCAAAGAAAGCAAGGCGCGACAACTTCAGACAGCTTGCCGAGATGATAAATTCAAAGGGTACAGAC
>JAEDEQ010000084.1 GCA_016293225.1 Clostridiaceae bacterium
GACCTTTACAACTTTAAGCTTGCTCCCTCGCTCACCCTCGGCTGCGGCTCCTGGGGCGGAAACTCCGTCAGCGAAAACGTCGGAGTAAAGCATCTTCTCAATATCAAAACCGTTGCCGAAAGGAGACAGAATATGCTGTGGTTCAGAGCACCGGAAAAGGTTTATATCAAAAAAGGCTGCCTGCCCGTTGCCTTGCGCGAGCTTAAGGAGGTCATGGGCAAGAAAAGAGCTTTTGTTGTTACCGACAGCTTCCTTTTCCAAAACGGTTATTCAAAGCTTATCACCGACATTCTTGACGAAATGGGCATTGCTCACACAACATTCTTTGACGTTAAGCCCGACCCGACCCTTGCTTCGGCAAAGGAGGGCGCGGCGCAGATGAACGCTTTCCGACCCGACTGCATCATCGCCCTCGGCGGCGGCTCCGCAATGGACGCAGCAAAAATCATGTGGGTGCTTTATGAACACCCCGAAGCGGACTTCATGGATATGGCAATGCGCTTCATTGATATCAGAAAGCGTGTTTACACCTTCCCGAAGATGGGCGAAAAGGCATACTTTGTTGCCGTTCCCACCTCGGCAGGCACCGGCTCGGAGGTCACTCCGTTCGCTGTTATCACCGACGAAGCAAGCGGCGTAAAATATCCGCTGGCCGACTATGAGCTTCTTCCGAACATGGCTATCGTTGACCCGGATCTTCACATGAGCGCACCCAAGGGACTCACCGCCGCCTCCGGTATCGACGCTGTTTCGCACGACCTTGAAGCCTATGCTTCAATGCTTGCCACCGATTACACCGACTCTCTTGCGCTCAAATCGCTTCAGACAATTTTTGAATATCTTCCAAGAGCCTATGAAAACGGACAGACGGACGTCCTTGCGCGCGAAAAAATGGCCAACGCCGCAACAATGGCCGGCATGGCTTTTGCAAACGCTTTCCTCGGAGTCTGCCACTCAATGGCGCACAAGCTCGGCGCCTTCCACCACCTGCCCCACGGCGTTGCAAACGCCCTCATGCTTGAGGAGGTTATCCGCTTCAATTCAAGCGAAGCGCCGGCAAAGATGGGCACTTTCTCCCAGTACGATCATCCGCACACGCTTTCCCGCTATGCGGAGGTTGCGGACGCGCTCGGTCTCGGCGGCAGGAATGACAGCGAAAAGGTTGAGCTTCTCATTGCCGCGATCAACGACCTCAAGGAAAAGGTCGGAATCAAAAAGACTATCCGCGATTACGGAATTGACGAAAAGGACTTCCTTGACCGCCTTGACGAAATGAGCGAGCAGGCGTTTGACGACCAGTGCACCGGCGCAAATCCGCGTTATCCGCTTATCTCGGAAATCCGTCAGATGTATCTCAACGCCTACTACGGAAACAGGCATTTTGAGGAGGAGCCTCAGCCCAAGGCTGCCGTAATCAGCAAGGATAAGCTCAAAAAAGATTTCAAGCAGTCATACAGAAACGGCTCAAAAAAAGCATAAAAGGAGGAAAACGAAATGCAGCTTGACAGAATCATTGCAGTAAGAACCAACAAAACAATATATTGCGACGAGGACAAGTGCTATAAGGTCTTTAATGAAGACTACTCAAAAGCAGACGTGCTGAACGAGGCGCTCAATCAGGCGCGCGTTGAGGAAACGGGGCTTTTCATTCCGAAGATTCTTGAGGTTACAATGATAGACGGAAAATGGACCCTCGTTTCCGAGTATATTGAGGGAAAGTCGCTTTCCCGGCTTATGAAAGAGAACCCGGAAAAAAAGGACGAATATATGAACCTTTTTGTTGACATTCAGCTTGAGATGCACGAAAAGACCTGCCCCCTCCTTAACCGGCTCAAGGACAAGATGAACCGGAAAATCAGCGCAACCGACCTTTCCGCAACCGTCCGCTATGAGCTTCATACAAGACTCGAGTCGATGCCGAAGCACAAAAAGCTCTGCCACGGCGATTTCAATCCCTCCAACGTCATTATCAGTACCGACGGCACGCCGTATATCATCGACTGGTCGCACGCAACGCAGGGCAACGCCTCGGCCGACGCCGCAAGAACCTATCTGCTTTTCTGGCTGAACGGCGATATTGAGGGCGCAAAAAAATATCTTGACCTCTTTTGCAAAAAGAGCGACACCGCAAAGCAGTATGTTCAAAAATGGATGCCCATCGTTGCCGCCTCACAGACCGTTAAGGGCAACGAAAAGGAGCGCGAATTCCTCAATTCATGGATAAATGTTGTTGATTACGAATAAAATCACGGCATAAAAAAAGAATAACAAAAACGCGTCCGCCGGAAACAAAAAACGCTTCCGACGGCCGCGGCATTACTTAAACAGGAGGACTTAATAATGAAGATAACGGTTTGCATCGGCTCGTCCTGCCACATCAAGGGAGCGCGCCGCGTTGTTGAAGAGCTTCAGTATCTCATTGCGCAGAACAATCTTTCAGACAAGGTTGAGCTTTCGGGCGAATTCTGCATGGGCAAATGCCAGCTTGGCGTCTGCGTTACCGTTGACGGAGAATTCTTTTCCGTTTCACCGGACAAGGTCAAAGAATTTTTCAGTGAGAATGTTTTGAAAAAGGTGAAGTAAATGGTTATTAAAATCTGCGTCGGCTCTTCCTGCCACCTTAAAGGCTCGGAAAGGATTGTTGAGCTTTTTCAGGAGGCGATTGCAAAAAACGGCCTTGAAAGCGCGGTTACTCTTTCCGGAAGCTTCTGCGCCGGAAAATGCAACCGCACCGGAGTCACCGTGACTCTTGAAGACGAGATCTACACAGGAATTACACCGGAAAACTTTGCCTCATTTTTTAACGACAAGGTTTTAAAGCTTTGCCAAAACAAAGGAGTTTAAACTATGGACTGCCTGACGCTTAAAAAATCAAACTGCAAAAACTGCTATAAATGCCTGCGCCACTGCCCGGTCAAATCCATCCGCTTTTCCGGCAATCAGGCATACATAATCGGAAACGAATGTATCCTTTGCGGCCGCTGCTTTGTTGTCTGTCCTCAGGACGCAAAGCAGATAGTCAGCGAAACCGAAAAGGTCCGCGTCCTTTTGCAAACGGGAGCGCAGGTGATTGTCTCCCTTGCGCCGTCCTTCGTTGCAAACTATGAAAACGTCGGTATAGACGCAATGAGAGAGGCTCTGATGAAGCTCGGCTTTTCCGGCGCCGAGGAAACCGCTATCGGCGCAACGATAGTCAAAAAGGAATATGAAAAAATGGTGAACGACGGCGGAAGGGACGTTATCATTTCCTCCTGCTGCCACTCCGTCAACCTCCTTGTTCAAAAGCATTTTCCGGCGCTTGTGCCGCTCCTTGCGGACGTCCTTTCGCCAATGCAGGCGCACGCGGCGGACATCAAAAAGCGCTTTCCCGGCGCAAAGGTTGTTTTCATCGGCCCCTGCGTTGCAAAAAAGGACGAGGCCGCCCAGTATGACGGCTTTGTTGACGCCGTACTTACCTTTGACGAGCTTTCCGAGCTGTTCAGGGAAGCCGGAATTGAGCCGGAAAAAATTGAAAACCACGACGAAAACAGCCGCGCCCGCTTTTTCCCGACCACCGGAGGAATACTTAAAACCATGGATAAAAAAGAGGACTGCGGCTATACCTTCATGGCGATAGACACAGCCGAAAACTGCATTGCCGCCCTGCGCGACATTGAAAACGGCGGTCTGCACAAGTGCTTTATCGAAATGTCAATTTGCCCGGGAAGCTGCGTGGGCGGTCCCGTAATGGAAAAATTCCACTGCTCGCCCGTCAAGGACTACGCGGCGGTTTCGGCCGTTGCCGGCAAAAGGGACTTTGCGGTTGACGAGTACGCCGAATCCGAGCTTCGGAAAAGCTTTGAGCTGATTGAACACAGCCTTCCCATGCCGAGCGAAAGGGAAATCACCGAAATTCTTCACCGCATGGGCAAAACCAAGCCCTCGGACGAGCTCAACTGCGGAAGCTGCGGCTATGATACCTGCCGCGAAAAGGCGGTTGCAATCTATCAGGGCAAAGCCTCGGTCACAATGTGCCTGCCGTATCTCAAAGAGAAGGCTGAAAGCTTTTCGGACACCATTGTGCGCAACACGCCGAACGGTCTTATCGTCCTCAACGAAAACCTTGAGGTTCAGCAGATTAACAAGGCCGCGCAGAAGATACTCAACATACGTCTGTCCTCAGACATTCTCGGAGGACAGATTGTCAGGGTCTATGACCCGTGCGACTTCCTTGAGGTTCTCAATACCCGGCAGGACATCAGAAACAAACGCGTTTTCCTCGCCGAATATGAAAAATATGTTGAGGAAAGCATAATCTATGACAAGGAATACCGTCTGCTGTTCTGCATACTGCGCGATGTTACCGAGGAGGAAACCCAACGCAGGAAGAAAGAGACAATCAGCCGCCAGACCGTTGAGGTTGCGGACAAAGTGGTTGATAAGCAGATGCGCATTGTTCAGGAAATTGCCTCTCTGCTGGGCGAAACTGCTGCGGAAACAAAAATTGCGCTTTCAAAGCTTAAGGAGTCGATTGCCTGTGAATAATCTTTGCTGCGAGATAGGCTGGAAAAGCATCAACCACGAGGGCGAACAGCTTTGCGGCGACCACATTGACGTTGTTGAGCAGGGCGAAAACGGAACCGTTATCGTCCTTGCCGACGGACTCGGAAGCGGCGTTAAGGCGAGTATCCTTTCAACGCTTACCTCAAAAATCATTTCAACAATGATGGCGCAGGGAATTTGCCTTGAAGAATGTGTTTCAACCATTGCTCAGGCTCTGCCCATCTGCTCCGTGCGCGGCGTTGCCTATTCAACCTTTACGATAATCCATCTGATTGAAAACCGCACTGCCGAGCTTATCCAGTTCGACAACCCGCACATTATCCTTATCCGCGACTGCGAGATTGCCGATTATCCCGAAACCGAAATGAACATTGACGGAAAGAAGATATATAAGTCTGTCATAAATCTCCGGGAGAACGACATCTTTGTTGCAATGAGCGACGGCTGTCCTCATGCAGGTATCGGCATTGCATATAACTTCGGCTGGAAGCGCGAAGATATTGCTGAGTTCATGAAAGGGCTTGCACCCGTCGGCTACACGGCGAAAACCCTCTCCACCATGCTCATTGACGAATGCTACCGTCAGTACGGCGGTCATCCCGGCGACGACGCAACGGCCTGCGTGATACGAATAAGAAAACGCGAACCGATGAACCTGCTTTTCGGTCCGCCGAGAGACAGGGACGACTGCAATCGAATGATGTCGCTGTTCTTTTCAAAGGAGGGCAAGCACATTGTCTGCGGCGGCACAACCTCCTCCATTGCGGCAGAGTACCTCGGAAAGCCGCTCAAGCCCACGCTCGCGTTTGAAAAGAGCGACGTTCCGCCGATTGCGCAGATTGAGGGCGTAGATTTAGTTACCGAGGGCGTTATAACAATCAACAAGGTTATCGAATACGCAAAGGACGCCTTGGGCGACAACGAAAAATACGAGCACTGGAGCTACAGCCGCGACGGTGCTTCGCTCATCTGCCGAATGCTCTTTGAAGAAGCAACCGACATCAACTTTTTTGTCGGCCGTGCGGTCAATCCCGCGCACCAGAACCCGGAGCTTCCCATTAATTTCAACATCAAGATGAATCTTGTTGAAGAGCTTTCAAAATGTCTTAAAAAAATGGGTAAGAAAATAAAGGTCAGTTATTTCTAAGGAGAAGGCAGTATGAGAAAATTCGATACCAAAGTTCAGTATTTAAAATACAAAGTTCTGCGCGAAGTTGCTCACCAGGCGTGGGAGGATACCCTGTTTCAAAATTTGCTTAACATTCCTCAAATGATTGTTCCGGGAAAGACCTCTACCATGCGCTGCTGTGTTTACAAAGAGCGTGCAATTTTAAGCGAGCGTGTAAAAATCGCAATGGGCGGCAACAGCGAAAACCCGAATGTAATTGAGGTTCTTGACATTGCCTGCGATGAATGTCCCGCGGCAGGCTATGAGGTAACCAATTCGTGCAGAGGCTGTCTTGCCCACAGATGCGAGGACGTTTGCAAAAGGGGCGCAATTTCCTTTGACCACGACCATGTTGCGCATATTGACAAAACAAAATGCGTTGAATGCGGTCAGTGCGCAAAGGTTTGCCCTTATTCGGCGATTATAAACCGTAAACGTCCGTGTCAGATTGCGTGCAAGATAAAAGCAATTTCAATTAATGAAGATAACGCCGCCGCTATTGACAACAGCAAATGTATTCAGTGCGGTGCGTGCGTTTACCAATGCCCTTTCGGCGCAATAACCGATAAATCATACATTTTAGACGTGATTGACCTTTTGAAAAAGAGTCAGAACAATGAAAAATATAAGGTTTATGCAGTTGTTGCTCCGTCAATTTCGAGCCAATTCAACTATGCCAAGCTCGGTCAGGTTATTACAGGGCTTAAAAAGCTGGGCTTTTACACGGTTATTGAAGCTGCTCTCGGCGCAGACATGGTCGCAATGGCAGAATCAAAGGAGCTTAGCGAAAAGGGCTTTCTTACAAGTTCGTGCTGTCCTGCGTTTGTGCAGTATATTAAATCCTCTTTCCCGAATCTTTTGCCGCTTGTGTCTCATAACCTTTCGCCGATGGCAACGCTTGCAAAATATATAAAGAAAACGAACGAAAAGGCAAAGGTAGTGTTTATAGGTCCCTGCACCGCAAAGAAAGCGGAGGCTCAGCTTGACTCTGTTAAGCCTTTCATTGACAGCGTGCTGACCTTTGAGGAGCTTCAGGCGCTTTACGACAGCAAGAATATTGACATTACAACTCTTGAGGAGGATGTGCTTGACAACGCTTCATATTACGGCAGAATTTTTGCCCGCTCAGGCGGACTTTCGGACGCCGTTTCGCAGGCTTTGACAGAGCAGAATATTGACTTCGATTTGAAGCCCTCTGTATGCGACGGAATTGAAGCTTGCAAGATTGCTCTTCTTAAAAAGAGCAAAAATGTTCTTGACGCGAACTTTATTGAGGGAATGGCGTGTACGGGCGGATGTATCGGCGGCGCAGGCTGTCTTACTCACGGCGAAAAAAGCAAAGCGGACGTTGACAAATACGGCAAAGAGGCTTTTGAAAAAACAATCAGCAACGCTGTGTCTGTTTTAAAATAAAGCATAACAGCCAAAAACCTGTACTAAAGTCATAGTATACTTTAAAGAAAAACCATTAAAACCGAGTAAGCTAAACAAAAGGAGCCGTTCGCATTCAGACGCGGACAGCTCCTTATTGTTATTTCTTTCTTAA
>JAEDEQ010000085.1 GCA_016293225.1 Clostridiaceae bacterium
AGAAAATTCACAAATATGACTTGAAAACACAGGAAAAAAATAGTAAGATATCTGTGCATAGATTTAATACCGGTTTATTCCGGAAAGAAAGGATGTTTTTTGCATGTGGCAGCTTAAAAAAGCATATTACAGAGCTTTTCAGAAAATCATGAAGATCGCCATGTATGCCTTTGATTGGTCCGAGCCGGAGCTTCTTGAGGGCCCGGGAGCAATCGACCGTCTTCCTGCGCTCATCGAGTCAAAGGGTCTCAGGCGCGTTCTCATCGTTACCGATCAGGGTCTTATGAGCCTGCATATCCTTGACGGTCTTTTTGCCGCTCTTGAAAGGGACGGTATCGAATACGTTGTTTATGACGGAACTCAGCCCAACCCCACTATCGACAATATCGAAGACGCACGCCAGCTTTATCTTGACAATAACTGCGAGGGCGTTATCGCTTTCGGCGGCGGCTCGCCGATGGACTGTGCAAAGGCCGCAGCGGCAAGAGTTACCAACCCGAAGCTTTCCGTTAAAAAGATGAGAGGCGTTATGAAGCTTCACCATAAGCTTCCGCCGCTCTTTGCCGTTCCGACAACCGCAGGCACCGGTTCGGAGACTACGCTTGCAGCTGTTGTTTCCGACCCCGAAACGCACGAAAAGAACGCTATCAACGATCCGCGTCTTCGTCCCAAGTACGCTGTTCTTGACCCTGAGCTTACCGTCGGTCTTCCGCCGCACATCACCTCAACAACAGGTATGGACGCATTGACCCACGCTGTTGAAGCCTATATCGGCAAGAGCAACGTCCGCTCAACCGAGGCTTACGCCGAAAAGGCAACGCGCATGATTTTTGCAAACATTGAAAAAGCGTATCAGAACGGCAAGGATATTGAAGCGAGAAACAATATGCTCAAGGCTTCGTATTATGCAGGCATGGCTTTCACAAGAGCCTATGTCGGCTATGTTCACGCAATAGGCCACAACCTCGGCGGTTTCTATCACATTCCGCACGGCCTTGCAATGGCTGTTATTCTTCCGCACGTTCTCGAGTATTACGGCACGGCGGCTCATAAGCGCCTTGCAAAGCTTGCCGTTATCACGGGAGTTAAGACCGACGGAACCGACAGCGAAAAGGCGGTTGCTTTCATTGAGGCGGTCAAAAAGCTCAATAAGGACATGAACATTCCCGACGGCTTTGACTGCATCAAGGAGGAGGATATCCCGACCATTGTCAAGCGCGCTCTGAAGGAGGCCAATCCGCTTTATCCCGTTCCGAAGATTATGGATGCGGCGGACTGCGAGGCTGTCATCAGAAGACTTATGAAATAATCCGGTGTTATGCAGGAAACGAGGGACTGTTGCTTTTGCAACGGTCCCTTGCTGATTTACCCGACAATTCTTTGCGCCGGAAATTTTTTGAAACTGTGTACATTTTGAAAATAAAATGTTACAATCTCTTCCCAAATATTAGACTTTAATAATATGTACTTATCATCCTTGACAAGTCAGACATCAACCTGCATAATAAAGCGCACAAGAGTAAACGAGGTGGAGCTTATGGCATTACTCAAAAGGCTTCTTGCGGTTATTGGGGCTGCAAGACATTCTTTGACCGATTATAATTTCGATGAAACAACAAATGCGTTCAAGCAAAAGGAAACGATAAAATCGGTCCGGAAACTTGATGAAAACATTTATCTTTTGGATTTCAAAGCGGATTATAATATTGACGAATTGCTGCGCAACGGTGTTGATTCATTGAGCGGTCTTCTGAAATTCGTTGTTGATCAGTTGCCCGAAAAACACGGCGAAATAAAAACCGGTGATTACATCGGCGGCGGATGCTCAACTTTTGAGGCTTATACACCCGACGGAGATCACACGCTCGGAAGGAACTTCGATTTCAAAGACGCTCCGTGTTTCATTGTATGGACGCATCCGGAAAACCACTATGAAAGCATATCGGTTGTTGACACAAACTTCATGGCTTACGGAAAATCAATCAATAAATTCAACAACCGAAATTCACTGCAGGTACTTCTTTCGCCGTATTGCTGCGTTGACGGACTCAATGATCAGGGCCTTTCCATTGCTGTTCTCCAGCTCAAAACAAAACCTACCCGCCAGACGGACGCAAGCAAGCTCAACATCGTAACGACCGCTATGATCAGGGGTGTACTTGATACCTGTGCAAGTGTTGACGAAGCCATTGAGTTCATTTCATCATACAATATGCACGATTCGCTCGGCTGCTCATATCATTATCAGATTGTTGACAAAACAGGCAGATCGGCAGTTGTCGAATATGTTTCCGACAAGCTATATGTCTATGAAGAGGGCAACGGTAAATGCGGCGTTTCCGGTTCGATTTTTGAAGATGACGGAATCAATCTTCAGTATGTAACCAATTTCACGGTAAAAAAAGACATCGGAAACGCAAAAATTGAGCAGCACGGCGAAGACAGAGCGGAAACCATCGTAAAGGTACTCCACGATAAAAAAGGAATTATGACTGAACTTGAATCAATGGATTTGCTCAGTCATGTCAAACTTAACTATAAGCACCCGAAATATCCGTGGAATATCGTTGCCCTCTGGAGTGCAGTATATAACACAAACCGCAGAACCTTGAAGCTTGCGGCAAATATGGACTATTCAAAAATCTATACATTCAGCGTTAACCGTCCCTGCGAAGTGCTTGAAACCGAAGCTATCACCGAAAGCGCCTATTCTGCGAGGGAATGGAAGTACTTATAATGTGTAAAACTCCGTAACCGGTAAAAAGCACTCTGCGAATCCGTCAGAAAACAAAGTTGACCGAAAATCATGTAATTGTGAAAAAGCGAAACGGAAAAGGCCGATTTAAAGGACTTCATGTTTTGCTTTTTGTTTTTCGGCGGCTTATGCTCAAATTTTTCCGTTTATTTCGCCTTTTCTCGTTGACCTCGGCGCAGATGTTTGCTAAAATGTCTGAGATAGGGGATGACGATATGAAAAAATCAAAACGTGTTGCTGCAATAGTTGCCGTTGTTATTTGCACGGCGGCTGCCGTTTCGGCAGTGCTTTTATACTCGTACATAAAAACGAATAACAGTTACAAAAACGCTCCGCTTGCCCTGCCGGATACCTTTACCGTAACCGGACACACCGGCTGCATGGGCGAAAAGGACAACTCCATTGAGGCAATGGAGACTGCGGTTAAAGCCGGCGCGCAAATTGTTGAATTTGACCTGAACTTTGACGAAAACAAAAACCCCGTCCTTTCCCACGATGCTCCGAAAGGGAACGAGGTTACGCTTGAACAGGCGTTTGAATTCCTGCAAAGCAATCCGTCTGTGCTTGCGAACGTTGACGCAAAAAGCACGGAGAATTTAAAAGAGGTCAACGCTCTTGCCGAAAAATATATGGTAAAGAAGCAAATCTTTTTCACCGGAATTGAGGAGGAAGATGTTGAAGCGGTCAAAGTCGGCTGCCCCGGAGTTCCGTATTACCTTAACGTTGACGTAAACAAAAGGAAAGCCTCCGATACCGCTTACCTTGAGGAGATTGCGCTCAAAATCATTGCTTGCGGCGCAGTCGGAATCAATATGCACAAGCGCGCGGTCACAAAGGAGCTTTGCGACTTTTTCCATGCCAAGGGAATACTCGTTTCTGTCTATACCGTGGACGGGTATAACGAAATTTACCGTGTGCTTGCCGCCGCTCCCGATAACATAACGTCAAGAAATCCGGACAGGGTGCTTTCAATCATAGCCGAAAAAAGCAAATAATGCAAATCAATATAAAGCGAGGTACTAATAATGAGCAAGATCAAAATGAACAAGATTGTCGAAATGGACGGCGACGAAATGACAAGAATCATCTGGAAGATGATTAAGGACGAGCTTCTTCTTCCGTTTGTTGAGCTGAACACCGAATATTACGACCTCGGTCTCAGGCACAGAGACGAAACGAACGATCAGGTCAGCATTGACGCGGGCGAGGCCTGCAAAAAATATCATGTCGGCGTAAAGTGCGCAACAATAACTCCGAATGCGCAGCGCGTTGAGGAATATAATCTTAAGGAAATGTGGAAGAGTCCGAACGGTACCATCCGCGCAATTCTTGACGGCACCGTTTTCCGCACGCCCATTCTTGTCAGCGGAGTCAAGCCTGCGGTCAGATTCTGGGAAAAGCCGATTACCATTGCTCGCCACGCCTATGGTGATGTTTACAAAGCAACCGAATTCCGACTCACCGAACCGGGCAAGGCAGAACTCCTTTTCACCGGTGAAAGCGGCGAAGCAAAAAGAGCGACCGTTTATGATTTTGAGTGCGGCGGCGTTTTGCAGGCTCAGTATAACAAGGACAGCTCAATAAGATCCTTTGCTCACTCATGCTTTAATTATGCGCTTGATACCAAGCAGGATCTCTGGTTCTCCACAAAGGACACCATCTCAAAGCAGTATGACCAGACCTTCAAGATCATTTTTGAAGAGATATACGAGAATGAGTACAAAGAAGCCTTTGAAAAGGCCGGAATCACCTATTTCTACACCCTTATAGACGACGCTGTTGCAAGAGTTATCCGCTCAAAGGGCGGTTATATCTGGGCGTGCAAGAACTATGACGGCGACGTTATGAGCGACATGGTTTCAACCGCGTTCGGCTCGCTTGCAATGATGACAAGCGTCCTCGTCAGTCCCGACGGAAACTTTGAATATGAAGCCGCGCACGGAACCGTGACTCGTCACTACTACCGCTATCTCAAGGGCGAAACCACCTCAACCAATCCGATTGCAACAATCTTTGCCTGGTCGGGCGCGCTGAGAAAGCGCGGCGAGCTTGACGGAAACGCAGAACTCATGGCTTTTGCCGATAAACTTGAAAAAGCATCGCTTGATGTCATTGAAAGCGGAAGAATGACAAAGGATCTTGCGCTTCTTTGGCAGGGCGAAAAGCCGCAGACGCTTTCAACCGAAGAATTCATCAAGGCCATCAGAGCAGAACTTGAAAAATAAACAAAGATTTAAACGCAGGCGGTATGTCCCGAACGGGTGTGCCGCCTGTTTTAATTATGCGACTTTGCAACGCAATGGTATAATTGAGAAATATATTTATTAATTTTTCTTTTTCGGCTTGATTTTTTGGATTCTCTTTGGTAAAATATTCAGGAAAAAAGTGGAGGGAAAATTATGAAAAGATTTTATTTCAAGGTCATTGCTTTTCTTTTTGTAACGCTGATTGCGTTTTCAAGTTTGTTCTTTGTAACTTCGGCTGTTGTTGAAGAGGCGGCAGGAAAAAATGCTGCTCTGAAATCGGTCAGCAGCTTGTCCGGTGCAAAATCCGATTCCGAAAATGACAAAAAAGCTTCCAATCTTCCGGTTCTTACCGTTACGAGCGAAAGCCTGAGCGTTGTCCGCGGCAAAACCGTTCAGATGAAGGCAAGCGTTAACGGAGTGAAAAACCAGCCCGTATTTATCTGGACATCCTCCGATATCAAGATTGCCTCAGTCAACCGGTCCGGAAAGGTCAGGGGCATTTCAGCAGGAAGAGCGATAATTACCGCAACTGCAATTGTCAATGGCAAAAAGCTCAGCGGAAGTTTTGCAATAAATGTTGTTACCAAGCCTAATCTTATCAAAGACCTGCTTGAGCGCAAGCAGATTCTCAGCTATCAGTACAGCTATATTGACGATTATTATTACACCAACGACAAGGATTGCTGGCAGAACAACTTCGGCTTTGGCAAGGTTTATGACCTTGTTGCGCCATACATTCTTCTCGAATATGACTATACCCGTGTTTTCTTCACCTATGAGGGCAAGGACTGGATGATTCAGCTTTGGAAAGGTCAGTACGGTCTGCTGTTCTATGGCGGAGAAATCGGTGTTTATAACAAAGCGCACTCGGACAAAAAGGACACTGTTTTCACAATGTACAAATGCCCCGCCAAGGAAGACTGGTTGAAGATGGAAATGACCCTTTATCATGATGAGGGCTTCGGAAACTATGAGCGTCAGTTCACAAGGGAATATGGCGAATATTGGTGGTGCACAGGCTTCAAGGATGGACACCTGCGCCGTCAGGAGCCTGCCGACGAGCTTCGCATGACGGGCAGAATTACACTGAAGGACGCCGAAATGACCGGACTTTTCACTCAGGGTCTCAAAGACTGCGGCTTTGGACAGAGCAAGAGTGTTAAAGATTTGAAATTGGATCAGTTCTATGTTGACGGAAATGATGTTTACTTCAAATGGCAGAACATTTCCGAGGCGGAAAACACAATGCCAATCAAGGTTGGCTTTGGCGTTTTGTCATTTATCAATATTTCGGCGTTTTTCCTTATGGTTCTCTCATTCTTTTCAATGATTGGCATGGGTGCATTTTTCCTGTTTATAATCTGAGCGAATAAACCTGAAACTTTGTTTTGAACAAAAAACCTCTCCAAAAACCGGTTGCACCGGTCTGCGGAGAGGCTTTTTTCTGTGTCTGGTATTGCAAACGCAGGTTCACTTCAGCTGTTCAGTCCACTGCGCTTCCCTGAAGCCTACAAGTACAGTGTCATTACCCACAACTATCGGGCGTTTGACAAGCATTCCGTTGGTTGAAAGGAGCCGGAGCTGTTCCTCCTCACTCATTTCAGGCAGCTTGTTTTTGAGCTGCATTTCCTTATACAGCAGTCCGCTTGTGTTGAAAAACCTTTTCAGCTCAAGTCCGCTTTTTTCGTACCATTGCTTTAATTCTTCAAAGGACGGATTGTTTTCAACAATGTGACGCTCTGTGTATTCAATGTTATTTTCATCAAGCCACTTTTTGGCTTTCTGACAGGTTGTGCATTTCGGATAATGTATGAATAGCATTTTTTCACCTCATTAAAGATTATTATGATTGAATGACAACACAGCGTACATCAATTACATAAAAACAGTGATGAAAATATGTAGTTGCTGTACTCAGTATCCCATATATTAAAAGAGAGCCAGACGCATCTGACTCCCTTAGGCTTAGTCCTCAGACATCCACCGCATTTCTATATTAATATTAGCATACAATTTTCAAATATGCAACAACAAAAGAGAAAAAAGACTAATTTTTTGTAAGATAAATAACGGTTTTGAAATAACAAGATAAAAGGAAAAGGCTCAGGCGGTATGTCCGGAAAGAACATGCCTCCTGAGCCTTTTTTGTTGTGTGCTCGGCATGCGTAATAACTTGGCGGTGGAAGTCCGCTACAGGCTTGG
>JAEDEQ010000011.1 GCA_016293225.1 Clostridiaceae bacterium
CGGCTATAAGACCTATGTCAAGACCATCGGCGTTCCGCTTCAGCATAATGTTGTTGTTGAATACAAGGCTGCAACCTGCACTGCCGCCGGCTCGTATATTGCAAAGTGCAGTCTCTGCGGCGAAGTGTTCAAAGAAGAAACCCTTGCGGCAACGGGTCACAGCTTCAACACCTACCTTCAGGATACCTATATTCCTGCTACCTGCACGGAAGAAGGCTCGGTAACCTACGCCTGCAGCAACAAGGATTGCCATGAGATTCAGACAACGGTTCTTCCCGTAAATCCGAATGCACACAACATGGTTGAGGATCCCGCAAACTCAAAGACCGCAACCTGCACCACCGCCGGCTACAAGGCATATAAGTGCGCAAACCAGGGCTGCGATCATATGTACATGATGCAGATCGAGAATCCGACCGCTCACACTGCAAAGGACGCCTGGACGGTTGTCAAGGCGGCAAACTGCCACAGCGACGGCTATAAGGTGCTTGAATGTAAGAACTGCAATGCAATTCTTAAAACAGAAACAATTCCGGCAACCGAAAGCCACACATGGGAAACCGTCAAGTCTGCAAACGAAAATCCGACCTGCACCGAAAGCAGCTACAGCTATAAAAAGTGCTCCGTCTGCGGAAAGCTTGATGAAAGCAGCTTTACCGTTAAAAATGCAACCGGTCATGAATTCAGCGTGTTCGTGAGCAAGAAGGACGCAACGCCTGCTGAAAACGGCTATGTGATTTACAAATGCTCGCATGACGGCTGCGAAGAAGAACTCAAATCCGTAATTCCTGCTTCGGGCCACAGCTTCACGTCTGCGGTTACCACGGAACCGACCTGTACCGAAAAGGGAGTTAAGACATTCACCTGCACGGTTCATACCGATTGCGAAAGCAATTACACCGAAGAAATTCCCGCGCTCGGTCACCTTGCCGGCGATGTTGAGCTTACTGCGGCAACCTGCCTGAGCGAAGGCTCTGCAACCGTAAGATGCACAAGAGAAGGCTGCTTGGCAGTTCTTCACAGCAAGAAAATTGCAAAGCTTCCGCATACCTTCAATGATACGAATCGCGTAGTTGTTAAACCGACCTGTCAGACAACCGGAAGCGTGACCTACACCTGCACCACCGCCGGCTGCACCGCAAAGCTTGTTACAACGCTTGATAAGATTCCGCATGACTATAAGTTTAAGGAATCGGTTCAGCCCACCTGCACCGACAGCGGCTATGATGTTTATGTCTGCGCCACCGCCGGCTGCACCGCAAGCTATAATGTTGTAACAACATCTGCAAGCGGTCATAAGTTCACCGAGGATACAGCTCGCTATGTGGCTCCGGGCTGCGCAACGGTAGGCCACAAGTACTTCAAGTGCAGCATTTGCGGCATTGACGGTTATGATTACGAGGTTCCGGCAACAGGCAGCCACACCTACAATGTTACCGAAACGGTTCCTGCAACCTGCGAGACCGCCGGCTACACCTATAACAAGTGCGCCTGCGGCGCGGTTGACAATTCGAGCGTAAGAGCTCTTGATCCGCTCGGTCACAATTACATTGTTGACATGGGCAACGATGTGATGAAGTGCGAGCGCTGCGACAAGACCATCACCGCCGAAAAGACCGTTACTGAGGACGGCGTTACTCATGCGTTCATCGGAAAGATTACAAAGCAGTCCACCTGCAAGGAGCACGGAATTATTTCCTACACCTGCCAGAACCATGCTGATTGCGCGAAGAATCACACCGAAGAGCTTCCGCTTGCTTCTCACAGTGCAACGGCAGCAAGCATTGTTAAGGTTGATCCGCAGTGCAAGGCGGACGGAACGCTCATCAACGGTTCCATCACCGTCAACTGCTCGGTCTGCGGAACGCAGATAGGTGAAACAATATCTGTTCCGGCTTCCCATAAGTATACGGTCGTTAAGGTTGAAAGGGCAACCTGCGGCTCAAAGGGAAAGGTTACCGAACGCTGCTCTGTCTGCGGAAACGAAAGAGTCACCGAGCTTGAGATGAACACAAGTGCTCATGAGTTTGAGGCCATTCCCGCCGTCAGTGTTGCGGCAACCTGCACAACAGACGGATATGCGGTCTACAACTGCAAGCACTGCGACGCTCAGAAGTTTGTCAAGACTGCTGAAAAGCTTGAGCATAAGCACACCGAGTCTTTTACCAAGTACGCAACCTGTGAGGCTGAAGGCTATATCCGCATCACCTGCAAGGATTGCGGAAAGATAATCAGCGAGGAGACACTTGAAAAAACAGCGCATACCAAGGAAGTTATCACCGTTGAGCCGACCTGCACAAGCGGCGGAACAATAACAACCAAGTGCTCTGTTTGCGGAAAGCTCCTTGAGGATATCGTATACACTCCTGCCAAGGGTCACACCTGGGGCGACTGGGTAGTTGTTTCCGGCGGAACCTGCATGGTTGAGGGCAAGAGAAAGAGAGTGTGTACTGTCTGCCACGAGACAGAGACAATCTCCACCGGAGTCGGCGAGCACGTCTATCCGGCAGAGGGCGTTGTAACACCGCCTACCTGCACTACCGACGGCTTCACGACCTATACCTGTACTGTCTGCAAAAACCATTCGATAGTCAAGAATTATGTTCCGAAGCTCGGTCACGTGTATTCAAACGACTATAAGATAGTTATTGAACCGACCTGCCATTCGACCGGCTCAAAGGCTCACTACTGCATCAACTGCGGCAGCTTTGAGCAGGATCAGAGCAAGTATATTGAACTTCCGAAGCTTGCTCATACCTACGGCGAGTGGGTAGTTGTTACCGCGCCGACCTGCGATACCAACGGCGTGAGAGTACGCACCTGCACCACCGGCTGCTCGGCAAGCGATCAAGGACACACCCAGACCGAAGCTGTCGGAAAAATCGGCCATAACTACGGCGAGTGGGAAGTTACAAAGAAAGCCACCTGCGTTGAGGAAGGCTCGCAGAGAAGATACTGCGACCGCTGCAAGACATGGGAGGTTCAGACCATTCCCAAGGGCGGCCACAACCGCGTTGCAGACGAGGCTGTTGAAGCAACCTGCACAAGCGTCGGCAAGACCGCCGGAAGCCACTGCTCGCTTTGCGGTTATGTATTTGTTGCTCAGAAGGAGATTCCGATGACAGATCACATGGATCTCAACGGAGACGGCAAGTGCGAAGGCTGCAATATGACAATGCACTTTGACGACGGAACAGACACCTGCCTCTGCCACGGCACAGGCTTCAGAGCATTCATCTATAAGATAGTTCGGATTATCTGGAAGATCTTCAAGATTAACAAGACCTGCGTCTGCGGTGCAAAGCACTATTAATCCGGCGCTCTGATTTAAAACGTTCGCTGAAAACCTATAATTAAAAAGCCGCCCGTTTGCAAAAAAGCAGACGGGCGGTTCTCTGTCGGTTTACAGTAAATTGAAAAGCTGTTGTCATTTTAACTATAAATTATTTGTTAATTTTTACGTCACAATTTCATGAAATTCATTGACTTTTGATTAAAAATCGCTTATTATAACTATGTATCATAGGATAGGTTTATAATCCGAATTTTTATATTCAGTTTTCTGCTTCGTATCGGTCAGGAAAGCGGAGCGGTTTACCCGTTAATCGGCTGTTTAAAAAGTCCGTTGATATAGACCTTGCTTTCCCTCGCGGTTGTGCGGGGAAAAGCTCACTTTTTAAAGGAGGAATTTCTTGATGAAGAAGTTTTTAAGAACAGGAAAAAAGACCCTCTCTGTTTTCCTTGCGGTTCTGATGGCGTTCACCGCTCTGGTGTTTGCCGCGCCGCAAAAGGCGAGCGCTGTTAATGCAGGTAAGTATTATGTCAGAGTTACCTGCTATAATGACAACGCTAAGGATGCCAAGGGCAGCTATACTGCTCCGTGGCAGGACTCAACCGGCGGCTATTCCGTTGACGGCAATTACAGTAATGCAAAGAACACAAACGGAAGAACAAGCTACAATTCCGGCGGCGGCTATACAATTTTCTTTAACAAAGCCGACGGAACCGAAAGCTATGTGACAAAGGACCTTGAAACCTTTATTTATAAGGACTATGGCTATGAGGGTAAAACCGAAACCTTTGTAACGGCCTGCGATGGTTTCCCGACCAAAATTCAGTATTATAACAGTGAATCCGACGGCTTTTCGTTTGTTATAAGCGAGTGGCATATTCGGAAGATTGAGGTTGCAAGCAACAGTGGTATGACCGATGCCAAGACCCTCTGGTCCGGCAACTTCGGCGTTGACTCAAAGGCAAGCGCATATATCGGATACATATATCTCAGCTCGGACGGAACAACAAAGCTCAGCAAGTCCAAGGGCGGAACCACCGGCTCATGGGAGACCGTTACCGATAGCGGCTATGACAGCAAGTGGAAAACCCCCGTCCCCAAATCCATTAACTGGGTTTCGGCGTCTGAACCTGAAAATAAAGACATTACAATTTCAACCGGTTCAACTACCGTAAACAGAGCCTTCAAGTTCAACATTCTTGATCAGTACGGCGTTGTTATGAGCACAAGCGCCTTGCAGGCCGCCAGAGCCGAGCCGACCGTCAGCGTGACCGCAACAAACTTTGCAGGCGGCACTGTTTCAACGGAAACCGGCGCAAACCTCTATTATGCTTTTTCAGACGGAACCAATAATTATACGGCAACAGTATATGCAAAGCCCGCCCTCAAGAGCCTTACGCATGGCATAAACTCCTATGAAGTTACTGTTTATGTTTCCGTACCCGGAACCGGTATCGGCGAGAGCAAAACTTTCACAATCTATGACCCGAAGTATACCGTTTTCTTTGACGCAAACGGCGGCAATGCTCTTGCGCCGGATAAAACGGAAGTATATTACGGCGAGTCGCTTGCTTCTCAGGCGGCGCTTGACGGTACCTCAAACTATCCCACCGGCGGAACCTACGCAGGTCACAGCTGGCTCGGTCTTTTTGACGCAAGCAGCGGCGGAAACGCAATGGATCCAAACGCTGCTGTAACAGCCTCAAAGACCTACTATGCACAGTGGGATGAAAATACCTATGTTGTTGTTTTCCTTGATAAGGAAGGCAAGAGCGTTGACATTCAGTACGTTCCTTACGGAGGAAATGCTGACGGTGCTGCCGCGGCGGCAAAGCTCGGCCCGGCAAAGGCCACGGCCGATAAGCACTATAAATTTGTCAATTGGGATCAGAATGTTAACAATGTTTCGGCAAATATGATAGTTAAAGCCGCTTACAGCGAGGAGGCGCACAGCTTTGACGGCGGAGTAGATGTTGCCGCCAACTGTCAGCACGGCGCCGGCAAGGAATATACCTGCACCGTCTGCAAATATAAAAAGGTTGAAGAAACAAGCTCCGTTCTCGGCGATCATACGCTGACCGGACTCATTCAGGACGTTGCCCCCACCTGCACCGAAGAGGGCAAGGGACACAGGGAATGCACCGTCTGCGGCGCAAAGGTTGAAGCCAACACCGCAATTCCCGCACTCGGCCACAGCTATAAGATTGAAGTTACCGCTGAGGCAACCTGCGAAACCGTGGGAGCAAGGTCTCTCACCTGCACAAGATGCGGCACTGCAACAACCGAAGCAATCCCCAAGAAACAGCATAATTATGTTGTTAAGAGCAACGTTGCCGCAACCTGCGACCACAGCAGCTATGACGTTATGGAGTGCTCAGTCTGCAAGGATACCTATAAAAAGTACTTCGGCGCGGCTTCAAACGAACACACCTGGAGCGAAAGCTATAACAGCACAACCGGTATCCTCACTCTGACCTGCTCTGCTTGCGGCACGGTTAAAACCGTTAACATCGGCGCAAACATTGAAAACTTCACAAGTGCAACAGTTACTACCCAGCCGACCTGCAACGCAGACGGCGTTGTTACCGTTACTGCCGGTACCGGCAGCTACACCGTAACAATCAGCAAGGAGAGCATTCCGCACAAGTTTGAAACAGAGGTTACTTCCGCTTCCTGCACGGCTGACGGAAAGATTGTCAATGTCTGCTCCGTTTGCGGCTATCGCGACGAAACAAACGCAAAGACCATTGCAAAGCTCGGCCATGACCTTGAAGAAACAATAACCACCCCGGCAACCTGCACGGCCGTCGGCGTAAAGACAATCTCCTGCAAGAGAGACGGCTGCACTTACAGCACTACTGAAAATATCCCCGCAACAGGACATAAGGTAAGCGAGGTTGTTCTTGACTGCACCTCCGGCGGAAAAATCAAGTGTGCAACCTGCGGCGCAGAGATTGCAGACATTCCGGCAAAGGATCATACCTATACCGGCGCAGTAAGAACCGTTCCCGCAACCTGCTCAACCAATGGCATCAAGTATACAAAGTGCGCCTACTGCAACGCTGAAAAGGCAGAGCTTACCGACAAGCTCCCTCACACCTACGGCGCATGGGAGGTAATGGTTCCGGCAAAGTGCGGCGCTCAGGGCGTTCAGAAGCGTACCTGCGTTTGCGGCGCGTATGAAACGGAAATTATTCCTGCGCTCACCCATGATATTACTACTTCTGAAACCTATGCAACCTGCACTCAGGCAGGCGTAAGGGTTGAAAAATGTAAGCGTACCGGCTGCGACTATGAAAAGACCACGGTTACTCAGCCCACAGGTCATAATCTTGACAGCGGCGTTGTTCACGCGCAGACCTGCACAAGCGGAAAATATACCGTATATACCTGCAAGAACACAGACGCAAACACCGGTGTCAAGTGCGATTATCAGAGCTTTGAGCTTGCAACCGGCGATGAAGGAAAGGCTCTCGGCCACGACTTCTCCGTTGAAAAGAGCACCGCTCCTGCAACCTGCGAGACTGACGGCTCAAAGGTCATGAAGTGCTCGCGCTGCGAGGAAACGCAAACCACCGTTCTTCCGAAGCTTGGCCACAACTTTGTTGCCGAAAGCACTGTTGCCGCAACCTGCACAACAAGCGGATATACCGTAATGAAGTGCAATAATAGCGGCTGCACAAAAACCTATAATGAATATAACGAAAGCGAGCCTGCAAAGGGTCACCAGTGGGGCGCATGGACAATTACCACTCCGTCAACCAATACAGAGGAAGGCTCAATGACCCGTTCCTGCACAAGAGACGGCTGCACAGCCACCGAGACTGTCACCATTCCTGCCGGCGGTCACAGCTTTGTTGGCGCAGTTGGTGAGGAAATTGTTGCGGCAACCTGCCACAGCGAGGGTACAACCAAGTATACCTGCACCGCCCACGTTGACGCTGAAGGCAATAACACCTGCGGCGTTTCAATCAGCGTTACCACAGCAAAAACTCCGCACAGCCTGCGCACGTCTGTCACTTATCCGAAGTGCGAACGTAAGCAGAACGGAGACGGCACATTTACCGATATCTTTACTCCCGGTGAAGTCAAGGTTTACTGCAGCAATCCCGGCTGCACCTATGTTGATGAAACGGCTTCATTTGTTCTTGCCGCTCCGAGTGATCATAACTGGGGCGACTATCAGACTCTGACAGAGGCAACCTGCGCTGCTCCCGGAAAGGATGTAAGATACTGTAAGAATTGCGGCACTGCCGACTATGTTGAAATTCCTGCAACCGGCAACCACCGTTTTGTTCCGACTGTTGTTGCTCCCACCTGCGAGGAAAGAGGTTACACAACCTATGCCTGCCTCGGCTGCGGAGTTATATACAGAGATAACTATGTTGCGGCTCTCGGACATAATCTTGACAACGGTGTTGATGTTCCGGCAACCTGCACAACTCCGGGCGGAATTCTGTATACCTGTAAGCGCGTTTTCCAGACCGAAAAGATGGTTGACGGCGAAAAGGTATATGTTGACGTTCCCTGCGGTTATACCAAGTTTATTGAGGATCCGGAAAAGCCTGCTTTCGGACACAGCTTCTCCGAATGGAAATATGTTGAGCATCCCGAAGATCCTGACGCATATGCAAAATGGCGCGAGTGCATGAACGCCGGCTGCACCTACTCGGAATATGAAAAGGGTGCGGGCGCCGACCATGAAATCGAAGGTATCAATGCTTATTACAAGGTAAGCTACTATAACGAGTGGGTGACCGATACATTCGAGACTATTACTACCAATAAGCTCAATCAGAAGCCGCCCATGAAATATACTCAGCTTGCCGATACCTTCAAGACTCAGGAGCTTGCTTCGATCTTCGTTCTGAAGAATACCGAAGCGGTCTATCCCGGAAAGAGCAATCCGAGACGTGATAAGACCAGAGATTACGGCGATTACACCTTTGAGGGCTGGACAGAGCTTAAAGGTCAGGATCCGTTTGAAAAACTGCTTGTTAACGAGACACATACCGTTTTGAATCCGATTCCTGACGGAGTTATTGCAGACACTTCAAAAATTACAAAGAACACCGATCTCTATGCCTTCTTCAGATGCAGAGAAGTCTATTATGATGTAACATTCTTTAACGGCGACGGACGTCAGCTCACGGTTATTGAAAAGGTTCTCCACGGCCACAGCGCCGAGTATCCGGATTACCTTATCACTCCCACACGTCCCGAGGACAACTACTATAAGTACGAGTTCAAGGGCTGGAGCTATAACTGGTCGCAGATTTATGAAACTGTCGGTGTCTTTGCCGAATTTAACCAGGTAAGGAAAAAGTATGTCCTTGTTTACCACGACTGGGACGGCTCGGAGCTCGGCAGAGAAGAAATTACCTATGGCGGAGCTGCTCAGAATGAACCCGCCGTTAAGGGCAGAGCGGAGGATAACACATATATCTACACCTTCCTTAACAAATGGGTGCTTCAGAACGGTGTTGAAGTAGATCTCAAGAACTTCACCGGCATATACAACGGAGCAAAAGAGGGTACCGAAATCCATGTCTTTGCAAAGTATGCGCAACGCAAAAAGGTATATATAATCAACTTTGGCGTTCTCGATCCGTTTGGTCAGAATCTCGGCGACGCAAAAATCCAGATTACAAACAGCAAGGGTCAGCTCATTGCCTCCGGCACAACGGATATCGACGGCAATGCCAGCATCAATGTTGATTACAGCAGCGTATACGGACTTACCATAATCAGGGGCAACTATTGGATTGAGGGAACATTCACGCTCGATCCGTTCAATCCCGGCACCATTGCCGCCGCAAAGGTTGCGGGACAGAACAACACCTATCAGATTCTGGTTCAGCTGAACAACAATACCGACAATCCGGACAGCCCGGAGGACAGGAAGTGCAACTGCATTTGCCACTCCTTCCTCAGCGGTCTGTGGATTACCATTATGAATCTCCTTTACAGAGTATTCAAAATTAAGCATGTTTGCTGCTATGATATGTTTGTTGTTCACGGCGACAAGCTTCTCTACAGAAGCTGAACAGGCTAAATCAAAAAGGGGCTGCCGGCGCAGCCCCTTTTTAAGCTTAAAAAAAGCCTGTTAAGCGTCAGAATTTAGGACATTACACAAAAAACAGTCAGATAATATACAAAAAGCAAAAAAGTGTATTATTTTTCATATTTTGTTTTAAATATATTCATAAATTTATTGACAGTCGGTGATATCATTTGAATGATAAAACATTGCTATCGGAGGAGAAAATATGAAATTTGACATTAAAAAAATTCTTGAAATCATTAATATGTTTATGGGGCTTATAAAGGCCCTCCTTGCCGGCAAAGAAGGTTCCGGCTTTGAAGAGTAATTCTGAATGAATTAAAGCTGCCCTGAGGATACCCTGAGGGCGGTTTTTTTCATGTTTTTGCAAAGGTGGCAAGCTTATGATAAGAAAAGCCGTTGAAAGTGATCTTGACCGGGTTTCCGGAATATACGATGAAATCCATGAGGAAGAAAAAGCAAATCGACTGACTACCGGCTGGCTGAGCGGAATATACCCCATCAGGGAAACAGCCGAGTCTGCGCTAAAAAGAGGGGAACTTTTTGTTTTTGAAAAAGACTCAAGGGTGCTTGCTTCTGCAATTATCAATCAGAGTCAGGTTGATGTCTATAAGGACGGAAAATGGCTGTACAACGCACCGGACAGCAGCGTTATGGTGCTGCACACTCTGACCGTTTCTCCGAAAGCGGCAAAGCAGGGGATCGGCAGGGCGTTTGTTGCTTTTTATGAGGCGTATGCAAGGGAGAACGGCTGTACTGTGCTGCGCATTGACACTAACGCAAAAAACACTGTTGCACGCTCGTTTTATCAAAAGCTCGGGTTCAGAGAAGCGGGAATTGTTTCCTGCGTTTTTAACGGGATACCGGGCGTGAACCTTGTTCTGCTTGAAAAATCGGTAACTTCCGGTTGAAAAGATAAAAACTCAGGGTGTCTCCTTGCGGATTTAAACACTAATCCGCAGGGGGACACCCTTTCTGATAATAGTCTGATGTTTATTTTATCTGTGTAATCTTGTGCTTTTTCACCATAAACACGCGCTTTGCAAACGGAAAAAGGAATTCATCGTTTATTGAGTCGGTGTAAAAATCATCAATCACACCGTCCGGAAAGGCTTCGCGGAAGCACGGAATCTTGCCCTCGCGGAAGCAGGCTCTTTTAACCTCTCCGGTTTTGATGTCAAAGTCGGTGGCAATCAGGTGCTTCACCCCGATACGCTCGCAAATATCGTGCATCATGAACTCCGGCGAGGCGGTAATGATAACGTCGTCATCGCGGTGAACATGGGCGTAAAAGGGCTTTATCTGCTTTTCGTGGCGATCCCAGAATCCCTTGACGAGCGGCATAAGATCAACGTTGTTATTTGCAAAATATTTAGTAATCTTTGAAGCGTAGTTATTCATAAAATCGTCAAAGGTAATAGTTCCTCTCTGATATTTGAACATTGCCTTAACAATGCCGGGAATAAATTGAACAATTTTGATATCCTGCCTGAGATAGGCAAGAATAAATTCAACCGAGCTTTCGCCGTCATAAATTGTTCCGTCAAAGTCATAAACGTTCATAAAGTCTCTCCTCAGTCAGATTTGCGGACGCAGGAAACGTTTGCGTTAATCATCGGTTGCAAGCTTCAGGTATTCATCTTTAACAAGGCCGATTTTTTTAAACAGAAGGTGGAACAAGATTGAGAGCACCGCCGGAGCGATAACGTGCATGAGAACGATGAGAAGCACCGACCTTGCCGCGCCGAAGCTTTCACTCATTGCGCTGAATGCGCCGAATTGACCGACAAGGCCGCTCGTGCCCATTCCTGCGCCGGTAGCGGTGTTCGTCATTTTAAAAACGCAGGTTGAAACAGGGCCGAGAATTGCACCGGCAAGGGTGGGCGCAAGCAAAATTTGCGGACGCTTCATAATGTTACCGAACTGCAGCATACTTGTTCCGAGTCCCTGCGAAAGCAGACCGCCGACGCCGTTTGCCTTGTAGCTTGTTACGGCAAAGCCTATCATCTGAGCGGCACAGCCAACTGCCGCCGCACCTGCCGCTATTCCGTCAATGCCGAGCATGATGCACAGCGCCGCCGAGCTTATCGGAGCGGTGAGGGCAAGACCAACAAGGGTTGAGACTGCAATACCCATCGGGAACGGATGAAGCTGAGTTGCGGCGTTTATGACAGAGCCGAGCCATGTCATGAACTGCGAAAGATACGGGCCGACAAACATGCTGACGAGTCCGCCGGAGACTATAGTTACAACCGGAGTGATTACGATGTCAATCTTTGTTTTTCCGGCAACGAGCGAGCCTACTTCGTTTGCAACGGTGGCGGCCGCAAAGGCGCCTACCGGGCCGCCGACCGAGTAGCCGTATGCGCCGGCTGCAATGCAGGAAAAAACAACAAGCGGCTTTGATTTAAGCCCGTGCGCAATGGCTGCTCCGATTGCGCCGCCGACAACGGGCGAGGAGGCGGAAAGCACCTCGGTAAACTTTGAAAGGAACTCAAGGTGCGGAATTTTTGCAAACTGGCTTATGATAAGTCCGACAATGAGCGAGGAGAAAAGACCCAGCGCCATTGCACTCATTGCGTCAACAAAGTACCTTTTGAAATATTTTTTCACGGTTTTCATTTATTATCAGTCCTTTTGGCAGAATACCGCCGGAATTTATCAATCATTATAGACCATGAGATGAAATAAATCAAGTGCGCTTTTGCCGTGTATTGACAAGCGCGGAATATTAACCTATAATTAAAGATAGAGCAGTATAGTTTTTTCCGGTTGCTGAAATTATATGTTTTTTGGAGGAAAAATGAACAGAATTCGTCAGTTTATGTACGGCAGATACGGCATGGATCAGCTCGGCTTTGCGCTGGTTATCCTCGGCTGCGTAATAACCTTTGTGCTCTCGCTTTTCGGTCTGCGCTATAGAGGCGGGTGGGGCGCGCTCGTTTTCAGAGTCCTTGGAATGCTTCCCTATCTTGTCTTTGTTCTGCGCGCGCTTTCAAAGGACATTGAAAAGCGCAGAGCGGAAAACATGAGATTTTTAAAGTTCTGGTCTCCCTGCGCCGCGTTTTTTTCAAAGAAAGCGTCGCAGTTTCGTGACAAGGAGCATAAGTATTATAACTGCCCCGGCTGTTCGCGTACTCTGCGCGTTCCGAAGGGCAAGGGGAAAATAGAAATTTCCTGTCCGCACTGCGGACGGAAGTTCAAAAAAAGAACGTGAGGTAAAGCATGAAGAATATTTTAGTCACGGGCGGAGCGGGCTTCATCGGCTCAAATTTCATCTATTATGAGCTTGAAAAGCACCCTGACCGCCGCATAGTCTGCCTTGACGCGCTGACCTATGCCGGAAATCTTGAAACGCTTGAAAAGGCATTGAAAAACAAAAACTTCCGCTTTGTCAAGGGCGATATCACCGACAGAAAAGCCGTTGAAGCGCTTTTTGAGGAAGAGAGCTTTGACGCTGTTGTCAATTTTGCCGCAGAGTCGCACGTTGACCGCTCAATAGATGAACCGGAGGTTTTCCTTAAAACAAACATTCTCGGCACTCAGGTGCTGCTTGACGCGTGCAGGAAGAGAAATATCCGTTTCCATCAGGTTTCGACCGACGAGGTCTACGGCGATCTTCCGCTTGACCGTCCGGACCTTTTTTTCACCGAGGAAACGCCCATTCACACCTCGTCGCCGTATTCCGCGAGCAAGGCAGCCGCAGATTTGCTTGTTACGGCGTATTTCAGAACCTACGGCGCAAAGGTGACCATAAGCCGCTGTTCAAACAACTACGGTCCCTATCATTTCCCGGAGAAGCTAATTCCTTTAATAATTGCAAATGCGCTTGAGGGAAAGGAGCTTCCCGTTTACGGCGAGGGCAAAAATGTCCGCGACTGGCTTTACGTCAGGGATCACTGCAAGGCCATTGACCTTATCCTTGAAAACGGCAGGCTCGGCGAGGTATATAATATCGGCGGCCACAACGAGAAAACGAACCTTGAGGTTGTAAAAACCGTTCTGAAAATTCTCGGCAAAAGCGAAGACCTGATAAGGTTCGTCAAGGATCGTCCCGGCCACGATATGCGCTATGCCATTGACCCCACAAAAATCCGCAACGAGCTTGGCTGGTATCCCGAAACGACCTTTGAGGAGGGAATCAAAAAAACAACCCAATGGTATCTTGAAAACCGCTCGTGGTGGGAAAACATTATGAACGGCGATTATGTAAAGTATTACGAAAAGATGTATAAAAACAGATAACAAGCGCCCCCGAACGGGAACGAACCTGTTCGGGGGCGTCTTTGCGTCAAGTCTGAGCTTTAATTACTGCTTTGCGCCGTTGTCAAACATTTCGAGCGCCTTGACCGAAACGGCAAAGCAGTCTGCAAGACCTGTTTCGTTCATGTTGTCGTATGTATCGCGGCGGGTGTGATAGTAGGACTCAAGCTTGTGATTGAGTCCGGTAATGCCTGTTGCGCGGAAGCCTGCCTGGGCAAAGGCGGCGGAATCGGTTGCGCCGCCGAGCGGGGGAACCATGCCCTTTGTGCAGTGAACGCCAAGCTCCTTTGCCGCCTCCATGAACAGGTCGGAAACATCTTTGTCCGCCGCAACGGTTGCGTTAAGGTCGCGGTAGTTTACCATGAGATACTTCGGGTCGTGAATGGTGTCGTATGAGAAGATGAAAGTCGGAACATCGTCAAACTCTCCCTTGTGCTTTTCGCACCAGGCCTTTGCGCCGCGCAGACCTGCCTCCTCGCTGCCGGTAAGAACAACGCCCAGCTCGGTGTTTTCAAGCTCAATTCCCTCGTCCTTGAGGAACTTGAGAACGCTGATGCCCATGTAGCAGCCGGAAAGGTTGTCGTTCGCGCCGTCAACAACGCGGCGGTAGTTGACCATGAAGTAAAGGCCGATGATGAACGGAACAAAGAGAAGTCCCCAAAGAGCCGCCTTTGCAAGCGGATCGGAAGCACTGACAGCGGAAAAGCCGATTCCGTTCTTTGCAACATAGATTACCGAAAGAACAAGATAATAGAGAGCGCCCACGCCGCAGATGATTGCGTGACCCTCAAAGCCTACGCCGCCGAGCTTGTAGTTAACGGGCCACTCCCAGGCTGCGTCGGGATGGCCGTTGAAGATGATTCTTCTTTTGGTTTCACCGGTACACTTTTTGATTGCGGTAACGTTGTGGCCGGTCTTTTCCTTGAAGAAAGGATCAACAACCTTTTTGTAGGTTCCGAACTCAAGCAGAGCAAGGCCGAGACCGACAACGATAAGAACGATTGAAATGATAGGGCAGAAGAAGAACAGAACAATCGCCGCAAGAACAAATGTGAGCGTGAAGAACAGCCAGCCGTAAAACGCGCCGGGATTCTCCTTAAAGGACTCAATGTCAGCCCTGTCGCAGCCGCAGTCCTCTTTGAGCACCTTGGCCATGTATTCGCAGGCCTGTTTTTCACCCTTTGAGCCGGGGCTGCGCTTTTCAAAGGTCTTGATGATGTGCGTAATCTCCTTGACCATGTAGGAAGCAGCTTCCTTTTTTTTGCCGATAATTTTTGAAAAATCCATAAAATCTCTCCTTTGGATAAAACTTTTCTGTGCTATATTACCACAAATTTATTCAGCGTTCAAGCGTTTTAAAACTCAATCTCGCATATTTTACAGTTTTTAAGATGTTCTTCATATGTCGAGGCATAATAGTAATTCCAATCCTTGTCGGTAACAAAGTAGAAATAATCCGTTTTTTCCGGGTTGAGTGCGGCGTTTATCGCGTCCATGCCGGGGTTGCAGATTGCTCCGACGGGGACGCCTCTTTTTTTATAGGTGTTGTAATACTCCGAAAAGCGCGTTTTGTCGCCGCTCAGATAGGGCGATTCAAGAATGTTATCATTGACGTAATTTATAGTCACATCGCACTGAAGCAGGCCGTAGTCGGGGCTTTCAATTCTGTTGTGGAGCACTGAGGAGACCTTGCCCATCTCCCTGACCTCGCCGGCCTCGGCCTGAATGACGGACGCAAGCGAGATTATCTCGTCCATGGAGTAGCCGAGCTTTTTTGCCTTTGCGCTCATTTCATCGGTGAGCTTGCTTTTTGTGTTCTGCAAAAAGCGCGAGATTGCGCTTTCGGCGCTTTCTCCCTTATAAAATTCATAGGTGTCCGGAAAAATATAGCCCTCAAGTAAGAACGCGCGCTTGTCTTGGTCTTTCATATTTTTAAGAAAGCCGTATTTTTCGGCAAGCTCCTCGCTTTGAGCGGCTTTCATGAAGTCGGAAGCGGAGCAGACCTTGTTCTTTTCAAGCTTTTCGGCAATTTCGAGCGCCGTGTAGCCCTCGGGAAAGGTCAATTTGACCGTAAGCGATTCGGTTGTGCTTTCGGTTGCGGTCTGAGACGATTCGTTCAGCCGTTGTTCTTTTGAACAGCCGAAAAGGCAGAGGAAAAGAAACAGTGCTAAAGCCGATATGAGAAATTTTTTCATGCGGTACCTCCCGTGAAAGTCGTAATTTGTCGCTTTTGAGTATAACACAGACAAGACCAAAACGAAAGGAAACGGGAAAAAATTAAGAAAAAATTGATTCTTTTGCACCGGCTCAAGCCTTTTTCGCAATAAAAGACACGGTAATTTCAAAAAAGCACTTGAAAAACGCACTCTTTTGGTATAGAATATATGCGTAATTTTTATACTCGGAGGAATACTAAATGGTATCAGCAGGCGATTTCAGAAACGGCGTTACTTTTGAAATGGAAGGTAACGTTCTTCAGATCATTGAATTTCAGCACGTTAAGCCCGGCAAGGGCGCTGCCTTTGTCCGTGCAAAGGTCAGAAACGTTATCACAGGCTCGGTAGTTGAGCGCACCTTTAACCCGAACGATAAGTTCCCGACCGCATTTGTTGAAAGGAAGGATATGGAATATTCCTACAACGACGGAGGACTTTATTACTTCATGGATCCGGAAAGCTATGAGCTTATCCCCATCAACGAGAGCGACCTTCCGGACAGCTTCAAGTTCGTTAAGGAGAACATGACTTGCAAGATCCTTTCCTATAAGGGCAACGTTTTCGGAGTTGAACCGCCGAACTTTGTTGAGCTTCAGGTCACCAAGACCGATCCCGGCTTCAAGGGCGACACTGCAACCAACACAACCAAGCCCGCAACGCTTGAAACCGGCGCTGAGGTTAAGGTTCCCCTTTTCATTGACGAGGGCGAAATGATCCAGATAGACACCAGAACAGGCGAGTATCTCGGCAGAGCATGATTTATGCAAGCTGCATTCCGGACAATTTTTGCGCCGGAAAATGCACTTTCAATTAATCACAGACTGCCTCAGCCGCTGTGTGATACTTTAATTTGTTCTTTGCATCAATACGCTCGGCCGGTTATCCGCCGGCTGAAGCAGGGGAGTAAAGCGTCTCCCGAATAACTTACTACCGAAAGGAATGAAGATTATGTCAGTTTCAGAAAAAGTTGCATATCTCAGAGGACTTATGGAAGGTCTTGACCTTGACGAAAACAGCAAGGAAGCAAAGCTTTTCTCGGCTATCGTTGATACTCTTGACGAGGTCGCTTCGGACATGAGCGATCTTGAAGAAGACCTTGCCGATCTCAACGATTATGTTGAGGAGCTTGACGAAGATCTCGGCGATGTTGAAGAATTCGTTTATGACGATGATGACTGCTGCTGCTGCGATGACGATTGCGACTGCGATTGCTGCTGCGACGACGATGACAACTGCATCGAAGTTACCTGCCCGGCCTGCAACGAAGATATCTGCGTTGACATTGACGATATCGACGACGACGGACACGTTGAATGCCCCTGCTGCGGCGAAACCCTCGAATTTGAAATTGAGGACGACGACGCTGACGAGGACAGCGACGACGAATAAATTTTTTATGACAAGGCTGCATCGGTGTTTCACGGTGCAGCTTTTTTGTCGGTCTGATATCGGCGGACAGCCTTTTTTGCGGGCTGTTCACGGGGAATTTATTTAAAAGGGGAGTACATATGAAAAGGTTATATTCATTAATTTCCTTGCTTGCTGTAATAATTCTGCTTTTTTCCGGTTGCGCAGGAAACGGGTCGGACGTAAAACAGGAGTCCTCTGCTTTTTTTGAAGCTGAAACGCAGCAGGACGAGGAGTATTTTTTCTCCGATACTAATGAAAGCAATATAACTGTTAACAAGGCAAACGCCGCAAGCGAAGAAAGCGAGCCGACTGAAGCGGTGACAACGTCCGAAACAACAACAGAAGCAACAACGGAAACAACAAAAGCTCCGGAAACGGCAACAACCGCGGCGCCGAAAACGACTGTTAAGCCAACTGCGGCCTCCGCGGAAAAAACAACGGCTGAAACCAAAAAGCCGTCCGCTTCAAAAACAACTGCAACAACCGAAAAAAAGACGGAAAAGGAAACGTCCGGGCAGACCGAAACAACAAAAAAGGTGAAGCCCAATAAGCAGTCAACAACCGCTAAAAGTGTTCAGCAGGACGATAAGAGCGATATGGTCTGGATTCCGAACAGCGGCGCAAAGTACCACAAAAGCGCAAGCTGCAGCGGAATGAAGAACCCGAGCCACGTTTCGCTGAGCACGGCAAAGGCAAGAGGCTACACACCGTGCAAAAAGTGCTACGGATAATGAAATCACCCCGAAGAAGCAGGAAAACAGTTTCTTCGGGGTGGAATTTTTTGCGTTATTCAATCGGAAGATTGAAGCAGTGCATCTGAAGGTTGGTCTGAAGCCTGAGCGGTTCGGCAGCTTTGAACGGCGTGCCTGCGGCAAAGAGCTGATTCTGAAGTCTTACGCCGGCAAGGAGGGCAACGTTTGACTGGGAAACGTGCTTTTTGATGCTTTCAATCTTTGTTTCCTCAAAGTCGGTGATATCAATGAGGGTGTTGGGCTTGTCGGTGTAGTAAAAGCCTACGCCCTTGACTTTCCATGCGTCGGTTCTGAGCTTTCCGTCAACAAATTCGGGATAGAAGTCGCATTCGCTGTCCATGCAGGCATATTTGACGGCTGTGCCGACCTTGATGTGATCCGAGTGACATTCATTGGCAAGCAGGGGGTCGGCGGAAAGGACATAGTCCGGCTGAACCCTTCTGATAACCTTCATGATGGCAACCGAAAGCTCGTCAATGGAGGCTCTTGTTTTGTCCGCAAAGCCGAGGAAGCCGGCGTTTTTCATTCCGAGGTATTCCTGCGCACACTTTGCTTCCTTTTGCCTGACGGTTTCAACCTCGTTTTCCCTGCCGATGTAGTCGGGGTTTGCATATCTGTCATCAAGAACGGTCAGCTCCCAGACCTCAACGCCGAGCGAAACGAGCCATGCAATGGTTCCGCCCGCGGCTATCTGGTTGTCGTCCGGATGCGGCTGAACAAAAAGAACGCGCTTTGCCTTTGAAAGGTCGGGCGGAGCGCAGAGGGGATCCGCGGCAACATTGGAAAGTCCGCTGAGGGCGGCGCTTTCAAGGTTGAATCTGACAGACCTGTTCCTCTTTTTAAACTTTTCAATGATTTTGCTCATTTTATATCGTCCCTTTCTTAATGCGGCGGAAAAAACAGCCGCACAATCTTCCGAACAATATAATATATCAAATTGCGCTTTGAGTCAACTCAAAAGACGAAAAAACCGTTTCAATTCTTTTTTCGCAGCAATCGGGCGAATATACCCAGCGGTCAATGTAGTCTGACTTAACAAAGTATTCCGGCGGCTCGGCAGGGTACTGCGCGTCAAACGAATCAACAATAATAAGCTTGACTTTCATGCGCTCGGGAATGAGGTTTTTGATGTAAACGCTGGCGTGCTGGCCGGGAACAACGCCCGGAACATACTCCGCAAGACCTGCAAGATTCGGCCGCAGCTCAACAAAAATTCCGTACCGCTCAACGGAACGCACTATTCCGGGAACGGTTTCCCCGGCTTTGAAAAAGCTTGCGTTTTCCTCCCAGGTTCCGAGCAGCTCCTTGTAGCTGAGCGTTATGCGGCCGGCCTCGTCAACGCTTTTGACAACGGCCTTTATTCTCTGCCCGGCGCTGAAGCGCGCGGACGGATGCGGAATGCGCGAAACGGAGATGCTGTCTATCGGCATGAGGGCGGAAATTCCGGCGCCGATATCGGCAAAAACGCCGAATGACTCCATGTGGGTAACAACCGCGTCTATGACAAAACCGGGGGAAAGCTTAGAAATATATTCCTCCATGCATTCCTTCTGAACGGCGCGGCGGCTCAGCAGGGCATAGGGCTCGCCGTTTTCGTCCTTTTGGAACGACATAATCTTGAAAACAACGGGCTTGTTGACTCTTGAAATTATTGCAATGTCCCTTACAGAGCCGTCGTCAATTCCGAGTGCGCCCTCCTCGCGCGGGATAATGCCTTTCATTACGCCGAGGTCAACGTGCAGGTTGTGTTCCTTATCGCACATTACGGCGCGCGCCTCAAGGATTTTTCCGCTCATATAAGCCTCCTTGAGCGCCGCTCTTGAGGAAAGGGCGTTTTTGTTTTCCGCTGTGTTCATCAGACTGTTTTCCGTGTAGTATTTTCTCATTGTTTTTGTCCTTTCTTCTCTTTTTCAGAGATTGTATACATTCTTTTAATTTATATGCACTATTTTTTTATTTTATCGGTTTCATGATTGATATTTTTGTCAGTTATTGCTATAATATATTGATATCTTTTATCGGAGGAATGGAAAATGGACGTTCGGGTCGGCGATGTGCTTGTGATGAAAAAGAAGCACCCTTGCGGCAGCATTGAGTTTTCCGTTCTCCGCTCCGGAATGGACTTCAGGCTCCGTTGCCTCGGCTGCGGCAGGGAATTTATGATTCCGCGCTCAAAGGCGGAAAAGAACATCAAAAAGATCCTTCGCGAAAACAAGGAGGAAAAAGATGCTTGAAAAGCTTTGCGCAATTGAAGCGCGCTTTGATGAAATATCGCAATCGCTTTGCGACAGCCGCGTGGTTAATGACCGCGAAAAATACAGCGCTCTGATGAAAGAGCACAAGACCCTTTTGCCGATAGTTGAAAAGTTTCGCGAATACAAAAAAATTGAAAACTCCATTGAGGAGGCTAAAGAGCTGGCAGACACCGAAAGCGAGGACAAAGAGCTTTTGAAAATGGCTCAGCAGGAGCTTGAGGCGCTGCGCCCGGAAAAGGAAAAGGCGCTTGAAGAACTTAAAATTCTGCTGCTCCCGCGCGACGAAAACGATTCAAAAAACGTTATTGTTGAAATCCGCGGCGGAGCAGGCGGCGAGGAATCCGCCCTTTTTGCAAACGTACTGTTCAGAATGTATTCAATGTATGCCGAAAAAAAGGGCTTTAAGCTTGAGGTCATGAACCTCAACGCAACGGAACTCGGCGGAATCAAGGAGATAAGCTTCCTCGTCAAGGGCGAGGGCGCGTATTCGCGCTTTAAGTTTGAAAGCGGAGTCCACCGCGTTCAGCGCGTTCCGGAAACCGAGTCCGGCGGAAGAATACACACATCAACCGCCACCGTTGCCGTGCTGCCGGAGGCTGAGGACGTTGACATTGAAATCAACCCGACAGATTTGCAGATTGACACTTTCCGCTCGGGCGGAGCAGGCGGCCAGCATATCAACAAAACCGAATCCGCAATCCGCATCACTCATCTTCCGACGGGCATTGTTGCCGAATGTCAGGACGAGCGCAGCCAGCACAAAAACCGCGAAAAGGCCATGCGCGTTCTTCGTTCCCGTATTCTTGAAGCGGAAAGGAAAAAGCAGCAGTCCTCGATTGCGGACGAGCGCAAAAGTCAGGTCGGAACCGGCGACAGAAGCGAGCGTATCCGAACCTACAACTATCCGCAGGGGCGCGTCTCCGACCACAGGATAGGTCTTACTATATATAAGCTTGAGCAGTTTTTGAACGGCGATATGGATGAGGTGATTGACGCGCTTATCACTGCCGATACCGCAAAAAAACTGTCTCAACAGGGTGATATTTGATTTTTGGAAAGTGCATATCATGAAAACAGAAGTTATAAAAGTGAACAGCAGCAGCGACCCGGGCGTTAAAAAAGCCGCCGGGCTTTTAAAAAAAGGCGAGGTGGTTGCAATTCCGACCGAAACGGTCTACGGACTTGCGGCTAATGCCTTTGACGAAAAAGCGGTTGAAAAAATCTTTGCCGCAAAGGGCCGTCCGTCCGATAATCCTCTGATTGTTCATATCAGCGAGCTTTCGCAGTGGGCAGAGCTTGTTGAAAGCATTCCGGGAAACGCGCTTGCGCTGGCACGGGCTTTCTGGCCGGGACCGCTGACTATCATTCTCAAAAAGAGCAGTCTTATTCCGCTTCGCACAAGCGGAGGACTTGATACCGTGGGCGTCCGTATGCCGCTTCATCCGACTGCGAGGGCGATAATCAGCGCCGCAGGCGTTCCGCTTGCCGCTCCGTCCGCCAATAACTCGGGAAAGCCGAGCACCACCACCGCGGAGCACTGTCTGCATGACCTTGACGGAAAAATTCCGCTCATCATAGATTCCGGAGAGTGCTCGGTCGGCGTGGAGTCAACCGTTGTCACTCTTGTTCCGAAGGTTCCGCGCGTGCTGCGTCCGGGAGGAATTTCTCCGGAAATGCTTGCAGATGTTTTGGGCGAGGTTGAGGTTGATGACGCAGTACTGAGCAAGCTTGCCGACGGTGCGGTTGCCGCTTCGCCGGGAATGAAATATAAGCATTATTCGCCGAACGCAAAGGTCAGCATTGTTAAAGGAAGCTTTGAAAGCTTCAAAACCTTTGTTGAAGCGCAAAGGGAAAAGGACGTTCTGGCTCTTGTTTTTGAGGGCGAGGGAAAAAGGCTTTCCGTTCCTTTTATCGAATACGGAAAGGAGAACGACGGCGCTTCGCAGGCGAGGAAGATTTTTTCCGCTCTTCGCCGCGTTGACGAAACGGGCGCAAAGCTTGTTTATGCCCGCTTTCCGGAAAAGGACGGAGTCGGCCTTGCCGTGCTGAACCGCCTTATCCGCGCCGCAGCTTTTAACATAATTGAGCTTTGAGGTGGAAAGATGAAAGTATACGGACTCACGGGTAAAACCGGCGCAGGAAAAAGCACGGTTGCTTCTCTGCTTTCAAAAAAAGGCTTTTTTGTCATTGACGGCGACCTGATTGCGCGCAGGGTGACGGAAAAAGGCTCTCCGGTGCTTAGTGACCTTGCCGGATACTTCGGCAGGGATATTCTTCTTCCCGATAAAACGCTTGACCGCAAAAAGCTTGCCGCAAGGGCGTTTGCTTCAAAAAGTGCAACCGAAAAGCTCTGCGAGCTGACCCACCCTGAAATTCACAGGCTGTTTCTTGAAGAAATCAAAAAAGCCGAAAGAGAGGGCTTTGAGTTCTGCCTTATTGACGCGGCGGCGCTTCTGGAAAGTCCGTCAAAAGCGCTTTGCGAAAAGATTATTGTTGTTTTCTGCCCGGAGGAGATCCGCCTTGAGCGCATTTTAAAGCGTGATAATATTACAAGGCAGCAGGCTTTGCAGCGCATGGGTGCGCAAAAGGATGACAGCTTCTATCTTTCGCAGGCGGATATCATAATCAATAATTATCCCCCGTATGATATTGAAAAGGAAACAGAAAAAATTATAAAAGGGGGAAGAAATTGAAAAAGAAAAAGAAGAAAAGCAGAAGAATAATTACGCTTCTGATTCTTATTCCGGTTATTGCCGCTGTCGTTTTTGCGGTGTATAATTATGCAAACCGCTCTTTGCAAAAGACATTATATCCGCTTAAATACGAAAAATATGTCGCAACCTACTGTCGAAAATACAAACTTGAAAAATCTTTTGTTTTTGCCGTGATTAAATGTGAAAGCGGCTTTCAGAGCGACGCGGTTTCGTCCGCCGGAGCAAAAGGGCTGATGCAGATTATGCCCGACACTTTCACATGGCTCAAGACCAAGACGGGTGAACAGCTTCCTGAGGAAAAGCTTTTTGATCCGGAAACCTCAATAAAATACGGCTGTCTTTTGTATTCCATGTTCATTGAGCAGTTCGGCTCAGAGGCGGAGGCTGTTGCCGCCTATCACGCAGGCCCGAACAACGTTAAAAAGTGGCTCTGTGACGAGAGATTTTCAAAGGACGGAAAAACCCTTATCGATATTCCGTTTTCATCAACAAAGGCTTATGTCAAAAATGTGATGAAAACCAAGGATATATATAACAAATTATATTTTAATTAATCACCGATTGATCAGTTCTTCATTCTGATTTTTTGGATTATGAAAAGGAGGATATTTATGAGTGAAGAAAAAACCGAGCTTGAACTTCTGAAGGACGGGCTTTTTCTTAAAAACAAGCATTTTTCGCTTTGCCGCAGTGAGGACGAGGTGAAGGCTGCGGACAAGTTCTGCGAGGGCTACAAGGCCTTTTTGAACACCGCAAAGACCGAAAGGGAATGCAACAGGTGGATTGCCGAAAAGGCCGAAAAAAACGGCTTTGTTCCCTTTGACCCGGCAAAAAAGTATGCTCCGGGCGATAAGGTTTATCTCAACAACCGCGGCAAAGCCCTCATTCTTGCCGTTATCGACAAAAAGGGTGTTTCAGAGGGGGCAAAAATCGTGGCTTCGCACATTGACTCTCCGCGCCTTGATCTCAAGCCCTCTCCGCTTTATGAGGACAGCGAGATTGCATACTTCAAAACGCATTACTACGGCGGAATTCGCAAGTATCAGTGGACAACTGTTCCGCTTTCGCTGCACGGCGTTTTTGTAAGGCGCGACGGCTCAAGCGTAACGGTTTCCCTCGGCGAAAAGGAGGGAGAGCCGAAGTTCGTCATCACCGACCTGCTTCCGCACCTTGCAAAGGAGCAGTCAAAGCGCACGCTTTCCGACGGCGTAAGAGGCGAGGAGCTGAACATTCTTGTCGGCTCAAGGCCTTTCAAAAATGATGAGGGCAGCGAAAGCGTCAAGGCGAATGTCCTGAGGCTTCTCAACGAAAAATACGGCATTGAGGAGGAGGACTTCATCTCTGCGGAGCTTGAGCTTGTTCCCGCGTTCCCGGTCTGCGATATCGGCTTTGACAGGAGCATGATCGGCGGCTACGGTCACGATGACAGAGTTTGTGCCTATCCGGGCTTTGAGGCGCTTTTTGACGCTCAGGCGCCGGAGCACACCTCGCTCATGGTTCTTGCGGACAAGGAGGAAATCGGCTCGGACGGAAACACCGGACTCAATTCCGCTTTCCTCAGGTATTTCATTGCCGACCTTGCAAAGGCGGAGGGTCTGGAGGGCAGACACGTCCTTTCAAAAAGCGAGTGCCTTTCGGCCGATGTCAACGCCTGCTTTGATCCCACTTTCCCCTCGGTACACGACAAGAACAACGCCGCTTTCCTTAACCACGGTGTGGTTGTCACAAAGTACACCGGCGCAAGGGGCAAGAGCGGAACCTCTGACGCAAGCGCGGAGTTTGTGGGCAAGGTCAGGAAAATTCTCAACGACGGCGGCGTCCGCTGGCAGACAGGCGAGATGGGCAAGGTTGACGAGGGCGGCGGAGGAACCGTTGCAATGTTTGTTGCAAACCTCAACGTAGACGTTGTTGACCTTGGCGTTCCCGTGCTTTCAATGCACGCGCCGTTTGAGGTTGTTTCAAAAACAGATGTCTACAGCACCTATAAGGCCTGCAAGGCGTTTTTTGAAAGTAAGTAAAGAAAAATTTGCCGCTTCGTTTTGACGGCGAAGCGGCAGCTTAAGGAGAGAATATTATATGAACACATTGAAAGAAAAGAAGGTCCTGATGAAAACTCCCGATGGCTGGGCAACCAACCCCATTGAGAGACTCAGCTACTATCTGTACTTTGCAGGACAGAATGCGATATATAATCTGATTTCATCTTTTTTGACAACGTACATAGTTTTCACCTTTGCCGCTGAGGCGGACACAGGCGTCGATCCGATGAAGCTGACGGCCGGAATTATCCTTGCCGTCAAGGTCTGGGACGCGGTCAACGACGTTGTTTTCGGCGTAATCTTTGATAAGGTACGCTTCAAGAGCGGAAAGAAGTTTGTTCCGTGGCTTAAGATTTCGCTTGTTTTCATTCCGCTTTCAACCATTCTCCTTTTTGCAATTCCGTCCTCAATTTCAACCTCTGTCAAGCTCTGGTGGCTCGCCATCGCGTATATACTCTGGGATACGGCGTATACACTTTGCGATGTTCCGATTTTCGGCGTTATCACCGCAATGAGCGAAAACCTTGACGAAAGGAACAGCGTGCTTTCCTATAAGAGCATCTGGTCGGGCGTAGGTTCGGGCATTGCCCTCATTCTCGGAACGGTTCTTGTCAGCGAAAAGGTTCACCTCAACTATACGGTGGTTGCCGTCATTTGCGCCGTGTTTGCAATTCTCACCATGATTCCGGCCTGCTTCAAGCTTGAAGAACGCTACGGCGGTGAAAACGATGAAAGCTTTACCGTTAAGAAGATGTTCCGGTATCTCTTTAACAACAAGTTCCTGCTTATCTATTACATCGGCTTTTTCTTCTATTCAAGCGCGAACGTATATAACCAGCTAAACCAGCTTGTTGCTTATTATCTGTTCAACAATTCAATGATCTCGCTCGTTGTTCAGGCGTGCAGCCTTGTTCCGTCCGCGATTGTTGCGTTCCTTGTTCCGCATATGATAAGAAAAATCGACAAGATGAAGCTGTTCAGAATCTGCACTGTTGCCTCGGTTGTCACAAGCGTACTCATGTGGGCTGTGGGCTACAGCAGCCTTGTTTTGTTCATCATTCTGTTTGCTTTGCGCTCGGTACCTCTTGCAATCCTCGGCGTTATGCTCTTCCTCTTTACTCCTGACTGCGCCGAATACGGAAAGTTCAAAACCGGAATTGAAGCCAAAGGTATTACCTTTGCAATCCAGACCTTCATGGTCAAGCTTACCGCGGCTGTTTCAAGCGCGCTCGTTCTGTTTGTTTTCGGCCTCAAATGGGTCGGCTGGCAGAGTGTTGAAGCGCAGAACTTTGACGACCTTGCAAAGAGCGGCATTACGCAGACTCCGCACGCACTGAACTGCCTGTGGTTCCTCTATGTCATGATTCCGGCAATCGGTTATGCGATAGCATACCTCATCTGGACGAGATACAAGATGACCGATAAGGACGTTCAGATTATGGCGGACTGCAACACCGGAAAGATTACAAGGGAGGAAGCGGAAGCCTCGCTTTCAAGGAAGTATTAAAGCTTTTAAGATTTAAAATTATTAAAATTGTGACATATACCGGCGCGAATTACAAAAAAGTCTTGTAAAAGGGCTGAAAAAATGCTACACTAAAGTAAGTGGTGAAAGCCGAACTGTTTTTCAATCGGTTCGGCTCTCATTCTTTTACACAATTTTTAACCAAGGAGAGAAGAAAATGGCGAAGAAAAAAACTGCCGACACAGCCGCTTCGGCTCCGGAACAGGAGCATCCGAACAAAATCGGAATAAAAGAAGCCTCCGGCTATATGCTCGGCGACGCGGCAAACCTTTTTAACCTTACCTACATTTCAAGCTATCTCAAGGTTCTCATGACCGATGTTTTCGGGCTTGACGCAATCAAGGGCGGAATAATGCTTATTGTTACCCGCCTTTGGGACTGCATCAACGATCCCATTTGGGGCGTTATAGTCGAAAGAAAAAAGCCGAGACCCGACGGAAAATACAGACCCTATCTTAAAACAGTCTGCGTTCCTCTCGGAATTGCAACAATACTTTGCTTTGTTCCGTGGAATCAGCTGCAGTTTCTCGGAATAAATATCCCGACGAAATCCAATCTGCTGCTTTTAATTTGTTATATTACTTACATATTCTACGGAATGATGTATACCGGAATGAATATACCGTTCGGCTCGCTCGCATCGGTAATCACCGATGACCCCAAGGGAAGAACGCTCCTTTCAACCTTCCGCTCAATCGGTTCGGGCGTTGGCGGCGGTATTGTTTCGCTGCTTGCTCCGCTCCTCATCTTCGTTAAAACCGGAGAAATTGACCGTCTCGGAAATCCGGTCAAAAGGGCAGACGGAAGCAGAATGTTCTTCTTCGGCCTTGCAATGGGCGTTCTTTCAATCATTTTCTATCTTTGGAGCTATTACACCACAAAGGAAAGGGTTGAGTCCGCTCCCGAATCCAAGGTTGATTTCAAGGTTGTTTACGGAGGAATGTTCAAGTCCCGTCCGTTCATCACCGTTGCGCTTGCAGGTCTGCTCATCAGCGGACAGCTCCAGTTCAATTCATTCAACGCCTATCTTTATAAGAACTATTTTGTTAACACAAACCTTTCAATAGTCGGAACAATCTGCAACTATCTTCCGATGGTGGTTCTCATTCTCTTTATGCCGAAGCTTGTTGCAAAGTACGGCAAAAAGGAGCTTTGCGGAAACACTTCAATCATTGCCGCAGTCACGGCGGTTTTGCTTGCTGTTTGCGCAAACAGCGAAAAAATCATCAATATAATCAGTCCGTCAACCGGAAGGTTCCCGGCGTGGCTCTTTATGGCGGCGCTCATGCTTATCGGCTTTGGCTACACCTTTGTCAGCCTTACCTGCTGGGCGGTTGTTATGGACGTTATCGACTATCAGGAATATAAAACAGGTCAGCGCAGCGAAAGCGCAATCTATGCCGTTTATACTTTTTCAAGAAAGCTCGGTCAGACTATTGCGGACGCAAGCGGAATGTTCCTTCTTCAGGGATGGGCGCATTATGACGGCGCAACAATGGGTGACAAGGGCTTCATTCCCGGCGTCAGCGAAAAGCTCATGTTCATCTGCACAATCATTCCGGCCATTGTTTACACCGGCGTATGGCTTCTCATGAAGTTCGGCTATCCGCTCACCAAGGAAAGGCTTGAGCCGATTTACGCCTATGTCCGCGAAAAGCGCGAGGAGGCGGAAACGGCCTGACCGTTTTTATATCCGTGAGTTAACAAACGGGGCAATTTGTTAAAAATCTATTGATTTTTGGCTTTTTCCGTGTTATCATAACAACGACAGAAGAAGTCCGCTTCTTTAAAAACTAACAAAGGAGATGTTACTCATGCTTACTATCGGTGACCTTATCGAAGGCTTCAAGAAAGGCTTTGAGCTTCTTAAAGAGCTTTTCGCTTTCCTTAAACCGCTTTTCGGAATCAAGGATGAAGAGACCACAGAAAACGCATAATTTTGCTCAAAAAACGGGGCTGCCGCTTTCGGCGCGACCCAAAATGCAAAACTAAAAGACTAAAGCTATAATTTACGGAAGGTCAAACAAAAATGCTTTCCGTAATTTATAGCTTTTCTTTGTTTTGGATAACGAATTATATCTGCTTATTTATGCGTTTTTTCGCCCGTTCACGGAACAAATGTACAGCTTCAGGGAGATGGAAGCGCTTCTTCATTTTATTGAACAGAACCAAATCTTTTTAATAATTAAAAATGAATATTTTTTGAATTATATGTTGACATATTTTTAACTTTGTACTATAATACTTGTGGTTAAAGGGGATAAACCTTTAAATATATTAAAAAAGGAGGAGAATCTAATGAATAACGTATTCTTCCAGTTCTGCAAGAAGTATTGGAGCGAGATCGTTGCTTTCGGTGACGCTTTCTATGCATGGATCAAGAGCCTCTTCGTAGACTAATTGAATCAAACCACATTTAAGTTTAATTAAGGTTAAATGAGAGGGAAGCTCCTGTCGGGGCTTCTTTTCTTTTTATTCCGCAAACTTTTAAGTGCGTCCCTTTTGTCTGATTTTCAGATGATTGCTCAAATCCGCTCCTCAGTTTTTCAGATTACCCGTTGCCGGGTTGTCAATCAGCTTCCCGTCCTCGGTAAAGCGGGAACCGTGACAGGGGCAATCCCAGGTGTGCTCCAGAGAATTCCATTTCAGCGCGCAGCCCAGATGGGGACAGCGTTTGGCGGTGGGCGTCAGCAGGCCGACCACAGTCTCAAACCCGTTGACGGCCAACTGGGGGTGAAGAATGGAACGGGAGGGTGAGAATACCTCCTCATACGGGTTTTCTTTCCCTTGAACAAGATCGCTGAGGATCATAGCGGACACCATGGAGCTTGTCATGCCCCACTTGTTGAAACCGGTGGCCACATACAAATCTTTGGTGGAGGCGGAATAAGGCCCGATATAAGGAACGCCGTCCAGGCTCATACAGTCCTGAGTGGCCCAGTGGTATTTTTCCTGTGCTTGCGGGTAATGCCGCCGGGCAAAATCCCGCAGTTCCTGCCAGCCGCCGCTCTTTTTACCGGTGCGGTGGCTTCCACCCCCGACGAGCAGCAAATTTTTGTAATTTCTAAAGGACATGCCCGTCTTTGCCTCGTCCAAATACATGCCGTCCACATCCGGTGCGCATTCGAGTGCGATGACATAAGAGCGGTGCTGGTAAAGCTTGAGGAAATAACTGCCGTGCTTGTTGAGAAAGGGAAAGTGGGTAGTCACAATAATCTTCTTGGCACGAATCCGTCCATGATTCGTCACGGCCGTAGTACCAAGCAGCTCCTGCACCCGAGTGTGCTCATAGATGTTAAGGTTCTTTGCAATGGAGGAGACGAATTTCAGCGGATGAAACTGTGCCTGATTGGGGAATCTGACCGCGCCGGCAACGGGAAAAGGAAGAGGAACCTTGTCCGCAAATTCAGCCGGAAAGCCCAGTTTTTCAAGGGCTTTCAGCTCCTTCTCAACCTTACGCCGGTCGTCCGTAGAATAGGTGTAGGCCGCCTTTTCCTCAAAATCGCAGTCAATATTCCGGCACAACTTTCGGTATGCCTGAAGAGCTGCTTCGTTGGCGGCAAGATATTGCTTTGCTCGCTCGATTCCAAACCTGGAAATCAGCTTGTTATAGATAAACCCGTGCTGGCCGGTGATTTTGGCGGTGGTGTTTTTGGTGATGCCGCTGCACACTGTTTCCGCTTCCGCCAACACATAAGGCACTCCGGCACAGTGCAGCTTATAGGCACACAGAACGCCCGCCATACCGCCGCCTATAATCAGCACATCGGTGTTTATATCTCCGTCCTGAGCCGGAAAGTCCGGTTGCTTTTGGGTTTGCTCCCATAGTGATTCCATATACTTCTCCCCAATGATTGTTTTGATGATAGTATTATACAAACGGAGAAAAAGTATGCCTTCCTCTGCTTTTCTTTGTGCATTGGTGGAGTCTATTTGCCGGAGGAAAACAACAAAAAAGCCGAGTGTTCTTACAGCTTTTCAAATGCTGTTTCCTGCTTGTTTTAAGCTGTACATTCGGTAATAGAGTACCTCCCTGTAAAACGGAATTGCCGATTACAGGGAGGTGTTTTTGAAGAAATGTAAGTATTTTAAGCGTCAGCTTCAATTGCTGTTGGATTATCAGCCGATTCTGTGACCGTCAGTGATTTTTATTTTTCCGACAACCGGAGCCTTGATTTCGCCGACAAATGTGTCTTCTTCAAAAGTGAAAGCACCTTCAAGATTTCTGCCCGGAAGAACGGAAATTGTGCCATTGCCGGTGATTGTTTTGCCGTCGGCCTGCTCAACGAGGTCAAAAAAGTTGATTTTTGCGGTTTTGAGAGCGCCGGGGAGCTTAACATCAATTTTGTATTCACCATTTTCATCTTCTGAAATGTTGAAATTAACCTCGCCTCTTGCAAGTCTGACATTGATTTTTCCTGCCCATGAACCAATTCCTATTTTTGCCATAATTATTGTCTCCTTATTTGTATTTTTTTCCTATTTCAATGCCCCTGTCGAGAGCCTTGATGTTCATTTCCAAAATTTCGGGTTTCTTGCTCTTGAATTTTTCCTCAAGCGAAAGGACGAGAGCTTCTCTTGATACTATGCCTATAGCACCGATCAGTATACCCAAAAGAATGATATTAGCAGCCTTGACATTTCCGAGTTCAAGAGCAATGTCATCAACCGGTGCAGCGATAACCGTTACATCATCTCTTTTAACCTCTTCCTTTATACGGCTTGAATTAAGAAGAAGTATGCCGCCCTTCCTGACATCTTCGCCGAATTTTGCGTACGCCTGCTCATTCATAACGATGAGATTGTCGCACTTCTTCGGAAGCGGTGAAATGATCTTGTCACCGCTGATAACAACTGTGCATTTTGCACTGCCGCCTCTCTGCTCGGGTCCGTATTCGGGAAGATAGGTAGCATGCTTATTCATATCAATGGCCGTGTGCGCAAGAGTGATACCTGCACTCATAATGCCCTGACCGCCAGAGCCTGAAAATACGAATGATTCTTTCATTATGCGTTCTCCTCCGTATCCTTATAAATGCCCGGCTTGAAATACGGGATCGTGTTTGTGTTCATATAATCGAGTGTCTGAAGCGGCGTCATATGCCAGTTTGTCGGGCAGTTTGTAAGAAGCTCGATAAATGTGAAGCCTTTTCCGGCAAGCTGCATTTCAAATGCCTTTTTAATACCTTTTTTTGCGTCCATAATTCCCTTAGGCGAATTAAGCGCATAGCGGGCAACAAAGCGGGGTGCTTCAAGCGTTGAAATAATCTCACACATCTTGAGCGGATAGCCTGTCGTTTTAGGATCTCTGCCGTAGACGGAGGTTGTCGATTTCTGACCGATAAGTGTTGTCGGAGCCATCTGACCGCCCGTCATGCCGTATGTCTGGTTATTGGCGAAAATAACGGTGAAGTTTTCACCGCGGTTAGCCGCCGACATGATTTCAGCAAGACCTATTGCAGCGAGATCACCGTCTCCCTGATAAGTAAAGACAAGTCTTTCGGGATTGGCTCGCTTTGCGCCGGTTGCCGCAGCAGGTGCTCTGCCGTGAGCGGTGCTCAAAAAATCACCGTTCCAATAAAGTATATTAAGGCCTGAACAACCGACAGAAATTATGTTGAGAGAGTTGTCTGCCTGACCCAGTTCTTCAATTGCTTCCGCAACAAGCTTTGTTGCGAGCGAATGAAGACAACCGGGGCAATATCCGCTGGGAGCATTCGCTATAGAGGTTGGTCTTTTATACACAGCCATTATTCAGCACCTCCTGTGATTACTTCTTCAATCGCTTCATATACGCCGTCATCATCAAGAAGACAGCCTCCGCTTCGTCCGTATTCATAAACGGGGCATCTTTCCATTACCTGAAGCTCAATGTCGTCACGCATCTGAGCAGGGATAGTCATTTCTATGTCAAAAATACCCTTAACGCGCGAATAGTCAAGATTCTTTATGCTTTTTTTCGGGAACGGATAAAGTGTGATGGGTCTGATAAGACCAAGCTTGTGGCCTTTTTCACGAAGCCTGATAACTGCTTCCTTTGCAACTCTTGAAGCCATGCCGTATGCGACAACAACATATTCCGCGTCGTCAAGCATGAATTCTTCAACCCGTACATCTTCCTCTTCCCACTGTTTATACATTTCACCTGCCATTATATTGAGACCTTCAAGAATCGGTTCTGTATAAATCGGGGTGATATTTCCCTGCCAGTCACGACCGTTTCTTCTTGAAAGACTCCATTCGGGAACATCTTCGGGCTTGATTTCTTTCATCTCAGGAAGATCAACCTCTTCCATGATATTGCCGAGGCAGCCGTCAAGCAAAACGAAAACAGGGTTTCTGTCTCTTTCGGCATATTCCCACGACTCATAAACGATATCAACAGCCTCCTGAACTGTATTCGGAGCAAAAACAAGGGTATGGAATCCACCGTGACCCAATGCCTTTGTTGCCTGAAGATAATCGGATTGTGCAGGCTGAATTGAGCCGAGACCCGGACCGCCACGGCTGACATTTATGATGAGCGCAGGGAGCATAGCAGCTGCAAGATAGGATATTCCCTCCGCTTTAAGGCTTATTCCCGGGCTTGAGGAGCTTGTCATTGCTCGTGTTCCCATGGCTGATGCACCATAGACCATATTGATTGACGCAATCTCGCTTTCTCCCTGAACGAAATCACCGCCGACTTCGGGAAGCCTCCATGAAAGATATTCGGGAATTTCGTTCTGCGGTGTAATGGGGTAGCCGGCAAAGAAACGGCACCCGGCTCTGACAGCAGCTTCAGCGATCGCTTCATTGCCTTTCATAAATCTTTTTTCGCCCATTTTTAATTCTCTCCTTTCTCAGGTAATTCAATTGCACCTTCAGGGCAAACCTTAGCACAGATTGCGCACGAGGTACAGGCTTCTTCATCAATGTTAACAGGGTAAAAATGACCCCGTTTGTTTCTTTCGCTGCCCATTTCAAGAATATGCTTTGGGCAGAATTTGACGCAGTAGCCACAACCCTTGCACAGATAGTTGTTTATTACTGTCATAATTTAAACATCTCCTTATCTGATTTTTCATTGCAAGTCACATTCTATCACAAATATTAAAAAATGTAAACCGAAATCTATCAGTAATCATTAAAAAAATTATAGAAGCAGTGCATACGCAAGAAAAGGTATGCACCGCACTGATATTACTTTGCGTAGACTTTATCGCCCGGCTTCATCTGTGAAAGCTTCATAAAGTCAACCTTCATAAGCGGTGTCTGCGGAAGCTCTTTCATAA
>JAEDEQ010000086.1 GCA_016293225.1 Clostridiaceae bacterium
TTTTTTCGTCAAGGATCACATAGGAATTATATGCCATTCCGTTCGGTACGATGTACTGACCTTCAAAAAGATCAATTTTATGATCGTTCACGCCGACATATCTTATATCATTTGTAACAGCGGTCATTTAAAAATCCTCCTGCTTTTGTACTGTAAAACTGATTATACTTTATTGCAGCGGCAATCGTCAATAGTTTACAGGAGATTTTTAATGACAGGACGGCATATCTGCATTTTAAATAAAAATTTCACTTGATTATATATGAGTTTTGTTGTATAATAAAACAGAATAGACAGCGGCTTGCGCAAGACCGTGCGCAGGCTTTCAAGCGGCGGACAAAAGTCCGTTTCTGCGGCGCGGCTTTAAGAGGGGGAAGGGCCGTTTCCGCTTTCGTCAGAAAGGAATGATGTCACAATGGTAAGGAATAAAGTTAAACTCATGATTGCCGGCGCGGAATATGCCATTCTCACCGAAGAGGACGTGAAGTACGTCTCCGATCTCGGAAAAGAGGTTGATCTTGAGATAAATAAGACCATGAAGGAAAATCCCAGAATTTCAACAACTCAGGCGGCTATTCTCACAACGCTTCAGTATGCCGACAACTGCAAAAAGGCCACCACCTCCGCGGACAGACTGCGCGAGCAGATTAAGGACTACCTTGACGACGCCTCAAGCGCAAAGACCAAGGCTGACCTTGCAAAGCATGAGGCCGAAAAAGCAAAGCGCGAGCTTGAAAACGCCAACCTTGAAATTGAGCGGCTCAAAGCGCAGCTTTCGACAGTTCTTGACCAGATCAGTCCCAAAAAGCGTAATGAACAGAAAAACTGAAATCCTTGCTCCGGCAGGTTCGTTTGAGTGCGTGCTGGGCGCGGTGCGCTGCGGCGCCGACGCGGTCTACCTCGGAACGAGGGACTTTAACGCGCGCCGCAACGCGGAAAACTTCAGCCCTGAGGAGCTTAAAAAAACTGTAGAATACTGCCGCGCAAGGGGCGTTAAGGTTCATATCACCCTTAACACCCTCATTTCCGATGAGGAATTTGACGCGGCCTTGCTTATTATAAAGCACGTTTGCGCCCTCGGCGCCGACGTGCTCATTTTGCAGGATCTCGGCCTTGCGCATTTTGCAAGGGAGTGTGCGCCGTCTCTTTCGCGCCACGCCTCAACGCAGATGTCCGTGCAGACCGCCGCCGGGCTTGCACTGCTTAAAAAGCTCGGCTTTTCCCGCGCCGTGCTGCCGAGGGAGCTTTCAAAGGGGGAAATTGTTTCTCTGCGGAAGTCTACCGATATGGAGCTTGAAATGTTCGTTCACGGCGCGCTGTGTATGTGCGTTTCGGGTCAGTGCTATATGAGCGCAATGCTCGGCTCGCGCAGCGGAAACCGCGGCCTTTGCGCCCAGCCGTGCCGCCTGCCTTTTTCCGCAGGTGAGCCGGGCAGGCACGATCTGAGCCTTAAAGATCTTTCGCTCATTGAGGAGCTTCCGGTGCTTTCCGGACTCGGCATTGATTCGTTCAAGATTGAGGGAAGAATGAAAAGACCGGAATATGTTGCCGCCGCGGTGACGAGCGCAAGGCAGGCGCTTGAAGGCTCCCTGCACAGCGAAACCGAGGAAAAGCTCAAGGCCGTTTTTTCGCGCTCCGGCTTTACCAAGGGATATTTTGAAAACAGCCGCGGACCGCAGATGTTCGGAACGCGGCGCCGCGAGGACGTTACGGCCGCTTCCGCAAAGGTGCTGTCCTCGCTTAAAAATCTTTATTCAAAGGAGACTGCGCGCGTTGGAGTCAGCTTCCTTTTGAGCGTGCTTGAGGGCGAGGAGCTTTCGCTTTCCGCAAGGGCAGGAGACAAAACTGTTTTTGTTTCATCTGAAACAATACCCGAAAAGGCGCAGAACAAGCCGCTTTCAAAGGAGCTTCTTTCCTCGTGGCTTTCAAAGTGCGGCTCAACTCCGTTTTATCCGCAGGAGATTGAAATTGAGCTTGACGAGGGACTGACTGTTCCCGCAGGGGAGGTCAACAGGCTGCGCAGGAAAGCGCTTGAAAAGCTTGAAGCTGAATTAAGCACTGTAAAGCCGAAAAGCTTTACAGATAAAAATACAGCCGTTCCTCCTCACACTGCGGCAAAGCAAAAAAAATTCCGTATTGTCCTTTCAAACGGGGAGCAGATTCCGGAGGATCTGAGCAATGTTGAAAACTTGTTTTTCCCGTTGAATATTGAGGAAAAGTATGTTGAAAGCGTGAAAAATAAAGGCGTTTCGATTGGAATCGACATTCCTCGCGCGCTTTTCGGCGTTGAAAACAAGGTCAGAACTCAGCTTGAACGTGTTAAAAAGCTCGGAATTTCTGACGCGCTTTGTTCAACATTGGACGCAGTTGCGCTGGCAAAGGACTGCGGCTTTACTGTTCACGGCGGCTTTTCGCTGAATGTTTTCAACAGCAGGAGCGTTGCCGTTCTGGAGGGGCTTGGTGTAAAGTCAGTCACCTTGTCACCCGAGCTTACGCTTTCGCAGTGCGAAAGAATGGGCGGTTCGATTCCGCGCGGAATTGTTGCCTACGGCAGACTGCCGCTGATGCTTGTGCGCAACTGCCCGGTGAAGAATGTGAAGACCTGCGCCGAGTGCAAAGGAAAAAGCTTTCTTACCGACAGAATGGGCTTCAGGTTTCCCGTGCTGTGCAGGGGCTATTATCAGGAGATACTTAACTCAAAGGTAATATACCTTGGCGACAGGCAGGACGAAATTAAAAACCTTGATTTTCTGACGTTGCTTTTCACCTTTGAAAAGCGTGAAAGCGTTGATGCGGTTTTGAACGCATACAGAAACGGAAAAAGCGCAAAGGGAGATTTTACGCGCGGACTTTATTACCGCGGCGTTGAATAGAAAAAAGCAGAGAGAAGTGAAAATTATGCCGAAAAGAAAAGACTATCTTTCCTGGGACGAATACTTTATGGGAATTGCAATCCTTTCGTCCTATCGCAGCAAGGATCCGAACACGCAGGTCGGCGCCTGCATTGTCAACGATAAAAACAAGATTATGTCCGTGGGCTATAACGGGCTGCCCGTAGGCTGCAGCGACGATGAGTTCCCGTGGGAGCGTGACGGCGATGCTTATGACACAAAGTACCCTTATGTCTGCCATGCGGAGCTTAACGCAATTTTGAACAACGCCGGCGCGCCGCTTGAGGGCTGCCGCGTTTATGTTGCGCTTTTCCCGTGCAACGAATGTGCAAAGGCCATCATTCAAAGCGGTATCAGGGAGGTTGTGTATCTTTCCGATAAGTATGAAAACACGCCGATGAACCTTGCCTCAAAGAGAATGTTCAAGGCCGCCGGAGTTAAGCTTACCAAGCTCACGCCGGAAAGAGCAAGCCTTTTAATTGACTTCAGGGAAGAAAACATCTGAACTAAAAGGGAGTAAATGTAAAATGAAGAAACACCGGAAGGCGCTATCAATTTTTCTTGTGCTTGCGCTGTGCTTTTCTTTCTGCGTGCCTGCGTTTGCAACAACAACCGTTACAATTTCAAACCCTTATGAGAATATTGACTGGAGCACGGTTAATACATATAAGGCCGCGCTCCATTCCCATACCAACGCCTCCGACGGCGATATGACGCTTGCGCAGTCGCTTGAGCGCCACGCCGAAGCCGGCTTTGACATTGTTGCGATAACCGACCACGGCACCGTTGACCGCGGCTGGACAAGCGATAACTCAACTTTTATCCGCACCCTGCTCAAAATTGCAAAAAGGAGCGAGGGCGAAATTGAATTTCTCGGTGAAAGCGGAACGTTCCCGAACGGTGAAAGCTATTCCTGCTGCACGGCGCAAAGCGGCGATGAATACCTCAGAGTGGACGGAAAAAAGGAAATTCTGCGCATACCTTTCGGCATTGAGAACAACGCCGTTTCCGTCAACGCACACGTCAACAGCTGGTTTGTTGATTACTGCAACAACTCTGTCACAACCTATGAGGACGCGGTTAAGGGCGTTGACAAGCTCGGCGGAGTTTCGGTCATCAATCACCCCGGCGAATACACAAAGGCGCGGTATGAAATACGCTCAGACAAGGCGTACAGCGAAAATAATTTCACCTACAGATATTACATCAACAAGTTCTCATCGCTTCTTGAAAAGTATCCGACCTGCCTTGGAATAGACATCAACTCAAAGGGCGACTCAAGAACGCGCTTTGACCGCATTCTCTGGGACAGGCTTCTTGAAAGGTTTTCCGCAAAGGGCGACACGGTTTTCGCCATAGCATCAAGCGACGCGCATCAGCTTGACAAGATAGATACGGGCTATACGCTGCTGCTTATGCCGCATCTTGACTCAAAGAGCGCGAAAGCCGCGCTTGAAAACGGTGAGTTTTTTGCCGCAAGCCACTGTCTCGGAAATTATGAGGAGCTGTGCGAGATTGCCTCTGCGCTCAGAAAGCTTTGCGGCGAAAGCGAGCTTTGCGCTTCGGTTGAAAAAACGGTGAGCGAGATGAAAGAGCGCATTGAGGGCATTGAAAGCGGAAAATACAAGGCAACGTCCTCAATCGGCATAACCTACAGCACTCTTGACGATGACGGCCGCCTTGCCGCAAAGACCGAACCGCGCATTACAAAAATAGGCGTTGACAGGGAAAACGGAACGCTTTCGGTTGAAGCGGAAAACGCCGCAATAGTCCGCCTTATCTCAAACGGAAAGCTCATTGATACCAAAAGAGCAAACGAAGCCGTTTTTGACCTGAACGATTACGCGGGAGCACTCGGCGATTATGTGCGCGCAGAGGTTTTCGGAGAGGGCGGAATGATTTATACTCAAGCCTTTTTGCTGAATGAAAACAGCAAAAATAAAAACGAAAGCGCCGCCTGCAAGGGCTTTTTTGACCTCGGCTTTTTTGATTTCCTTTTCGGAGAGCTTAACCGTCTGTTCTCTGCCCTCGGACGCAAAGCAGGAAAATAAATCGGGCTTAAAGATAGGCTCTCAGCTTTTCAAGCAGGGAGTTTTCCTCGCGGATAAGCTTTTCGGCAATGTTTTTTGCACTTTTGTCCGCTGTCGGGTATTTGTTAAGATAGACCGAAAGCTGCTTGACGCCCATGTTGCAGCCGTCCGTCATGAGACCGGCAACGGTTTTGTCGGTGGGCTTTTCCATAAGCTGAAAGTTGATTTTCATCCATGAACTCATTTTTGCAATAACTGGCGGTTCTTTTCCGTCCTCGCCATGCTCGGAAAGCAGCTTGTGCGTTTCGTTGCCGAGCTTTTCGTGTTCCTTGAGCGAGGAAGTCAGGATTGAAAGCAGATCCTCGTTTTTAACATTGTCAAGCACCTCGCGGATGGAGGAGACAGCCGTTTTTGTTCCGCTGTCGCATTCCTTGAGGAGGTTTACCGTGTCTTCTGACATTGAATCATTCCTTTCATATTTTTGTTATCATTCCCGTTTTGTACGTAATAATGCAAAAGCGGCAGGGAACAATAAAGGGGAAAAACCGAAAGGAAAAACCGAATATGAAAATTTTGTTTTATGACGCAAAGCCCTATGATATTGAATCGTTCGATAAGCTGATAAAAAATTATGACGGTATCAGCATAGACTACCTCAAAACCGACATTTCAAAAAACACGGTTCGCCTTGCCGAGGGATATGAAGCGGTTTGCGTTTTTGTGGCGTCGGACGTGAACGCGGAAATAATAGACGAGCTTTCCAAAAGGGGAGTCAAGCTGATTTTACTGCGGTGCGCAGGCTTCAACAATGTGGACATTCAAAGAGCAAAGGAAAAGGGAATCACCGTGCTGCGCGTTCCGAACTATTCGCCGGAAGCGATTGCAGAGCACGCGCTTGCCCTTGCTTTTGCGGTCAACCGCCATATTCACAAGGCATATATCAAGGTGCGCGAGAATAATTTCAGCCTGATGGGGCTTACCGGAATGAATCTTTGCGGAAAAGTTGCCGGAATTGTCGGCACCGGAAAGATTGGCGCCGCAATGTGCCGGGCGTGCCACGGAATCGGAATGGAAGTGCTTGCCTTTGATAAGTTTGAAAACCCGTCGCTCGATTTTGTGCGCTATACCGGGCTTGACGAGCTGCTCAGAAAAAGCGACCTTATCTCGCTTCACTGTCCGCTGACAGAGGAAACGTATCACATGATTGACCTTGAGGCGATTGAAAAAATGAAGGACGGCGTTCTGCTCATCAACACCTCGCGCGGAGCGCTGATAAGCACGGAGGATCTCATCAAGGGTATCCGCAGGCACAAGTTTTCGGGCGTAGGTCTTGATGTTTACGAGGAGGAGCAGGAAAACGTTTTTGAAAACCGCGAGGACGACATTCTGAACACTTCCGTAACAGCGCGGCTTTTGTCGTTCCCGAATGTTATCGTGACCTCGCACCAGGGCTTTCTCACCCACGAAGCACTGGAAAAAATAAGTCTTGTTACGTTTGAAAACGCAAAAAGCTTTGAGGACGGCAGGGTTATTGAAGCAAACACGGTCGGCTGAGGGCAAAGTTCAAAGCAGGCATACGCCATAATCTTGATGAGGGCAAACATTCATGCGCTTGCAAAAACGACGGAGATGAATCGCCTGAAGCGCAATTTCTGTCTCAGATGAAACAGATTTTCGGCTGCGATGCATAAAAATTACCGCTTGACAAATGAGCGGCAGGTGAGTATAATATAAATGTAAAAAGGCTCTGCGATAAGCGGTTGCCCTTTGTTTTGGTTAAAAAATAACCGCGTTCAAATTGGCTGTTTGGCGGTTATTTTTTATTATTTCTATTGCCGCTATCTTTATCAAACGACTTGTTAATTGCTATTATGTAGCCGGTGGCTAAAACAAGCAGCAACAAAGTTGTTCCGATATCCATAAGGCATCGCCCTCCTTGTTTCCAAACTCGGAGGGATGAAACAATAATTTTTCGACCCCTCCGGAAAAGAAAAAGCTTTACCGAAAGGGCAACCGCCTACCGTTTTTAGCAGAGCCTGCGGTTATTCTAACATAGCCTATACATTTTGTCAAATATAAAAATAACCGCTTGACAAATGAGCGGCAGGTGAGTATAATATAAATGTAAAAAGGCTCTGCGATAAGCGGTTGCCC
>JAEDEQ010000012.1 GCA_016293225.1 Clostridiaceae bacterium
ATGTCAATGCTCATGCCGCAGGTTGCGTGCGAGATGGCGTCAAGAGTGTTTTTAATTTTGAACGGCGTTGACCAGAAGCGCTTTTTATAGTTTATGCTCTTTTCCGTCTCCTCGGCAATCTTCGCCATGGTCTGAACGGCAAGAACGGGGAATTTTCCTGCGGCCGTTTCGCCGGAAAGCATGACTGCGCTTGTGCCGTCATAAACGGCGTTTGCAACGTCCGAAATTTCCGCCCTTGTCGGGCGAGGATTGTGGATCATTGACTCGAGCATTTCCGTTGCGGTGATAACGCGCTTTCCGAGCAGACGGCAGGCAGTGATGATTTTCTTCTGGATTGCCGGAACCTGTTCAAACGGAATTTCAACGCCCATGTCGCCGCGACCTATCATAATGCCGTCGCATTCTTCGGCAATCGACTCAATGTTGTCAATACCGGACTGATTTTCAATCTTTGCAATAAGGCTGATATCGTCATAGCCGTTTTCGCTGAGGAAATCTTTGACCGCCACAAGGTCGCTTTTTTGGGAAACAAAGGAGCAGGCAATAAAGTCAACGTCCCTTTCCATTCCGAAAAGGAGATCCTGCTTGTCCTGTTCGCTGAGATATTCGTGGTGCATGACCTTGTTCGGAAAAGACATACTTTTACGGTCTGATATTTCACCGCCGGAAATGACCTTTGTAACAACTGCGTTCTTTTCAATTTTTGTAACTTCAAAAATCAGAAGACCGTTGTTAACAAGAACCTTTTCGCCAACGGAAAGCTCCTTGGGAAGATCCTTATATGTGACGGAAACCTGCGTTTCGTCGCCCTCAACATCATCTGTTCGGAACGTGAACTCGGCGCCGTCCTTAAGGACTGCCTTCTTATTTTTAAAGGTCTTGATTCTGTACTCCGGTCCCTTTGTGTCAAGCATTATTGCAACGGGAAGCTGAAGCTTTTCGCGAACCTTTTTAATAAGCTTAATGTTCTTTTCGTGTTCCTCATAGGAGCCGTGGGAAAAGTTGAGCCTTGCAACGCTCATTCCGGCAAGACACATTTCGGTAATAGTCTTTTCATCGCGGCAGGCAGGGCCTATTGTGCAGATAATTTTTGTTTTTCTCACTTGGATTCACCTCTCTAAAAAGCAGCCGCCGGTTTCCGGGCGGCGTTCTGAACATTTTTACCACATGATATGATACTATATTTTTGACATAAAATCCATATATTATGAAAAAAATCAGCAACCAAAAGCAACCAATATTATTGCAGAATTGCAAATGATTTTAGTCTCTTTTATACAGAGAAAAGCTGCCGCACAGACCGGCGACAGCTTTTATATCGGTATAGTTTTCAGTTATTCAACGTCCTGAAGAGCGTCGTAGCCCTCCTCGCCGGTACGGATTTTTACAACATTTTCAACGTCATAAACAAAGATTTTTCCGTCTCCGATGTGACCGGTATAAAGAACCTTTTTGGCTGTTTCAATAACGCTTCTGACCGGAACCTTGCTGACAACAACGTCAAGCTGAACCTTCGGAAGGAGCGTCGGCTCAATCTCAATGCCGCGGTAAAACTCCGGCTTGCCCTTCTGCGCGCCGCAGCCGAGAACATGACTCATTGTCATACCCGTTATTCCAAGCTCGGTCAAAGCGTTTTTGAGCTTTTCAAAACGCGATTCCTTGCAGATGATTTCAATCTTTGTGAATTTTACGCCGCCTTCGCTCTTTTCCTCAAACGAGGGCATTTTTTTGACCTCAACAGCCTCGGCAACGGGAACGTCGCCGGAAACAACCGTAACATCCTCCTCGTCATATGCCGTATCGGGAAGAGTTGCAAAGCCTGCATAAGCGGTAAGAAGTCCGTGCTCGGAAACATCAAGACCTGCAAGCTCGTCCTCCTTTGAGGCACGCAGACCGATCGTGTGCTTGAGAATGAGGAACACGGCTGTAATTATTACGGCAACGTACGCCGCAACGCTGACAACGCCGAGAGTCTGAACGCCGAGGAAGTGCAGACCGCCGCCGTAGAACAGTCCCTTTTCGGTTGAAACGCCCGTTGCAAAAAGACCTGTCAAAATTGTTCCGAGGGCGCCGCAGACGCAGTGAACGGAAATTGCGCCGACGGGGTCGTCAATCTTTGCAATCTTATCGAAGAACTCAACGGAAAGGACAACGGCAATTCCGCAGACGGCGCCGATGAAGAATGCGCCGACCGGGCTTACCGCGTCGCAGCCTGCGGTAATTCCGACAAGACCTGCAAGCGCTGCGTTATAGGTCATTGAAACGTCCGGCTTTTTATAGCGTATCCATGTGAAGGCCAGCGTTACGCAGCAGGCAACGGCAGCCGCAAGGTTTGTGTTGAAGAAAACAAGGCTTGCGCTTTCAACAAGCTCGTCCGAATCCATGCCGACCGTTGAAGCGCCGTTGAAGCCGAACCAGCAGAACCACAGAATGAAAACGCCGAGCGCGGCAATGGTAAGGTTATGACCGAGGATAGCTTTCGGCTTTCCGTTTTTGTCATACTTTCCGATACGCGGTCCGAGAATTTTTGCACCGATAAGAGCGCAGACACCGCCAACCATGTGAACAGCAGTTGAACCGGCAAAATCATGGAAGCCGAGCTGCGAGAGCCAGCCGCCGCCCCAGATCCAGTGACCGGAAACGGGATAAATTATCAGCGAGATTGCGGCCGAGTAGATGCAGTATGCGCTGAACTTTGTTCTTTCCGCCATCGCTCCGGAAACTATTGTTGCGCTTGTTGCGCAGAAAACGGTCTGGAAGATTGCAAACGCCCAGAGCGGAACGCCATCGGGCAGGACACTGCTGTAATCTTTCATAATGAGCGGATCAATCCAGCCGAAAATTGCGCTCGACGAGCCGAACATCAGACCGAAGCCGACAAGCCAGAAGCAGGGCGTACCGATGCAGAAGTCCATCAGGTTTTTCATCAGAATGTTTCCGGTGTTTTTGGATCGTGTGAAGCCTGCCTCACACATTGAAAAGCCTGCCTGCATAAAGAATACCAATGCGGCCCCGATAAGAACCCATATTGTGTTTACCGAACTGTACATAAATTTTTACCTCCTGAGTATGTTTTCTTTAATGCTTTTTATCAACAGATTCCGGTTTGAGGGTTGGTCTTCGTTCTGCATACTTTCCCACTTCCTTTCAAAAACAAAGAGGCAGAACAAGCGTCTTCTCCCTTGCGAAAGAGGACGTCCTTGTCCTGCCTGAAAAACGGTGTCAGTGTAATAACACAAAAAGCGTCCCAGAGATTACTTTCTCTAAGACGCCCTTGCCTTTATGTTGAGTATTTTAGTTTGTTTTGCTTTTTTTGTCAACCGTTTTTTGAAAGAAAAAGCAAACAAAAGAAAACTTTGTCAGCATATCACTAATAATTTTCCACACAGCCCGGTGCTCTTGTACAATTTACCGCTTTAAGACGATGAACACCCATCAATCAAACTGACTGTTATAAAGCTTTGAATAGATTCCACCTTTTTCAAGAAGCTCCTTATGCGTGCCTTGTTCTTCAATGCCGTTCTGTGTCAGGACAAGAATCCGCGACGCATTTTCAACCGTTGAAAGGCGATGCGCAATGGTAAAGGTTGTTCTTCCTCTTGCAAGGGTGGAAAGCGAATGCTTGACAAGCTGTTCGCTCTCGTTGTCGAGCGCGCTGGTTGCCTCGTCAAGAACAAGAATCGGCGGATTTTTCACGAACACCCTCGCAATGCAGATTCGCTGCTTCTGTCCGCTTGAAAGCATTGCTCCGCGCTCACCGACAAAGGTGTCATAGCCCTGCGGCAGCTTTTCAATGAATTCATCTGCGCCGGCACTTTTTGCGGCGGCAACGGCCTGCTGCCTTGTTGCGTTCGGATTGCCGTAAAGAATATTTTCCATCACCGTTCCGGAGAAAAGATAGACCTCCTGCTCAACAACGCCGATTGAATTTCGCAACGCTTTGAGGTCGTAATCCCGGATATCCTTTCCGTCAAGGAGAATTTGTCCGCTTTTGACGTCGTAAAAGCGCGAAAGCAGACTGCACATTGTTGTTTTTCCGCTGCCGGACGGGCCGACAACGGCAATGCTTTCGCCTTTTTTGACGGAGAAGTTGATGCATTCAAGAACGTCGCCCTTTTCCCTGTCATAGCTGAAGGTTACATTTTTAAACTCGATCTCTCCACCGTTTTCCGGTGGTTCGGCTTTTTCTTCGCCTTTTGAGTAGTCCTCGACAGGAACCTCCATCACCGAAGCAAAGCGTTCAATTCCCGTAACGCCCTTTTCAAACTGCTCCGTGAACTCAACAATCCTTTTGACCGCCGCAATAAGCATTGCAACATAGAGCAGATAGGCGGCGTAATCGGCTGTTGTAATCTTTCCTTTCATGATGAAAAGCCCGCCCATGACAATGAGAACAATATACATCAGACCGTCAAAGAACCTGACCGCGGCGTTGAGGCGAGCCATATAACGGTAGGATTCCTTTTGAGTTACAGAAAGAGAGGAGCTTTCCTTTTTGAATTTGTCGCTTTCAGCTTCCTCGCCGGAAAAGGATTTCACAACACGGATACCGAGCAAGGAGTTTTCTGTCCGTGCATTGACTTCTCCGGCAATTTCACGCCTTTTTCTGAAAGCTTCACGCATCCTTTTGCGGAAATACCTTGTTCCGAGGAACATGAACGGCAGAACAACAAATGCACACGCCGCCAACGGAAGATTGATTGAGGAAAGAATGACAAACGATGCGGCAATCTTTACCCCGGCGATAAAGAACTCTTCCGGACAATGGTGGGCAAATTCCGCAACCTCAAACATATCCGTTGTTATCCTTGACATAAGCTGACCGACCTTTGTTGTGTCATAATAGCTGAACGGAACACGAAGAAGATGGAAAAAGAGATCCTCTCTCATATCCTTTTCAATCATGACGCCCATGCTGTGACCGACATAGCTCATGTAATATCCGGCAAGCATATCAATAATTTTCAGCACAGCAAAAAGCAAAGCCATTTGCAGAATCACCGAAACTGTCAGCTTTGAGATATCGTCGGTTGCAATTTTTGTAATCTCCCTGACAATCATCGGCAAAACAAGCTCGCAGCCCGTTGTGAAAAGCGCACACAAAAGATCAAGACAGAGCGTTTTTGTGTGTTTTCTGAAGTAAGGCAAGAACCATTTTTTCATCATGCCCTTTTTTTCGGTTCCGTTGTTTTCCATTATTTTTACCTCTTTTTTTGCATTGACTTTAGCCTGCAACACTGATATTATATCATTGTCTTTTTCCTTTTTCCACTCAGAAAGGAAAAGATTTTGCCTTTTTTGTTGTGGTAACAACAAAAAAGGCAGGCTCATTGAAAAATACAGAAAGGATTTGACTTTTGATGATCAGAAAAATTATCCATATAGATGAAGAAAAGTGCATCGGCTGCGGGAACTGCGCCGAAGCCTGCCACGAAGGCGCAATCCGGATGGTGAACGGAAAGGCAAAGCTCATGCGTGACGATTACTGCGATGGGCTCGGCGATTGTCTTCCGACCTGTCCCACGGGCGCAATCACCTTTGTTGAAAGAGAGGCCGCAGCATACGACGAATCCGCCGTGCTCAAAAACAAGCAAAAAGAATGTTCCGGCGCTCATCATCACCATGAAGGCGGCTGCCCGGGACACAAAACGCAAAGCTTTGACCGAAGCAAAACCGTAAGTGCTCCCACCGTAAAGTCAAATGTGGCTTCAGAACTTGCCCAATGGCCATGCCAGATTAAGCTTGTTCCGGTCAATGCAGCGTTCTTCAAAAATGCAAAGCTGCTCATTGCCGCTGACTGCACAGCTTATGCCTATTCCGCAATGCACGAGAAATTCATGAGCGGAAAGATTACACTCATCGGATGCCCGAAACTCGACAGCACAGATTACAGCGAAAAGCTTTGCGAAATTATCAAAAACAACGACATCAAAAGCGTTACCGTTGTCAGGATGGAAGTTCCCTGCTGCGGCGGACTTGAAAACGCAGCAAAAAAAGCTCTCATGGAAAGCGGAAAGTTTATTCCGTGGCAGGTTGTCACCGTTTCCGTTGACGGCAGGATTCTTGACTGAAAATGAGTATTCAACCGATTATTCCGCACAATTCAGTTTTTTGAATGAACTCCCAATTCAAATCAAAAGGGGCTGTTTCGGCACTTCAGAATGTTTAAGCAAACTACTGAAGTGCTTTTTCAGCCTCTTATTTATTATTCAAGTTCAAACGCTCCGGTATAAAGCTTGCAATAAACGCCCTTTTCCTCAATGAGCTTTTCGTGACTTCCCCGTTCGATTATCCGTCCGTGGTCAAGAACCATTATGACATCCGAGTTTTTAACGGTTGAAAGGCGGTGCGCAATGACAAAGACCGTTCTGCCGTGCATCAACGCATCCATTCCGCTTTGAACAAGGGCTTCCGTTCTTGTGTCAATGGAGGAGGTCGCCTCGTCAAGAATCATTACCGGTGGGTCTGCAACGGCGGCACGGGCAATTGAAAGCAACTGTCGTTGTCCCTGGGAAAGATTTGCTCCGTTGCCGGTGAGCATTGTGTTGTAGCCGTCCGGCAAACGCTTTATGAAGCCGTCAGCATTGGCAAGCTTCGCCGCATTATACACCTGCTCATCTGTTGCGTTGAGATTTCCGTAGCGGATGTTTTCCATGACAGTTCCCGTGAAAAGGTTTGTTTCCTGAAGAACAATTCCGAGTGAGCGGCGCAGGTCGCTCTTTTTGATTTTGTTGATATTGATTCCGTCATAGCGGATTTTTCCGTCTGCAATATCATAAAAACGGTTGATGAGATTGGTTATTGTTGTTTTACCGGCTCCCGTTGCACCGACAAAGGCAACCTTTTGCCCCGGTTCGGCGTAAAGGGTGATATCATGAAGAACCTCCTTGCCCTCTTCATAGCCGAAGTCAACATCAAAGAACCTTACCTCTCCTCTGAGTTCGGTATAGGTTACGCTGCCGTCGGAATGGGGGTGCTTCCACGCCCAGAGACCCGTTCTGCTTTCAGCCTCGGTGAGATTGCCGTCCTTGTCCTTTTCGGCGTTGACAAGGGTAACGTAGCCCTCGTCCGTCTCCGGCTTTTCGTCAAGCAGTTCAAAAACTCTTTCCGCGCCTGCAAGAGCCATAACAACCGCGTTGAGCTGCTGCGAAAGCTGATTTATAGGCATTACGAAGCTTTTTGAAAGCTGCATGAACGAGGCGACCGAAGCAAAGCTAAGACCACCCACTCCGCTGACGCAAAGCAGGCCGCCGAGCACCGCAACAAGCACATACTGCAAATGGCTCAGGTTGTTATTTATCGGGCCGATGATGTTTGCAAACTTGTTTGCATTGTATGCGTTTTCAAAAAGCTCGTCGTTCTTTTTGTCAAAATCCTCTTTTGTTTTTTCTTCGTGGCAAAAGACCTTGATGACCTTCTGCCCGTTTATCATTTCCTCAATATATCCGTTGACGTCGCCGAGCGAGGTCTGCTGGCGCACAAAGAACTTTCCGCTGCGGCTTGCAACCCTGCCGGTTATCAGAAGCATCAGAACAACGCTGACAACAACAAACACGGTCAGATGCCAGCTGAGCGAACACATTGCGCCGAAAACGGACACAACTGTGACCGCAGAGGAAACGGTTTGCGGAATTGTTTGCGAAATCATCTGGCGCAGGGTATCTGCGTCATTTGTATAGCGGCTCATGATATCGCCGTGGGTGTTGGAGTCAAAATACTTTATCGGCAATGTCTGCATATGCGAGAACATATCGTCCCTGATTGTTCTGAGCACCCCCTGCGAAACCACCGCCATAACCCTGTTCTGAATATATACCGCAACTATTCCGGCGAGGAAAATGAGCACCATCTTGATTATTGCACCGAAAAGCGGCATAAAGTCCTTTGTTTCCGCCCTGAGCAGCGGCTCAATATAATCGCCGATAAGGGTCTTGATGAAAAGCGAGGAGGAAACGCTCGCCGCCGCCGTTATGATTATGCAGACAATGACCGTGAGCAGCTTCAGCCGGTTTCCTTTAACAATATAGCCCATAAGGCGCTTGGCCGTGCCTTTTTTAACCTTTTTCTTCGGCAGGCCTCTTGCGTTCATATTACCCCTGGGACCTGTCGGGACTCTTGCAACTCTTTCGTTTGCCATTACGCTTTTCCTCCTTTCGTCTGCGAGTTATACACTTCGGTATATATCGGATCCTTGCCCAGAAGCTCCTCATGCTTTCCGATATTTTCAATCTCTCCGTTGTCAAGAACAATAATCTTATCGGCGTGTTCAATGGAGGCTATGCGCTGAGCGATGATAATTTTTGTTGTTTCCGGAATATATTCGGCAAAGCCCTTGCGAATGAGCGCGTCGGTCTGTGTATCAACGGCGCTGGTCGAATCGTCAAGAACAAGGATTTTCGGCTTTTTAAGCAGTGAACGGGCAATGCAGATCCTCTGTTTCTGTCCGCCGGAAACATTCGTTCCGCCCTGCTCAATATATGTGTCATAGCCGTCTTCAAAGGTTTTGATGAACGAGTCCGCCTGCGCAAGTCTGCAAGCCTCCTTCATTTCCTCATCGGTTGCGTCCGGATTGCCCCAGCGTAGATTGTCTTTTATCGTTCCGGAAAAGAGAACATTTTTCTGCAATACCATTGCAACACTGTCACGAAGAACATCAAGGTCATATTTCCGGACATCAATGCCGCCGACGCTGACCGAGCCCGTTGTCACATCATAAAGCCGGGCAATGAGCTGAACAAGGGTTGATTTTGAAGAACCGGTTGAACCGATTATGCCGACCGTTTCGCCGGACTCAATCCGGAATGAGGCGTTTTTCAGACAAAGCTTGTTTTTATCGTTTTTATAGCTGAAGCCGACATTTGAAAACTCAATTGAGCCGTCCCTGACCTGCATTACGGGATTCTCCGGATTTTTCAGGCTGCTTTCCTCCGAGAGAACCTCGGAAATACGCTCGGCCGAAGCGCGCGACATTGTTATCATTACAAAGATCATTGAAAGCATCATGAGATTCATAAGAATCTGCATGGCGTAGGTCATGAGAATAACAAGATCACCCGTTGTCAATCCGTTTTCCGGAACATTTCCGGAGGCAATGATGAGCTTTGCGCCGAACCATGATATCAGAAGCATTGTTGAATAAGCGGCGGTCTGCATCAGCGGCGCGTTGAGCGCAAGCAGCTTTTCGGCGGAAATAAAGTCCTTGTAAATGCTGTTTGAAACCGTTTTGAACTTTTCCTTTTCGTGCTCCTCGCGGACAAAGGACTTTACAACGCGGATACCGTGGAGATTTTCCGAAGTGATTGTGTTGAGCTTGTCGTATGTTTTGAAAACACGCTCAAAAACAGGGTATGCTTTTTTGACTATTCCGTAAAGTCCGAGGGCAAGAAGCGGCAGTATGCACGCAAAAATCAGCGAAAGGCGCGGACTTATGCGTATCGCCATAAAGAGCGAAAAAACAATCATCAGCGGCGCGCGCACGGCGATGCGGATTATCATCTGATATGCGTTCTGTATATTCGTAACGTCCGTTGTGAGCCTTGTTACAAGGCTTGAAACGGAGAACCTGTCAATATTCGAGAACGAGAACGACTGAACGTTATGGAACATATCGTGCCTGAGGTTTTTTGAAAAGCCTGCGGAGGCATAGGCGGCGTATTTGCCCGCAAGCGCGCCGAAAACGAGCGACATTATGCAGAAAACCACCAGCATTGCTCCGACCCTGACAATGTAATTCATGTTGCCGAGGTTTACACCGTAGTCAAGCATTTTACCCATGAAATATGGAATGATAACTTCCATAACAACCTCAAGCGAAACAAAAAGCGGAGTCAGCAGCGAGGCTTTTTTATATTCACGGATACATTTTGAAAGTCTTTTAATCATCTTCGGATCCCTCCCCGATATTATTTGTTATCTTTGAAAGAACGGTGAAAAATGTTTCAAGCTCCTCCCGGCTTACGCCCTTTGAAAGATTGCTTTCAAGCTGAGCGAACTTTTCATCGAGCGTTTTTTGTATTTCAATTGCCTTTTCTGTAAGAACTATTTTTTTGAGCCTTGCGTCATAGTCAACGCCGACGCGCTTTATAATTCCGTTCTTTTCCATTCGCTTGAGCATTTCCGTTGCGCTTGAGCGGCGGACATTGCACTCCTTTTCAAAATCGCGCTGAAAAACGTCGCGGTCGCGGTTATGATAAAAAAAGCCGATTGCCCAGCTGTGAACGCCCGTCACCTTTTCATACTTTTCCTTGTCGGTATTATTGTCGATATAGCGATTGATGAGCCGCGAGCATTTGTGAAGCTCAAAAAAAATGTACTTTTTCTTTTCCAAGTTCCGGTCTCCTTTGAGAAATAATGTTAGCGCGCTAACTGTTCGGGTTCTAACAGTTTATGTATTATAGGATATTTTTATGAGTTTGTCAAGAAAAATTTTTAGCCGTCCGGCTTGCAGGTGCAGTCAAACGGCGTAAAAAATTTTTATACGGTATCAACGGAAAAAATTGAGAACGGGCAAAGCGGAGTCCATGCGTTGAAAAGCGCGTTCTCCGTAACGGCGCACTCGGGGCGGGTGAGGGCAACCACGGCTTCGGTACGACTAAAGGAAAGTTCCGGCTTTTCCTGCGTTTCAATAACCGTAACATTTTTTCCGTCAACGGTGATTTTAAGCGTTTCCTCTCCGATCCTCAGAACAAGAGAACCGCTCTGAACCGCGCCGAGCCGCGCTTTGAGCGAAAGCATTTTTTCAATAAAATTTTTATAGCTGAAAATTTTGAGACTCACTGCCGCCTCCGCTCTGTAGTGTTCCCCGAACCCGAGCAGCTCCTTCAAAAGGCTTCGCTGAAAATCGCAGCACCAGACAAAAAGGTTTTTAAGCCCCTTTTCCCTTGCAAAAAGAACGAGTACATCACGCGCCTTTGCGTTGTTTTCAAGAACAAGCTCCGAAACGGCGTTTTCGTCTCCTTTGTATATCAGGTATCCGCAAACGTTTTTCCTTTCGTCTTTTATAAGGTAAGCTTTGCTGTGCCAGGTTTTGAGAACGGCGGAAAACCTTTCCCTTTCGCGGTCAAAGCGAACCTCCTGCGCAGAGTAAAGGGCGAACACAGCCTCTTCGTCCTCTGCACTCACAACGGGAGAAAAGCAAAGCTTTTCGCTCTCTTTCGTGCGTGCGATAAGGTTGTCCGAGACTTCAAAAACATATTTTACGCCTGCCGGAACATAGCCGAAGCGCTGATAGCGGAAACGGTAGCCGGAAAGGAAGCCAACATCTGCTCCATATTCAAGACTCTTTTTTTCGGCATACAGCATAAGCTCATTCATTATTCCGCGTCCGCGAAGCCTCTTTGCAACGGCAACCGAGCCAATACCGGCCGTAACAAGCTTTTCGCTGCCGATTATAAGCGCGCCCGGAAGAATACAGATACCTCCCGCAATTTTTCCGTCCTCGCGGTGAATGCCGTGAAGCGCGGCGCTTTCCGGAAAGCGGTAAACCTTCGGCACCTTGTTTTCAAATTTAATTTTAAAAACACAGTTTTCAAATTTAAGAAGCTCTTTAAAGTCGGCTGTTTTTGCTGTTTCAATCATTCGGCACCTCCGGATAGTGAAAAGGGACTGTCGCAGCTTTTGCGGCAGTCCCGGACTTTGTGTTACATCGGCGGAGTCACGCCACCGCCGCCGGCCATCATCTGAGCCAGAAGACCGGGCTTTTTCTTTTTCTTGGGCTTGTATACCGGGGGATTGAGGAGCTTTTTCTTAGCCCTCTTTCCTGCTGCGGAGGCAAGATAGCGGTTGACCTCAATAACCGGCGGAGCAAGCGTTTCGCTCATATAATCCACACAGCGGGCAAGCAGAATCTGGTCGTTTTCCAGTGCGCCGAGGATTGTTACGGCAATAAGGCTCTGGGTATCGTTCGTTCCGTCCTCATAGATTTCGTTGAGAATCTGGAAAAGCTTTTTCATCGTCTGGGGGTTGTTCTGCTTAATGGCGGAAATGACCTTTTCCGTGCCGTATTCGGTGAAAAACTTTTCCGAGAGGAACTCGCCGTATTCGGCAATGTTCTGCTTATATAAATCCCTGAGCTCCGGAAAAACAAGGCAGAGCTTGCTTGCAAGGGTATTCGCATCATAGTACGAGCCGTTTTTGACCGCGGTTTTGGAAACGGTCTGGGGCGCCTTGGCCGTACCGCTCTTTTTGACCGCCGCTTTTTTTGCAAAGCGCTCGTTCAGGCAATCTGCAATCTCGTTTGCAACGTATTTAACGTCTCTGCTGTCGCCGTTTTCGGGAAGGAGAGTGGCAACAAGCTTTTTTCCGCCCTCTTCAAGCGCGGCCTCGTCGTCAGCAAAATACACGGCGGCAATCTCGTTTTCATATTTAAGCTTCAGCGCGCCCTTTTCGCCGGAAAAGGTTGCATAAGCGCCGTTTTCCTGAACCTCAAGCCCGGTCTTTTTTTCAAAGCCGAGCTTTGAAAGGCTTTCATCAAGAAGCTCCAGCACGCCTTTTATGTTATCAACTGCAATACTCATTTCAGGTCTCCTTCGGTAGGATTTTACATAAATGACCCCTGACAAATCAGCGGATATTTAAGTATAACACAAAAAAACCGATTTGTCATCACAAAATGAAAAAAATCTGTTATGCGTCTGCAATATTGAAAAAAGAGCCGCCCGGAAGGCAGCCCTTTTAAGTCCGCTAAACAGCTTATGCGGCCAAAAGATTGTCCCAGTTGAGCTTGATGCCAAGCTTAAGGAGAATCTTCGCAATGACCTGCTTAAGGCGAGCGATGAGATTGGTGAGCCATTCGGGAAGCTGAACGCTGCTTCCTTCTTCGCCGCCGGCAGCGGTAGTAGTCTCAGCAGCAACGCCGATGGCTACAACCGAGAAAAGCATGATAACTGCAAGAAGAACTGCAAGAACCTTTTTCATTGTTGTAACTCCTTTCTTATGTATTTGCCGATTCCGACGCATTAGCCGATAATGTGACGAATCTTCAGCTAAAATAATAATAATACACTTTGTTTTATAAGTCAATTAAAATTGCGAATAAAAAGTGTAAAAAAAATTAACAAACTATTAATGAAAGAATAATTAAAAAACCGGACAGCCGCAAAAGCCGTCCGGTTGAGCATTAAAAGATAAGTTTAAGCAGGAATTTGATAAACAGTTTTTTGGACACCTTTGAAAAAACAAACTCAAGGTGAGGGATAAGTTCTTCAAGCCACTCAGGCATTCGTATTCGCTCCTTTCAAGAACCGGCAGGCGCCGATTTAACAATCATTTAAAAATCAGAAGATGAGTTTAAGAAAGAATTTAGTGAACATTTTTGCAAACCAAAAGAACATAGATATTACTCCTTTCGATGTTAAAAGCTTTTGCAGCGGGACAAGCCCCGTCACTGATATAATCATAATACACTTTTTAAATAAAGTCAACCGAATCTATAAAAAAACATTATAAAAAGTTCACAATTTTTTGACAACTTGCCGCGTTAAAATTACAAAGGAGTTTTTAAAGCTTTCCGCTCCTTTGCGCAAGGTCTTTCATTTCATCAATAATCTTGTGCTTTTCTGCATCGGAAAGGACTCTGAAATAAAGCAGCAGCTCCTTTTCCTCCTTTTTGAGCAGGAAAATGGGATCGCTGCTCAAAAGCTTTTTTTCCTGCTTTTCGTCCGGAATTTTGCGCAGTTCTGGGTGGTTTTCTTCAACACCGATAAGGTAGCCGACGGTAACATTGTAAATCTGCGAGAGCTTTACAAGGGTTGCAGGCGAAGGAGTAATGGAGCCGCCCTCATAAACAGTGTAGGTTGTCCGGTCAACGCCTAAAACGTCTGCAATATTCTGCTGCGTTAACCCATGCTCTTTACGGATTGCCCTGAGTCTGTCACCAAGCATGATATTCACCATCCTTTCTTATATTCCGATAATACCACAATATCCGCCAAAAATCAAGCAATTATTTGCGGCCGAAAAGCGTTTGCACAGTGAAACTTTTGCGTTGCTTTTGCCAACAATTATTACGGTGATATATTGTGAAAAAGAATCTTATTTTTTCCTTTCCGGATACTCCGCGCGACAAATTCCTGTCCTGTCTCATCTCAACCGTCCATAAGCAGGCGCTTTTGGGGCTGCTTTTTGTTTTGACGGCGCTTCCGCTTTTCACTCTGCTTTCCTCGTGGACGGCGCTGTTCTGCGTTTGCCGCAAGCTTTACGACGGAGAAGAGGTGCGGACATTTTCCAACTACTTTTCCGCATTCAAAAGCAGCTTCAGAAAAACCGTCCTGCCGTCCTGCCTTTTTGCTCTGCTTTTTGCCGCAGGAATTTCTTCGGCCAAAATCTATTTTTCGCTCAAAACGGCTCCGGCGTTTTTCGGCGGCGCAGTCTGCGTTTCCTTCCTCCTGATTTTTTTGCTTGCGTTTTTGTTCATGCCCCGGTATCTCCTTTTTGAAAAGGGAAGCAGACCGTTCTTTGAAGCCTTTGTTCTTTCCGTTCCGCGCTGCGCGCTCTGCCTTGCCGCAGTCGGGCTGATTTGCGGCGTTCTGTTCCTCCTGCTGCCCTTTTCCGCGCCGGTGTTTTTCACCCTCGCTTTTCCGCTTTCCTGCCTTTGCTGTGTTTTCATTTTTGACCGCAAAAGAAAAAAGGAACCCTCCCGATGAACAGCAGGAGGGCAGAATTAAAAGCCGCCGTTTCGGAGCAATCAGTCCAAAGCGGCGGCCGCCATATGCTTTGTTATAAATTAAAAATACGGCTTGATACAGGGCTTTCGCCGAACGGACTCATTATGAGTAGCCGATAAAAATTGAAAAGTGCATAATTGCAACGGCAAGCAACGCTTCGGCAAGGAAAAGCTTCCATGTGAACTTCAGCCATTTTCCGTAGGAAACATTGACAAGGCCGATTGCGATTATCATGATTCCGCTTGTGGGATAAAGGAGATTTGTGAATCCGTCTCCCATACAGAACGTGAGCACAACGCTGTTGCCGGATATTCCGACAAGGTGAGCAAGAGGAGCAACAATCGGCATGATTAAAAACGCCTTTGCCGTGCCGGAGCCGATGAAAAATTCAAGCACCACTATGAACGCAAACAGCAGAAGTATTGCCGAGTAGGGTGAAAGTCCCTTGATGAGCGAATAGACATAATTTAGAATTGTGTGGACTATCATGCCCTCATCGAGGATATAGGTGATTGCAAGAATGAAAAAAATCAGCGGAATGGCCGGAGCAATGGTTTTAATTCCGCGCAAAAAGCCCTTGAAAACCTCTTTTCCGCGCAGACCGGAAAGATAACCGGCCGAAAGACCGCCCACGGTGAAAAGGACGGCCATGCCCGGCATTGAAAGCATTCCCGAAAGGCCGAGACAAAAGTCAAGAACAATGCAGACAATAACGGCACTGACGCAAAGGACAAAAGCGCGCGTTGCTTTCCTCGTTTTCGGGTTTGCAAGGACAGCCTCACTGTCCTCAAGGCGGTATTTTTCACGCAGGGCGCAGTCGCTTTCATAGCAGACGCTCTTTTTCGGATTTTTTTCAATTCTTTTAGCGTAGATAACAACGAAAGCGGCAAGCACCGCATAGACCAGAACAAACATCAGAATTCTCAGCCAGAGACCGGAAAAAACCGGTATTCCGGCAAGCTTCTGCACGGTGACAACATTGAACGGGTTGAACGTTGCCGCGGTGAAGCCGAAAGCGACCGCAACAAGGCTTATTGAAAGACCCACAAGCGAGTCCCAGCCGAGGGCAAGAGAAATTGCAACAGCGATAGGAACAAGCGTTACGGACTCCTCAAGAATACCGGCGGTGGAGCTTAAAAGCATACACACAAAAATCATTATGCACAAAAGCAGATACTTTTTCTTTTCAAACTTTCTGATAATGACCGCCATGATGTACTTGAGTATGCCTTGCTCGTCAAGAATAAGGAAGGTTCCGCCGATGAGGACAATGAAAAGTATGATTGCAATGCCTGTTGTAACATTCTGCGAGCCGAACACCAGCACAAGCGACGCCGGTATCTTCCACACAGGCAGCTTGTAGTCTATCCTGTGGTAAGTTCCGTCGATTATCATTTTGCTCACTTCCTCGGCAGAGGAAAGGTCATAGCCGTCAAAGCTGTTTACCTCCCTGATGTCATGGCCGAGAGAGGAAAGCTTTTTGAGATACTCGTCCTGTGTGACGCTCAGCGTTTTGCAGACAGTGTATTCTTCCTCGCTTTCAAGGGTAATAAAGGTTCCGTCCGAAAGCTTATAAGTGTTTTCCGGATAGGAATAGTATTCGCCGCGCGGCATGACCTGAGTGAGCACGCCGGCAAAAACAAGAATGGCTGTCAGCAGGACACATATCGCAATTATTGATTTTTTGTTGAGGTGGAGTCCTGCGGAGGAATTGTTGTTTTCGGTTGAGATTTCCTTTGTTTTTTCTGACACTTTTTTCATCTCCCTTTAACCGCCCTGAACCGTTCAGGCTCGGCAATTATCTGAATTATTCACCCGACCAGATTCTTGCTGATGTTGACAACAAAATCCTGAACATTGGTCACAACGCCTGTAACGCTGAGACTGCCCCTGTCCTTGAGCTTGTTGACCGCGAACTCGGAAACATCAACAACATAGAAATACACCGGTCTGATAACGCCGTCAACGAGCTGATAAGACGGAGTCATGTTGCCCGTTGCAATTGTATGAAGCTGCGTTGCAAGGGCAATTACGGTTGTTGCTTCCATGGTGTGCCTGCGCATTGCGTCCTGCGCCTCATAGACGTTTCCGATAACGTCCGGCAGCGGTCCGTCGTCGCGGATTGAGCCTGCCAGAACAAAAGGAACCTTGTTCCTCACAAGGGCGCTCATGATGCCCGTTTTAACATTGTTCTGCTCAATATAGTTTTTCACACCGCCTGCTTTCCTGACAAGGTTTATCAGGTGCAGGTGGTTGTAATGGCCGTTAAAGGTGACCTCCTTTGAGTATATATCCTGACCGAGGGCGGTGTGGAAGCGGTCGGCCTCCATGTCATGAGTGGCAAGGGCATTTCCGGCAAAAAGCGCATGACAGAAGCCGTTGTCAATAAGGTCGGCCATCGCCTTGCGTGAATCCTTGTCAAACGCGCACGCCGGGCCGAGCACCCAGACAATTTTTCCGTGGTCGCGGTCGTGGCGCAGAATTTCATAAAGCTTGTCATAGTCCTTTGAATACGAGGTTTCGCGCGACTGACCCTGCCTGAACGCAAAGCTCTGGCCGGTCTTTTCAAGTTCGCCCTCCTCGTGAAAGCCGTCGCAATGAACAAAAACTCCGTTTGTTCCGTCGTCGGTGCGGCCGACAACAACGTCGTCGCCCTCTTTGATGTTGCGCATTTCAACAGCATAAGGCTTGCCGTCGCGGATAACGACCGAGCAGTCCATTCTGCTTTTTGTGAGCAGTTTCCATTCGCCGTTTATTTTGAAATATTCGGGAAAAATTGTTGTTGCATAAAAGTTTTCCGGAATGAAGCCTTTCCCGGCCTTTTCCGTCTTTACATCCGGAAAGGACAAAAACGGTTCCTCTGAAAAGGACGGCGCAATATAAATAGGCATTTTTAGCACTGTTCCACCTGCTTTGCTTTTTCATTGGTAATTGTTTTTATAATATCACACACCCCTTTATAAGGCAAGAAAAAATTTGCTTTCCGGCGCTGCCGGAAAAACAAAAAAGGCCGCCTTTTGGGGACGACCGTTTTTTGAATCTGTTTTTACTTCTCCTCTGCCGAAGCAAGCCTTTTTTTAAAGTGCTTTGCGGCGAACAGCGCCGGAATAACGGTCAGCAGTATTACTGCCGCGCCGACAAAGAAGATGTTGCCGTTCGGAATATACTGAGTCTGTCCGCTGGCGGCGTCAACAAAGGTTTCGCCGCTTGTTTTAACAACAGCCTCGCCGATGAGCGAACCGCCGATCATCGGAATGAGGACAAAGAAAAGGATCCATATTCCCTCAAACTGTCCTTTGCTGTCCTTCGGATAAAGCTGCTTTGTCCAGACCTTTGTAACCTGAAGAATTGCAACATAGCCCACGCCGACAAGGAAAATGCCGAGCCATATCCTGAGGTTGAAAATCTGACTGCTGTCAACATTCTCTGCCTTAATCGGCGCAATGACAAGCAGTCCGAGAATATTGACAATGATTGCAAAGAACGTTATCGGAATATTCTTGCTCTTGTTGATAAGGATTGAAAGCGGTATAGCCGTCAGCATTGCAAGAACAAGCGGAACAGCCTCAATAATGCCCATCATGTCCGCGGTATAGCCGAGGTAATGGATAATGTAGTTGCCCATATATGCAAAATACACATTAAAGCCGATGAAGAAGACCGAGACCATGACGTTGACCCAGACAAGCTCCCTGAGCTTAAAGAACTCCTTAAAGTTGAAAACGCTGAAAAACTGTTTAAAAAACGAACCTCTGACGGACGGCTCAACGTCGTCGCCCTTGCTCATTGTGAACATTGAGATTAAACCGAAAATGATTACAAAAACGCCCATAACAACGAAAAGGCGCATATAGTTGTCGTTTTCGCCAACAAGAAGTCCGCCGACAACCGTTCCGAGGATAGTTCCGAGAACAGGCTGGGTTGCAAGTGCGGCGCCTATCTGGCCGCGGTTTTTATCGGTCATCATGTCGTTCGTCCAGGTGTTGAAGCCCGCGTCGTTGCCCATTGAGCCGAAAAAGCTCATAACGGTATCGGCGGCAACAACGGCAACGGCGGCAACAAGATAATGGGATTTGCTGATAAACTCCGTCATTCCGAACGCTATGGTGAAAATTCCCCAGAGAATATAACCGACAGAGATGAAAATGCGGCGCTTTCCGGTGCGGTCAGCCCACGTTCCGAAGAAGAAGGTGGCAAAGGTTGTTGCGGCCGCGCTGCAGATGAGCATTCCGGTAATTATTGACGGGTCTTTTGCAATCTTTGAATAAACAAAGGTGTTGAACCACTGGTTTTCCATGTTCCAGCAAATCTGGCCGGCAAGGCCGAGTCCCCACACAAGGAGCCACAGCTTGAAGCCGGAGGTCTTTTTTTGAAGCTTTGATTCTCTCATTCAAATTTCTCCTTTATCACTTCAAATAAGGGGCTGCCGCATTTCCGAAATATGAATTTACATTTCGTTTGTTGCAACAATATCGACTCCCGTGTCGCAAATATTGCTGATGAGCACTTCACCTATCTTGACAGGCGCGTCAACAACCTCGTTGTTGATTGCCTTCATGCACTCAAACATCATGCCCTTGGGTATCGGAGCGGACGTTTTTACGGGAACCACGGGGTGATTTCCGCCGTTGACCCTGATGGTTGAGGTCAGCATACGGACGGGATTGGTACATTCGTCTCTTGCATATTTATCGCCGCGCTTGCAGGTGTTGCCGGAAACGGACAAAACCTCCTTTCCGTCCTCGGAAAGCTCAACCGAAAGAGCGCAGCCAATGGGGCAGGATACGCAAACAAGTTCTCTTTTCATCGTCTTACACCTCCGCTGAAACAACAAGCTCTTTTTTGTCGAGCGAAGCTATATCGTCCTTTTTGATGACGACATATTCCATTTCGCCGGGGCAAAGCTTGGGCTTTTTCTTTGAATATATAACTTTGTTTCCGCTCTTGACGGTTATCTTTGCGTTGCGGTAAACGTCGCGCACTCTGAAATAGAGTTTAACGTCGTTTTCGGTATCGAGCGATATGTTCTGCGGAACAACGTAGCGTACGCCCTCGCCGGCCTTGGTCTGGACATATTTCACAGTGCGGCGGCGGTTCTTTGAAAGGATGTACTTTGCCGCGCCCTCGCCGGCAAGCTGACTTTCAAGCGTAACATAGTCAACAAGGTCATGCACCTGCAGAACATTGCCGCAGGCAAAAACGCCGGGACGGTTCGTCTGGCGGTTTTCGTCAACAATCGCGCCGTTTGTAACGGGGTCAATGATGATGCCGGCCATTCTTGTCAGCTCGTTTTCCGGAATGAGTCCGACGGAAAGCAGGAGCGTGTCGCACTCAACAAACTGCTCCGTTCCGGGAATGGGGCGGCGGTTTTCGTCAACATTTGCAATGGTAACGCCCTCAAGGCGCTCAATGCCGTGGGTCTTGATAACGGTGCAGGAAAGCTTGAGCGGAATGTTCAAGTCCTCAAGGCACTGAACAATGTTCCGCGTAAGACCGCCGGAATACGGCATAAGCTCGCAGACCATTTCAACCTTTGCGCCCTCAAGGGTCATACGGCGCGCCATGATAAGACCGATATCGCCCGAGCCGAGGATAACAATCTTTTTGCCGGGCATATAGCCGTCAATGTTGACATATTTCTGCGCCGTGCCTGCGGTCATTATGCCCGAAGCGCGCGAGCCGGGAATGTCCAGCGCGCCGCGCGGCCTTTCGCGGCAGCCCATTGCAAGGACAATGGCGGTTGCGGAAATTTCAATCAGACCGTCGGTTTTGTTTGTTGCAATAACAATGTTTCCCGTTCTTATTTCGGTAACCATGGTATCAACCTTAACGTCGATATCGGTTTTGTTCACCTGTTCAATGAAGCGGGCGGCGTATTCGGGGCCGGAAAGCTCCTCGCCGAAATAATGCAGACCGAAGCCCGTATGGATACATTGCTCAAGAATACCGCCGAGCGTTTCGGCTCTTTCAAGGATAATGATCTTTTTAACGCCGCACTCCTTTGCTCTGAGCGCAGCGGCCATTCCGGCGGGACCTCCGCCGATTACAACGAGATCGTATTTAAGCATTATTTTCACCTCACTTCGTCTTTTTGAAAAGTATCTTTGAACCGTTGCCGTGCTTGGTAACCTGGTTCATCGGGATATCAAGCTCGCGGGAGAGAATTTCAACAACCTTGGAGCCGCAGAAGCCTGACTGGCACCTGCCCATTCCGGCTCTTGTTCTCCTCTTGACTCCGTCAACGTCCCTTGCGCCGCAGGGAGCCTTGATTGCGTCAACAATCTCTCCCTCCGTAATACCCTCGCAGCGGCAGATGATCCTGCCGTAGCGCGGATCCTTTTTAATAAGCTCGGCTCTTTCCTCGTCGGAAAGCTCATTGACCCTGACGGGAGCCGGCCGTGTTGTAACGAACTTTTCCTTGCGCTCATACTGCGGAGCCATCTCGCGGAATATTGAGCCGACATATCTTGCGATAGCCGGCGCGGCGGTAAGACCCGGCGATTCAATTCCGGCAACGTTGATGAACTTATCGTTCGCCTTGCTTCTTCCTATCACGAAATCGCTGTTGTCGCCTGCAATGTGGGCGCGCAGACCGGCAAAGGAGGTGATTGCATTACGCGTTGTAAGAGCCGGAATAACCTCCTTAACGGCGCGCTTGACCGCGTCAAGCCCCTCAATGGTTGTGTCAACGTCCAGCTTGCTGTCAAAGTCAAGATCAATGGCCGTAGGACCCATAAGCACGTTACCGTGAGCTGTCGGAGTAACAAGAATACCCTTGCCCATTTTTGACGGACAATGGAAAAGGACGTGATTCACCATTTTGCTCTCGTTTTTGTCAAGAAGATAGTATTCGCCCTTTCGCGGAATAATTTTGAACGACGTATCGCCTATCATGTTTGCAATCTGGTCGGCAAAAACGCCGGCGCAGTTGATAACATACTTCGCCTTGATAACGCCCGAGGCGGTGGTGATGAAGAAAAGATCGTCCTTGAACTCGATATCAAAAACGCCGCTGTTGCGCTTGACTCTTGCGCCGTTGAGGCAGGCGTTTTCCGTTGCTGCAATGGCAAGCTCATAGGGGCTGACGATTCCGGCGGTGGGCGCCCAGAGCGCGCCTATTGCCTTTTCGCTGATATACGGCTCCATTTCGCGCAGTCTTTCCTGGCTGATGATTTCCATATTGGGAACGCCGTTGTCAAAGCCGCGCTCAAAAAGCACTTCAAGCGTCTGCATATCGTCCCATGAATAGGCAACAACGAGCGAGCCGATATTTTTATACGGCACCGAAAGCTTGTTGCAGTAGTACGCCATGAGGGACGCGCCCTGAACGTTCAGCTTCGCCTTGAGCGAGCCTGTTTCCGCATCAAAGCCGGCATGAACAATGGCGCTGTTCGCTTTTGAGGTACCCATGGAAATATCGCTGAATTTTTCAAGCATAACAATTTTAAGATCGAGCTTTGAAAGCTCGCGCGTGATGAGCGCACCGCAGACGCCTGCGCCGATCACGGCAACATCATATTGCATATTGTCCCGTTCCTTTCGCTTTTGTAATGGTGATTTTTGCGTCCCTTTGTGCGGACTGCACCGAAAGAACCGCAAACTTATATCAAACAGATAATACCACTAATATTTGGAATAGTCAACAAAAACAGCGGCAGGAAAACTTAATTTTTTGTAAAATCAGATTAGAATTATAGCAGTCTGCGCACATTAACGGCGGATTTTTTCAATGATTCGGCAAACCGCATCAAGTCTTGACAAAAAGCGGCGCCGGTAATAAAATCTATATAGCGCCCCCTGTAAAAAACATGAGCAACAGGAGTGATACGATGAAAAAATTCATGGGTCCGGATTTTCTTTTGAACAACGAGACCCAAAAGGAGCTTTTTGTCCTTTACGCAAAGGACAAGCCGATTTTTGACTGGCACTGCCACCTGAGCGCAAAGGAGATTTTTGAAAACAAGGCTCCGGAGGACCTTTGCGAGCTCTGGCTTTCCGGCGACCATTACAAATGGCGCGCCATGCGTTCGGCCGGCATTGAGGAAAAGTATATAACAGGTGCGGCAGAACCGTTTGAAAAGTTTGAGGCGTACTCAAAGGTGCTTTCGCTCGCCGTCGGAAATCCGCTTTACCACTGGAGCCACCTTGAGCTTCAGCGCTATTTCGGCATCGACACGCCCCTTTCGCCCGATACGGCAAAGGAAATATGGGACAAAACAAAGGAAAAAATCAAAGGCGGCGGCTTTACCCCCCGTGAGCTTATCAGTGTGTCAAACGTTTTTGCCCTTTGCACAACGGACGATCCCGCCGATTCGCTTGAATACCACCGGAAGCTTCTCGGCGAAAACCTTTCGTTCCGGGTTCTTCCGGCTTTCCGGCCGGACAAGGTCATCAACATTGAAACGCACGATTTTCCGGCGTACCTTTCGTCGCTTTCCGCTGCGGCGAACCTTGAAATCAACACTTTTTCCGACCTCAAGGAAGCGCTTTGCAGGCGTATGGACTTTTTCAAATCGCTCGGAGCCGTCGCGTCCGACCAGTCCGTCTCCTTTGTTCCCTACGCTCCGGCTGATGACGGCGAGGTTGAAAAAATCTTTAAAAAAGCAAAAAGCGGGGCGCCGCTTTCAAAGGACGAGCTTGCAAAATATAAATTTTCCGTTTTGTGCTTCCTCGGCAGGCAGTATGCGCAAAAGGGCTTCGTAATGGAAATTCACCTCGGCGCAATGCGCAACAACAATTCGCGCGCATTCCTCTCCCTCGGAGCGGACAGCGGCTTTGACTCCATTGACGATCCCGAGCAGGCAAGGGGACTCTCCCTCTTCCTCGATACGCTTGACAGAGAGCGGCTGCTGCCGAAAACCGTCCTTTTCAATCTCAACCCAAAGGACAATTTTGTTTTCGGCTCAATGCTCGGAAACTTCCAGTCCGCCGAGGCAAAAGGCAAGCTTCAGTTCGGCTCGGCGTGGTGGTTTAACGACAACCTTGACGGCATGACAGCGCAGATAAAGGCTCTTGCAAATCTCGGCGTTCTCGGTTGCTTTGTGGGCATGGTCACGGATTCGCGCTCGTTTTTGTCGTATCCGAGGCATGAATATTTCCGCCGCATTCTGTGCCATATCATCGGCTCATGGGTGAACGACGGACTTTATCCCTTTGACGAAAAGGCGCTTAAAAAAATCATCGGCGGCATCTGCTTTGACAACGCAAAAGAGTATTTCCTCAGCGGAGAATAATTAATATATCGGAGGACAGCTATGAAAAACGTATATACCACTGAAAAAATCGGAGACAGAACCTACCGCATTGACGAATGCGGACGCGACAACTGCTACCTGCTGCTCGGCGAAAAAAGCGCCCTGCTTATCGACAGCACACTCGGCACGGGCGACCTCAAGGCCGTTGTGCGCTCAATCACCGACCTGCCCGTTACCGTTGCGTTGACCCACACCCACGGCGACCACACCGGCGGAGCCTGCCAATTCGGCAAAGTTTGGGTACACAAAGCGGAGTGCAAATTAAAATTCAAGCTTCTCAACCTCAAAAAGATCCGAGTTGGCCTCATTTCAAACCGGATGAAAAAACATGGAGTTGGCCCGAAAGATGTTTGCGGCGGCGTTTTCAGAACAAAATGGCTTCCCTTTGAGGAGGGCAAGACCTTTGACCTCGGCGGAAGAACGGTACGAACCATCCACACCCCCGGTCACTCGCCCGGCGGAGTTGTTTTCCTTGATGAGGGCGAAAAAAAGATGTTCACGGGCGACAATGTTTGCGCCGTACTGCTCATGAAGGTTATCCATGCCGTAAGCCTTGAGGAATGGCTCCCCGGCGCAAAAAGGACTCTCGCCCTTTGCAGCGAGTACACGCCCTGGGGCGGCCACGCCGACGGCAGAGAGAGCGCAGAACAGATTGAAAAAATCATCGGCTATGTTGAGGAGATACTTGAAAAATATCCCGAAAACAAAAAGAGCGAAAAAATCACCTATCCCTCCTTTTCCACCGAGGGCTGTGTAATCTTTGACGCGGCGGCTGTTCATAAGAAATGAATGCAGAATTAATCAGCCATTGCTGATATACAAAACAATTTGTGTTGTCTGTTTTCCAAATAAATATTAATGCTGCGTTAACATATCCTTTATTTAAACCCCTCATGTAAATTATAAAATTATGATAATGTAGTTTTATAGTATTACACGGGGGTTTTATCATATGTTTTTTGAAAGTGAAAAGTTGGTTTCAAAGCAGGAGGTTCTTGCAGGCGTTGAAAAAATGAATTCGTTCGGCGTCCGTACAACCGGCTCCGGCGCTCAACGAGACTTTGTTTCATATCTCAGGAGCGAAATTGAAAAAATGGGTCTTACCACCTACAGCGATCTCTACTGTTTCAACAGGTGGAAGGAAATTTCAAGCTCAATCACGCTCCACGGCAACGGAAAGGACGAGAAAATTGAAGTTTCCTCCGCCTGGCCGTATTCCGGCGAAACAGGTCCCCTCGGCGTAACGGCAGAGGTTGTTGAAATCTTCGGAAAGCATTTCAATTATCTTCCTGCCGCAGGAAAGATTGCACTTGTCAAGGTTCACGATCTCGGAAACATTCCGAGCGGCATTGCGTTCAATCAGAGGAAATCCTATCCGGCAGGGCTTAACATTCCGGCCTATTACAAGGGACCGGTTGCAACCTCCTTTGTCAATGTTCCTTTCCTTTCCGCCGCAAAACTTGCGGGCGTCAAGGCAGTCATCTGCATCTGGGAGGGTATGTCCCGTGACATGGTCAAGGGTCAGTATCTTCCGTTCATTCTGCCCTATGAGGGCGTACCCTGCCTCTGGGTCTGCGAGGAGGAGGGCAAAAAGCTCCTTGCGGCCGCAAAGGAAAAAAACAAAGTCACTCTTGTGCTTGAAGCGAAAAGGGAGAAGATGGCAAACTCCGAATCGTTTTATACAATCCTCAGGGGCAAAAAAACGGACGAGGCAATCATTGTCAATACCCACACCGACGGAGTCAACTGCGTTGAGGAAAACGGCCCGATTGCAATGCTTGCAATTATGAAATATCTCAGGCAGTGCGAGCTTGAACGGAGCATAATTTTCGTCTTTGTCACCGGTCACTTCCGTCTGCCGGCGTTCAAGCAGAACGACATTCAGGCCTCCTCAAAGTGGCTCAGAAATCACCGCGATCTGTGGGACGGAAAGGACGGCCACATCAAAGCCGTTGCCGGCGTTTCGGTTGAGCATCTCGGCGCAACCGAATGGAAGGACGTTGACGGCGTATATCAGAAAACGAACGATATTGACATTGAGCTTGCCTACACCGGCAACAAAACAATGGACGATATCTACTATAAATCGCTTGAGGACAGAACCCTTGTCAGAACCGTTACGCTCAAGGGTCATAACATTCTGCACTTCGGCGAGGGTCAGCCGCTCAGGAATGTGGGCATTCCGCAGATAGGCTTTGTTCCCGCTCCCGACTATCTTACCGCAGTGAGCGAAACGGACGAAATGGATAAGTTCAGCATTGATCTTATGTATGAGCAAATCCGGTCGTTTGTTAAAATGGTGCTCCTTATTGACGAAACGCCGACTGATGAGCTCGGCTCTCCCGATCCGTATACGTTCCTTATCGGTTCGGTTAAAGGCAACTGAAAAATATAATGACCGCCCGTTTGCTTTTTCATACGGGCGGCCTTTTCTGTTTATCAATCATCGCAGTGTTCGTAATAATAATCCTCCGCGTCATAGTAATCGAAGAAATCATCGTAATGATCATAGTAAAAGTCCTCGGGATCATAATAGTCGGCGGCATCGTACGGATCATATCTCTTGGTTGTGGTTGGCTTTTTTGTTGTTGTCGCAGCTCTCGTTGTGCTTCGCCAGCCGCTTGCAAGTGTTCCTATCTTGCCGGAAATGTATCCGCCGCCTCTATAGGACGATGTGGTGGACCTGGTCTTTTTTGACTTTTTAGTCGTTGTGACCGGATTTTTCTTTTTCTTGGTGGTTGCAACAGCCTTTGTTGTGCTTTTTGAGGATTTTTTCTTCTTTTTATTCTTGCCCGCGTTCTTTTGAGTAGTCTGCTTTTTGGTTTGCCTCGTTGTCTGCTTTGCGGTCTGCCTCGTTGTCTGCTTTGCGGTCACGACGGCGGTTGTTGCCGTGGCGGTCATTGATCTTATGTTTTTCTCATACGTTTTCTGTATGGAAAGGATTGCGACAATCGCCCCAAAGACAAGGGCAAGAACCACCGCAACAATCAGAGAAAGCGACCCGGTTGAAGAGTTATTTCTTTCGCCATTCATTATTTTCATCTCCGCTTGTTTTTTGCGGCAAAACGTAAGTTTTGCGTTTCGCCGTTTTCATAATAGCACAGTCATTGTCCGATAAAGCGGACTTTGAAGCCGCGAACGCAAAAAAAATTACAAATTCCACGCAAAAAGGGCCGCCGCATTTGCGACAGCCCCCGTTGATTATTTCAGCTTATTTTTTGAAGATGTTGAAAATGCTCTTGAAAGCTTCCATAATGCTCTTGAAGAAGTCGGAGAAAATCTTTCCGAAGTCAAACTTGAAGCCGCTCGATGAACTTGAGCCTGAGCTTGAGCCTGAACCGCCGGAGGGCTTGGTTTCCTTCTGAACTGCAACCGAGGGATCACAGGTCTTTACGAACGATTCGCTGAAGGTAAGCTCAACAGCGTCCTTTTCGGGATCGGCAACAACGATTGACGGAGCGCTGATAACGCTCTTGAGTGTTATAACTCTGCCTGCGGTGGTATCGATGCAGCCGAAGCTCTTTCCTGCTACTGCATAAGCGGTGGCATTTTTGGCCGCACCGGAGAGAACAACGTCATAATCGGAACCTTCCTTGAGATAGAAAGCCTTAACATATTCGCCGAGACCCTCGTTGTACACGCTGGTATAAGCTCCTGCAGCGCCGACAGTTGCGGGAACCTCAATGTCGTTTTCAATGGTAACAAGTGCGTCCTCTGCACCTGCTGCCTTGAGGGCAACGTTGGTGTTGCCGGTAACTACAACGCTCTCGGTGTAGCCGGTGTCTGCGCCTGCGTCAAGGATAGCCGCAGCTACGTTGAGCTTTGCAAGCTCTGCAGCGGTTCTTACCTTAATTTCGGTTGCGTCATACTTCTGGATCATGTTGACAAGAGCAGAAGTCTTTGCGTTTGCAAGGTTTGCAAGAAGCTTTTCGCCGCAAGCTCTGACGGCAATAACGGTGCTGCCTGCAAATGAAGCAAAGTCAGCGTTTTCGCTTTCAAAAGCGGCCTTTGCCCAATCGCCGAAGCAATCTTCAATATAGCAGGTTTCAACAAGGGAAATCATGTATTCATACTTGTCTTTTGTCTTTAAGAGTTTGTCTGAAAGGGAAACAACAGTCTTGTATGCGCCCTTGATGGCGGCTGTAACGCCGTAGGAATCAAGAGCAGCTTCGGCTGCGATGGTGGCTGCGTCCTTGCCTGCGTCTGCAACAAGGGACTGAACAAGCTCATCAACAGCTTCCTGCATTTCCTTATCGATTGTTCCTGCAATTTCAACAGCGGCCTTGCGGACAGCTTCGTCTTCGCAGTTATTTGCGATATATGTAAGGAAGTCGCCGTAGAAAGCACTTGCAGCCTTTGCCGAAAGGATCATTGCATAGCCCTTAACATAAGCCTTGTATATTTCGTTGCCGTAGTTAGCAGCCTTGATTGCGGTGCCGAGAATGCCGATGGTGTCGCCCCATTCTTCAGCCTGGGTGAAATCAAGAACATCGGTGAACTTCTGTGAAATGTCGCCGACCTTCTGGATAACTTCCATTGCGGTCTTTGCGCCGCCGAGGATTTTCATAACTTCCTCAAAGGTCTGGTTGTTGTACTGCGCTTCAACCTGCTCAATGAGGCTGAGAAGAATGCCCTTTGCATAGTCGATATCAACCGACTTGTCAAAGTAGTTGTACCATGCATTGTCGTAGAAGCCGAGAGCGGTGTAAAGCGAGATTGTGTTTTTGAAGTAGTTTTCCTTTTCAACATATTCCATATGGTAATAGTTGCTGTTGTCAAGGAGTTCATTGCGGACATAGCCGTCATTTGCTGCAGATGCACCGAACGGGATGGTGCATACAAGCATCATAACAGCAAGGATAACTGCAAGAATTTTCTTTTTCATACCGGGGTCTCCTTATAAAAAATTTGTTTGCTCATATCATTATATGAGCTGATAACACGATTATTTTATAAAATTTAATCAATTAAGTCAATAGTTAAATTCATTTTCGTGACTTTCATACTAATAAAATGAACATTTCTTGTACAAAACCGCCAAAAAATTAACAAACTATGAATGCGTTTTTTGATTGCTTAAAATAATTGCAATATAAACGCGGCATTTTTGTGTGCCGCCGGGCATCTTCCGGCGTGCTTACTGTGCCGTGCTTTGCTTTGGGCAGGAGCCATGACTTTTTGCAGCCCCGTAAAGCGAATCGGATTGACGCTTTTTTTACGTTGACTTTGCTGCCTGCGGTATGATATTATATTGATATGCAACTGCCGGCTGTTCAGACAGTAATTCCGGCAGCCGTTTATCATATTTTCCGGAACGGAGAGTGAACAAATGACACTTGAAGACCTTAAAAAGCTTGAGCCTCTTTTCGGAGAGCGATATATTGAAAGCATCATTGCACGCGGAAAAAGCTCGGTTGTTTACCGCGTTTCAAAGCAAAGCGGCGATTCGGACGCCCTTGCCCTCAAGGTTGTCCGTTTTCCGCAGAGCGAACAGGAGCTGACAAAGGCAATGAACAGCGGAAGGTTTCCCGATGTTGCCGCTTTTCTCGACTCCGTTGAAAGCACCGTGCGCGAAAGCATGGATAAAATGATGTTCCTGCGCGCAAACAAAAACATTGTCCGCTTTGACAACTACGAGATAGTGCGCGAGGAGGGCGCGGTCAGCGTGCTCATTCTCATGGAGCTGCTCACGCCGCTTTCGGGCTGGCTTTCAAAGGAAAAATGCACCTGCGGCGAAGTTTCAAAGCTCGGCTTTGACCTGTGCGGCGCGCTTGAGGGCTTCAGGAGCGCCGGAATTATTCACCGCGAGATTATGCCGGAGAACATCTTTGTTGATTATCTCGGCAATTACAAGCTCGGCGATTTCGGGCTTTATACCGCTTTTCACGGGGAAAGCGGAAAATTTACCGACGCGGCATATCTTGCGCCCGAGGTCATAAACGGAGGCCCTGCGGACACAACCGGCGATATCTACTCGCTCGGTCTTGTAATGTATAAGCTGCTGAACAACAGCCGCACCCCGTTTTTACCGGAGTTTCCGGCGCCAATCTCCCTTTCGGACAGGGAGGCGGCTTTTGAAAAACGCATGAGGGGCGATATGTTCCAGAAGCCCGCCTGTGCAGACGTGCCGCTTTCAAGAATCATTTTCAAAGCGACCTCATATAAACCGCAGGACAGATTTCAGTCTCCCGCAGACTTCAGAGCCGACCTTGAAAGCTATATAAGCTATCTGAACAGCCCGTCCTACAGCAAAGACGGAGCCGTTCCCACCGTGCAGACCGTCAGGAACTTCCGCATTGCCGAGGAGGGCGATATCGCTTTCAGCACCTACAGCGCACAGGCTCCGAACATCACCAGAACCGAAAGCGAAAAAGAGCGGTTTAACGAAGCGTTCAGCGACAGCGAGGAGGACGAAAAGCAGGAAAAGAAAGACTCAAACAAAAAAATGTATATCCTCATTGCCGTGCTGGCCGTCATAGCGGCGGTTGCGGTTGCGCTGGTGATTAAATCCCTCTCCTCCTCAAAGGAGACAACGTCCGTCTCCACAACTCAGAGTACAACCGAAAGCACGACCGAAAGCACAACGGAGAGCACCACCGAAAGTACGACGGAAAGCACAACCGAAAGCACCACCGAGAGTACGACCGAGAGCACAACGGAAACCACAACCGAGAGTACTACCGAGAGCACAACGGAAACCACAACCGAAAGCTCAACAAAGCCCAAGGATTCAAACAGGTTTTTCCATTCGGATAAAGCAGACGGCGATACCGCACAGGACGGCAGGAAGTATGTTCAGATCAAGAACGCCTCCGCCACCTTTGAAACGAACGAAAACGACGAAATCACAAGGGTTATCGTTAACATTTCGGACGACCTGGGCGCTTCACCGCAAAGCAAGGGAAAGGCCTATCTTATCTGCACCACACTCGGCGGCTTCCAGATCTCACGCGAGGCGTTCGACTTCAGGTGCGTCTATGACAGCGCCGACGACGAAAGCGGTCTTGCCTGCGTTGTTGACATCGACCGCGAAATGTACTACGAGCGTTCAATGAACTATTACATCTGCTTTGATACGGGAGCCGTTGAAACAGACGACGCTATCTCGCTCCCGCTTGAAATCAGGCTTTAAGGAGGCATTTATCATGAGCGTAACAAAAACCCACTATGACACAATGCCGGACGGCAGAGAAGTTTTTCTCTATACTATTGAAAACAACTGCGGCGTTTCGGCCGGAATCATCACACGCGGAGCAACGCTGGACTCGTTCGTCTGCCCCGACCGCAACGGAGTGCCGGGCGATATCATTGCCGGCTTTGACAACATTCTCGGCCACATCAAATCCGGAACCTATACGGGCGAGATTATCGGCCAGTATGCAAACAGGATAGCCGGCGGAAAATTCACCCTCTCCGGCAGGGAGTATAACGTTACAAAAAATGAAAAAGGCATCACCTGCCTGCACGGCGGCGGAGAATACAGCAGCGCCCTGTGGAAAGCTATAATCACCAACGACAACGCGGTTGAATTTTCCTACCGCAGTCCGGACGGCGAGCAGGGCTTTCCCGGCAATGTTGACGTAAAGGTCACCTATGTCCTCACGGACAGAAACGAGCTTGAAATTCATTACGAAGCCGAAACGGACGCGGAAACGGTCATCAACATGACCAACCACGCCTATTTCAATCTCGGCACAACGGCAAACGGCAGTATCCTTGACCATGAGCTGATGCTCAACTGCGACTTTTTCACTCCGACGGACGAAAACAGCATTCCCACCGGTGAAATAAGACCCGTTGAGGGAACGGCCTTTGATTTCAGGGAGTTCAAAAAAATCGGCAGGGACATAAATGATAACGATCCCCAGCTTGTTCAGTGCAAGGGCTACGACCACAACTTCTGCGTCAACGGCGAAAGCGGAACGCTGCGCCTTGTTGCAAAAGCAAGGGACGAAAAAAGCGGAAGAAAGCTTGAGGTTTATTCCGATCTTCCCGGCGTTCAGCTTTACACCGGAAACTTCATGGACGGCGAAAAAGGAAAGGGCGGCATCGGTCTTGACAAAAATTTCGGCTTCTGCCTTGAAACCCAGTATTATCCCGACACGCCGAACCACCCCTCTTTTCCGCAGTGCACCTTTAAAAAGGGTGAAAAGTTCAAGAGCCTTACTATTTTCAAAGTTTAATAAAAATAGTACGTTTTGCCGAATTTTGAGTAATTTTTGCGTTTGTCTACCCACGGTTAGGTAATAGTGTTAAAAAATTCGAGTGTGGATATATACACAATTCACAAATTTAATTGTTTTTTAATATTCAAGTTGACAAACTCATCAAATCGGGTTAAAATAAAATAAAGTTTGTGGGCGGAGCAGTCTGCCCGGCGTAATTATTAATCAAATTTAATTTTTCTGAAAGGAGCTATCGTATGAACTGGAATACTTTTACAGATGTTTGCAAGGACGTTGTCCGTTTCTTTGACCGTGTTATGGGTTGGATTGCTTATGTTGTCGGAGCTGAAGATGATCCGTACGCCTACACAAAGTTCTATGACACCATTTGGGGCGACAAGGCTTAATCAAATTTTTGAAAGGAGAAAGTGTCCATGGATATCGGAATGAAGGCTTATGAGACCCTTAGAGGTATTTTCCAGGCTTTCCTTGCTTTCGTTGAAAGCCTCCTCAACAGATTCAACAAAATCGATCCGGACGGCTGGATCAAATAATCTGAATTGGTAAATTATTACTCTTTGCCCCGAACCGAAAAGGCGCGGGGCTTTTTTGCTACAGAGAGGCTATGCATTAACTTCAGCGCAAAAAACGCTTGACCCGAAAAGCGTTCTTTGCGCTTTTCGGGCGTTTGGAAAACCGGCAGGAGCGGATTGTTTGATGTTGTTCCTTTGTGGGTAAATAGTGCAAGTAATTTTTGTTCTTTTGCTCCGCAGGGTTACTTTTTCAGGCAGAATCCGTAGGGGCGTCGCTTGAGGCGCCCTGAGTACTTTGCCTATTGAACCGTTTACCCACAAAGTAACAACGTACAAGTTAAAATTTACGCAGTTATTTTGGATAGGTTCTCGGGCGCCTCAAGCGACGCCCCTACGGATTTTGCTTTTATGCTGTTCTTTTGTGGGTAAACGGTGCAAAAGGCAAAGTACTTGGGCGGCTACGAGCGCCGCCCGTACAAATTTAGATTTTAGATGTTAGATATTGGATTTTA
>JAEDEQ010000013.1 GCA_016293225.1 Clostridiaceae bacterium
TTCAAGCTCATGGCAGTTTTCCGGGGTTATACTGCAATTAATACGAACCGGAATTCCCATGTCCTTCATGCGCTTGATATTTTTTGAAACCCTTGTAAAAGCCGGCACACCGCAGACTCGCCGATAGGTTTCGTCCGTTGCGCCGTAAAGAGAAACGTTCAGCCTTGAGGGAGGATTCTTTTCAAAAAGGGCGGCCGTCTCTTCGTTCAGAAAATAGCCGTTTGTGTTTATTGAAATAATCAGCCCGAGCGCCTTAAGTCCCTCATATATTTCGGGAAAATCCTTCCTTAAAAGCGGCTCTCCGCCCGTCAGCAAAAGGAATACCATTCCGGCGTCTCTTGCCTGCCTGCCGATTTCAACCCACTGCTTTGCAGTCAGCTCACCGCTGTTTCCGACCCTGTCGCCGTCGGTATGAATGTAGCACATTCCGCAGTGAAAGTTGCAGCCTGCCGTCAGCTCAAAGGTGCCGGAGACGGGCAATTTCAGTTTTCCTCCCTTTTCATGAAGAATATAGGAGATTGCAGGCTCATAGGAGACGCATTCGGAATTTTTTTCAATCTTCATTTCAGGCATAACTCTTTCTCCAATACTCTGACAGCGCTTTCGTCCGGCAGACATGAAAAGCTGTATACTTTTGCTTTGTCGGCAATCAGACACACCGCGTCCGCCGCTGCCGCGGCGGCTTTCATATCCCACTGATGATAGGTGATTTTTCCGATAAGCCCCTTAAAGGCCTCAACGGGGGACAAAAGCCGAAGCGTGTTTTCGGCGCCTTGCGAAAGCAAAAGAATTGCCTCAACGGGCGCGCCTAAGTTTTCGCTGATACCGCTCGTGCCGCAAAACGGAATGCCCCAGGCAAAAAGCTTTCCGTTTTTTTCGCCGACAACCGCCCGGTCGCCGTTAACGGTTTTGCCTGCGCCGAACTTTTCCCAAAGGGCTGCCTGCGTTGATTTTCCAACCTGCTTGTCAGCCGAAAAAAGCAGAGCCTTTTTGTTCACCTGAACAAAAGAGCAGTGCAAAATCACCTTTCGGCTTTTTAGAAGAAGGTCGGGCAGGTCGAGCGCTTCAAATATCATTTTATCCCACAGCTCGCCCGGATAATTAACAAAGAGCAGTTCCTGCTCTCCGCCCGAAACACGGCAGGCAAATTCAGTGTAGCAATCCATCAAGCTGTTGAAATAACTGCAATAGGTGTATCGCAGGATACCGCTTGAGTAAACCTTTCTCAAATTATTGCAAAGCAAAAGCCGCCCCTCGGCAGTAGGTAGGGCGCCGCGCACAATTTTCACCGTAATATCAGCTTTTTCATCAGAAATGAACTTTGAATATAAGCGGCTGTCACCGATTTTTCCGTCGCTTTCAAGAGCAATCACGCAATCTCCGATTTTGTAGGCTTTAGTTTGCATACGTTACAAAAACCACCTTGCTGCTTTCCTTTTTAAAATGCGAAGCCGGAAGCTGACGAAGCTCGCCGACTTTCAGTCCGCCGCCGGCAACGGTTCTGTATGTGATTCCGCCGTACCAGTCGGAGTTTTCGTCAATGTTTTTATAGTAGACAAAAATATCAGAGCCTATGTACGAGCCGGAAATATTTTTGATGTTCAGCACGCCGTCGTGGACGGTAATTTCAAAAATATCGGGATAAACCGTTGGCGAAGACGGGAATTCAATGCTTTGGACAAGCCGGGCGGCTTTAATTTTCATATCTTCGGCAAACTTGCGGCCGTTTTTTTCAAAAACAGTCATCAGACTGCCGGCAAAAAGCGTTGTCAGCCGGAACTCAAGCTTTTCCTTGTCTGTTTCAATAACAAGGTCAATCAGCTGAAAATGCTTGTCCGTGTTGTTTTTGATAATAATTGCCGCCGTATTTTCCGTTTTGCTGTCTTTTCCGTCCTCCGGAAAAGTACCCGAAATGCCTTTGAATCCGATAATTTCACAGCCGTTTGAAAGCGTATACAAAAGCTTTGTCTGCGTATTTTCAGCGGTTGTTTTATTTATATCGTCCGCCGTGTTTTTGTTTTTTGCAATCATAACGCCGATAAGCACCGCCAAAAGCACCGCAAGAGCGGCAATAACGGCAATCGGACCTTTCTTTTTCATGCAATTCACCCTTAACAAGTCAGGGTCTGCCGAAAAATATGCCGGCAGACCCTCAAAATTATGACTCAAAAACGTTGTTGTCCGCAACTGGAACATGATAGCAGATATAGTCAAGTCCGCCCGGAGGAGTTGCGTCGCAGCTCATCGCTTCCGTCAGCAGCGTCATACCCCACTGCGGATAATAGATAACGCATTGATTCGGGGCATTCTGCGAAAGCATGGCGCAGCCGGAGGATATGTCGGTTGAAAGAGCAAGACTTTCAAAGTTTATCATTGGTTTCAAATACTTCTTCTTCAAAACAAACCCCTCCAGAATGCGATAATTTTGTTAATGAACTCCCTTAATCGCTCCAATATACTCAGCTTCTTGACCTCAAGCTTCGGCGAGGAAAGGGAAGCGGTTTCGCCCTCTGCATCAAAAACGGCAATGTTGCAGACAACAGTTCCTGCCTTTTCGGCTTTAAAGCTGTAAGTCCAGATTTTTATTCCGTCCCTGTACGGCGTACCGTCAGTGTAAACCGTTTCACATTCGGCAACCTTTGCGCCGTCAACCGAGACTGACGAAACATCAAGATCGGTAATAATCTTAAGAATTGCCGTTGAGTTTTGCTTGATGCTGTCGTTCTCCCAGCTTATGCTCCTGACCCTTTCGTAAACGGGGAGACTGTTTACCGTCAGCTCAGGTGTTTCAAATGGCTTGCTTTCGGCTCCCTCTTCGTTTGAAAGGATAACCTTGGCAGTCACTTTGCCGTAATGCTCGGCAGTAAAGCTGAATGTCCATTCCTTTTGGCCGTTTTCGGCAATTTTGCAGTCCGTAACGCTTGTGCCGTCAACACTGACAGCCGTAACGTCAAGGTCGGTCAGCACACGGAGCGTTGCCTTATCAAACTGATTTACGCTTTCGGAAATCCAGCTGAGCGAAACATTTTCGGGCTCAAATTCTTCCTGCTGCGGCTCGTCCGAAAGGGCAAAGGTGCGAAGCGCCATAAGAGCCATTCTCGGCGTTGCGCTTGTAACCGCAAGGGAAAGGCCGTCAGCCGTCAGAGACTCCGGCTCAGAGTAGGTCCACTTGAAGTTGGTGAGCGAAATAATGCTGTCTGAATTGTTAATCAGGATAATCGGGTACTTTGTTTTGTATGTGCCCTGAGCCTTGAACTCCTCGTCCCAGACAACAAAGGAGGTGAGACGTCTGAACATCTCGTGACCGCCGCTAATCGTCACCGGAGTGGGAGCCGTGTAGTTCGAGTTCATGCACAAAAGGGTACCGTCGGAATTTCCCGAAACAACCTTCATGCCGAGCTGAAGACTTTCCGGCTCAATCGCTCTGTCGGAGGTCACATGGAAGGCGATTGCCTGTCCCTTTGCAAGGTAAAGCTCGTTGTTCGGTCCTGACTCAAGATACTTATCGCTGATACCCGTGTTGTCAAGGGCGGCGATGCCGTCAATGAATACGGCTCCCTTTGCGTACTGACTTTCATCAAGATTATAAACCGAGTCATAGAAAGTCTTTGCGGAAATGACGTTGTCACGGATTTCCATATACTGCGGAATATATTCCTTATCCTTGATATAGGCTTCGCCGACAACGGACATCGGGTCGGGCTCCGGTCCTGCCGGGTCATAAATGCGAACCGAATCAACATAGACCTTATAAGCGTTGTAGCTTGCGCCGGTCTTGTCGTAATTCATGTCGAACGCCCAGCCGTATTTCGGCGTAACAACAACCCTGTAGGTTCCGTAAGCAAGGTCCCTTGAACGGATAACCGGAACCTGATAAAGTCCGTCGGTTGAGGTCGGGTTCGGAACAAATTCGCCCTTGTCGCTGTCGTAGCTGTAGCCGTAGTAGGTCTGAACAACGTAATTTTTAACGCGCTTGCCGCTCGTGTCATACACTGCAACGAGCATGGCGCCCGTGTCCGCGTTTGTAACGCTGAACAGGTCAAAGCCGGTTCCGCAGAAAGTGAATTCCGCCGTCGGCTCCTTTCCGAGCGAGCCTTCGTCAACAACAACGCTTTTTGCGCTGCCGAGACTGTACGTTGAAACGCTGTCGTCATAAGCGCCGTCGCGTCCGTAAACATTGTTTGCGTCGTACTGCGAAAGGCTGAAGGTTCCGGGTCTGTCCTGAGCCTGGAACTTGTCGGTGTAGGTTGTTCCCTCGGTCTGCCACTTGTAGTTTCCGCTGTCATAAAATGTGAAGAACGAATCCTCATAATAGATATTCGTTGCCGGAATGACGGTAATCGTTGTGTAATAATATCTTCCGTCAGCGGTGAGATATTCGTAATAGAACACCTCTTCATCGCTCATGGTCATATTTGTCGGCTGATAGATGACATTTTTGCCTGAAATTTCGGCGATTCCGTTTTCAAGCGTCAGCGATTGCGCCGCTGAAACAAGCCGGCTTTCGGTGTAGGCCTGCGTGTTGAGAACCGTTGCGTCCGCAACAGCCGTACCGAGTGCGTTTACCGTTCCGCCCTTTATCAGGTCATTAGCCGCAAGGCTGATTTTAACGGGCAGACCGTAGTCGATAACAACCGCGTCGGGAATGATTCCCGAGTTATAAAGAACGGCAAAAGCAACGTTTGTGTTCGTATAGCCCGTTGCGCCGGCAACAACACCGTTCTGGTTGTATTTGTAGGTTCCGTCGTAATAATACGTTGTGACAACAGCTTTGCCCTCGTCAACGATTACCGCCTGACTTTCGTTGTCGCCGCTCGAAATTCTGACAATATATTCGGCGTTCGGGTTGAACAGCAGGTAACCGTTCGGAAGCTTTTCGCTTGCAATAAGATCGATTGCGGAAAGCTCGCCGCTGGAGTTGAGAAGCACGGTTTCGCTCTGCTTGTTGCCGACAAGAACCCTTTCCTCGAACGGAACAACAACACCGTCGGAGTTTACCGGCTGTCCGTTTTCGTTAACAAGATAGAATTCGTAGTTGACCGCCGCTTCTTTCCAGCCGAGAGACGGAACCGGGAAAACCTGCTGACAGGTCACGTCAAGATAGTTCTGATAGTCAAGAACGGCATATTCATTCGTGTCATAGGTTCCTGCCGCTCTTTCGCCCTCTGCGGAGCCTTCAAGATATGCGTAATACTTCAGCGTAATTTCGTCTCGGTCAATGTCGCCGATATTCCACTTGAACTGCTCGTTGAGAACGTCATAGGTGATATATTTGCCGACGATTTTGTTGGAGCTTACGTCATAGATGTTCGTTGCGCCCGAGCCAATCTGATTTGAATATGCCGCTGTCAGCGCACCGCTTGCGTTCGTTTCAAAGGTAATTTTTTCATGAACGGAATAGCTGTTTCTTGTGCCGTCGCTGTTGAGCGTCCACGAGCCTATTTCGATATACGGAGCCGGGTCAAGGTTTATGGTTGCCATGCCGTTGCCGAGAGTAAAGCTTTGCGCGAACTGAAGATTAAAGTTTTCGCCCATCTGGTCGGTTGCAACCGCATTGTTTGCCGCGTAAATGATACTTTCAAGAATTCTGTCATAGGCCTCCTGAAGATTGGAGTCGGCACGGTAGAAATTATCCTCCGTTGAAGCAATTCTTTGGAGAACGCCCTCAGTCAGGCTTCCTCTTGCATCGCTCGAATAACCGATTGAAAAGACGGTTGCGCCGAGACCCGTTCTGTATCCGTCGTAATAGGAAAGAGCGGGCAAATCCACATCAGAGCCCAAAGGAGCCTTGATTGCCTCGGCAAACCAGTTGTTACCGTCCGTGTTAAAGTAATCGGCAATGGGATATTTTGCGGGGTCTTTAAGATAGTTTGCAAGTGTTGCCTGTGTTTCGTCACCGGTCAGCCATGCGGTTGTAACATCGTCATATGTCAGCTGAACACGGTTGAATACATACGGTTCACCGTCAGACATGAAGACAACAACCTTTTTCTTGTTGGCTTTCGGGTCATTCTGCGAAGCCTTCAGAATCTGATAGCACTTTGAAAGACCGTCATCGTAGTTGGTACCGGCGATATCGTTGTACTGAAGCGACTCAATCTGGGAAACCATATTTTCCGCGTCATCAATCGTTACAAAAGCACCTGCCGGTGTTCCGTCGCCGGTGACGATCCGGTTTTCATTACCGGAAGTGCTGTAATTCGGAGAGGTGGAGGTGAAGGATTGGAAGACCTCCGAATATTTATCAAAAGTAACAATGGCAATACGGTTTTTCTCATTCTTGTGGACAAGCTGAAGCGCAAAATCCTTGGTGTCCTCAATGGCATTCGTCAGCCTGTTGCTATAGTTCATTGAGGACGAATGGTCGAAGACGATAACAACGTCAACCGGCTGAGTCATCGGAACGCCCGTAACATTAAGCTCAACCTCGGTAACGCCCGATGTCTGGAAGTCGTATCCACCGGCCTTGCCCGAGGCGGTCTTACCGATTCTGACCGAACCCTCGTGCGGATATTCGGGGTAATCCTCCGTTGGAGAGGTATAGGAGTCGGAATTTGCATACAGGGTCGTTCTGACGCTTCTTGTAACAGTTTCGCCCGACGAATTGGTACCGGTAACGGTCATGGTGACGGATGCAAAGCCCTCAATGCCCGTATAGGTGACAAGACCCTCGTTGTCAATCGAAGCAACATTGGTGTTGTCGGATTCCCAGGTAACGGTTGTGTTTTGGAGACCGGCAACGTAAGAAAGAAGTCTTTCCGTCATTCCGGGATAAACGTCATAGCGGTTTTGAAGAACATTGGTGATATCCTTGCTTCCGCCGTATGCGTCAACATGAATTTCGGTTGTAAAGCTGTCAAATTCCGCGCTTGTCAGCTGACGGTAAATATAAATCGGATAATTGTAATACGTTGTCAGTCTGTAATAGTATTCGGAGGAATCGGTATTATATGACAGCCAGTTTCCGCCGGATCGTGAATTGGTCGAATAGACGCGGGAATTTGCTGAATCGTAATAAATCTGATAGGCGGTATCGCTGTATTCGTTAAGCGTTTTGGATACCGTAACGCTTCTTGTGCTTCCAACGTTCAAGGCGAGATAACCGTTTGCATAATCGGGATTGTCATCGGTTCCGAAGTTGACTTGCTCAACAGAGCGGAAATAGTATTTTCCGTCCGTGCCGCTGTCGATGCATTCCCAGGCAACGCTTCTGTCGTCAAGGTCAAAATAGGTTCCGTCGCTTCCGTTTTTGAAGCTGACAATATTATCCCAAAGGTACTTGTTTCCGGAGGAATCCGAATACGGCCAGCAGTTCATGACGTGGTCAGAGCCTGCCGAGTTGGTGCTTGCAAAGGCATAAATCTGACCGGGCTCAAAATGGTCGGTGATAACATAACGGTAATCTGCGCCGGAAACGCCGGTAACGTTCAGCGTTGTTGTTGCCGTTGCGGTCTGATAAGTGCCGTCTGCGGACGGTCTTGCCGAAGTTGCCGTAACCGTAATTTCCGTTCTTCCGTCCTGACCGGTATAGGTTACAAGACCGGTTGACGGGTCAACGGTTGCCACATCGGGATTGCTTGAAGACCATGTATAGACAACATTGCTGTTGCTGAAGTTGACCGGAACAGCGGAAAATTGTTCGGTCTGCCACTTGCAGACGTTGGTTCTTGAGAGGACCTTGTTTTCAACGTCCTGATACATGGTTCTGATATGAACGGCAGGAACAAGCACAACCTCTTCATAGACATAAACGCCCGTTGTTTCGCCGTCCCATGTTGCCGCGGCACGGAAGTTGCCGTTGCCGCTGTACCGTATGCCGAGATTATTAGTCTTGGCGTATTTGGTGATAGGCATTGAATCGGAAAGCGTCCAGCTGAATACGCCGTTCTGATACGGGGGATTTGCGATGCTTGTGGTTGAAGCGGTACCGAGGAATACCTTATTCGTTGTCGAGTAGTTTTTGTCGTGATAATCGGAATAAAGATAGGTGTTGTCCTCTTCGCTCTGTAAATAGAAATATCCGCTGTCTGAGGAAGCCGTTGCTTTCCAGACATAGGTATGAAGGTCGGTCGGAACTTCGATATACGGAAGATTGTCTGCCGTATCAATCTGAACAACCTCATAATCCTTGCCGAGTCTACCGGTTGTCGGAGCCGAGTTTGTCATCGCATAAGCCGCACCCACACTGTTTGATGAAAGAATAACATAGCTCTTGCCCGCTTCGAGGGTCGTTGTCAGCTTAAAGACACGGACAGGCTCACTGTCGGTTGTTGTGATATAGGTCACCGACTTAACCGACTCGTTGCCCTCTTCATCGCTGACGCGATAGGTAATGGTAACGTTGCCCTCGTTTCCGGTGAATGTGACCACGCCGTTTTCCACGGTGGCGATTGTTTCATCGCTGGAAATCCACTGCTGTGTAATACCCTCGCCGAAGTTGAAACAGGCGCCGGTAAGCTTTTTCGTTGTGGCGTCGGTAACGCTGAAAACCGTTTCGGTTTTTCCGTCAACGGAAATTCCGCTTTCTTTCAGCGTTGCATAAGGCTCGGTCTGAACAAGCTCATATATATAGTTTTTGATTGGAGTATCGCCCCAGCTTGTTCGGAAGTTGCCGGCACCGCTGATGTGCGGGCCGTAGCCTGCGCCGTTCTTGGAGGCAAGATGTCCGTCAACGGTGCCGAAATAGCAATAGGTACCGCTAAGGTCAGGCTCATCATAAAGGTACATATGGGAAGAGTTGACAAAAAGATATTTGCCGGTTTCTTCGTTGATGATATAGAGATTGCCGGTTCCGTCATCAACCGCATTGTAAACTATGCTGTCGTTATCGGAAACAATCACAAGATCGCCGTTATCATCGGAGGTGATTGTGCCGCTGATGAGTGTCAGTCTGTCGTTGTCCGTTCCGCAGGCAGCGTTCGACATAATCGAGGTTGCGCCGGCAGCATTTGTTGAAGCAATCACATAACTCTTTCCGTCCTCAATCGTATCGGTAAGCTTATAAGTATAGACAGGCTTCTGAGCGCGGCTGAGAACGAAATTCACACTTTTGGTAAGCGTTGTCGTGCCGTCCGAAACGGTGTAGCTGATAACGGCGTTTCCGTTGCCGTTAAAGGTGACAACACCGTTGTCAACAGAAGCAACGGAATCGTCCGAGCTTGCCCAGGTCACGGTAACGTTGCCGGACTGCTCGCCGAAGCCGGAGAACGAAGCGCTGAGGGTAACCGTGTCGCCCGGTGTAATTTCGTAATACTTATAGGTCTTTCCGTTTGCGTCAATGCTGCCCTTGGTAAGGGTTGAAGCAGGGGAGTATTCAAGGGGTATCGTGGTGGTCTGTTCTTCATAAACAGCATCATGGTGAGTTACTGTTTCTTCATAGAAATAAAGATTTCCGCTTGCCGAAGTTGCGGCGGCATATTGATTCGATGAAAGGTTTATATAGCGGCTTCTGTTTTTGTTATATAAGGTGTTGTCCGAATATACCCATGCGTAGTTTTTGTCTGTGCCTGCTCCGAGGGCAAGTCGCGATGACTTTGACGCCTGAAGGTTTCTACTTACAGAAGTGTTTTTCAATGTATATCCGCCGGAGCTGTTGGCAGATACGGTCCAGAGTGCTTTTGAATCAGGAGCCTCAATATATTTGATTCCGTTCTCATTGTTTACAACGGTGACATTAACAGAACTGAGCTTATTGCTTGAAATAGTATTTCCCATTGCCTTGGTTGAGCCGGCAGAATTGCTCGAGGCAATTACATATTTTTTTTCGTTGTCGGCAGTCGGAGCTGAAACAAGGTTATAGGTTGTTTCGTCCCAGGCTTCCTGAACCAAAACATTCTCCGTTTCCGTTCTCTCTCCGTTAACGGTAATTTCATAGCTGTCCGAAACGCTGGTTCCGTCCTCGTCCGTCACTGTGAGAGTGATTGTTGAAGTACCCGGTGCGGCATAAATAAGCTGTCCGTTCTTCCCCGTACCCGATACTTTGACTGCGTCGGGATTGCTCGACGTCCAAGTATAGGTCGGATTCGTAAAATTGAGCACCTTTGCGGTAACTGTGTCGCCGTCGCCCTGGGTAACGGAAGCTTTGCCGCTCAGGGAAACATAAGGTTCGGTAACTTTGGGATTTATAAGGCTGATGGTTTCGGTTACATAAATTCCGCTTTCGGAATACCGCGAAAGCTCAACGGTGGTCGGGCAAAGCTCAAAAAGACCCGCCGTCAGGGTGCTTGTTGAGGTGCTGCTGTCTGTGTTGGAGGAATAGCCGACATAGCCGCAGTTCATGTAGGTAAAGTTCAGCGTTTCGTCGGTGTAGCCCGTTGCACCCTGCTGAGCCGTGTCGGGAATCGGAACGCGCATGGTTTCGCCCCTGGCAATGTAGTTAACAGCGCCGCCGATATAATCGTCGTAGCTGCCGGAGTGATTGTGTCCGAAAAGATAGATTATGTCAAGGGATTGTCCTGCCTCGTTGAGCGCGTCAACAATATACTTTGAATAAAGGTTATCTCCGTAGCTGCTTCTTGAGGAGTGATGAAGCGGAACGTGGGAAATAACAAAAACGGGACGTGTGTCGCCTGTTGCAATCATATTGCTCAGGTTTTCGCGGATATCGTCCGCACGCGCCTGTACAATTGCATCATAACCGCTTCTTCCGCTCTGACTTATTTTGAAATCATCTTCGTTGATTGAATAAACAACAAAATGCTCAAACTCATGGAAGCCCGACGGCGTAAGAAGCGAATGCGGCGGGTCGTCATGGTTGCCCTGAACAATAACGAACTTGTCGTCCGTCATATCGGGATAGATTGTCCGTGTATTGTCCATGACCTTTTGAACATCGGCCGCCGTTCCGGTGCCGCCGTTATAGTCGCCGCCGCAAAGGATTCCGTCCGGAGCGGACGTATAGCCAGCCGCCACCATCCGGCGAAGAATTTCAAGATAATGCACGGTGTTGTCGCTGCTTTGAAAGTCTGAAGCAGAGATAACCGTTGCATAGGCGTCGCTTTGAACCGCAGAGGCGCCAAGGGTAAAGACGCCTGTCGGAGCCACGGAAAAAAGCAGCAGCAAGGTTAGTGCAACTGAGATTATTTTTTTGAATTTCATAAATAAACACTCCCTGTTTTTTGGACATTCAAAAAAGTAAGTACTGATAGTTTTTATACCATATGTTGTTTGCATTTTGTCAACTTAAACAAGATAGCATATAATTACTCTCTATTATTATACACCAATCGGTATAAAAGTAAATAGTTTTATGGAAATGTTACAAACAAGTTAAGAAAAAAATAACACAGACTTGCAAGAATTATTGTATAACACTTACAAAACAGCGCCAAAAAGCCTGCTTGTTTTTGCTCCTGATACGCGTCTGTTGCGTTCAGGCAGGCTGTTTTAAAATTTTTCAATTTTTTTTTGCAAAAGCTATTGACAGTTGAGCATACATTCAACTATAATACAGGTAACAGATGAACGGTTGCTCAACTGTTCAATTGTTCATTGACTTTTGCCGAAAGGATCTGATATTATGAAAAAGACCTATGCAATCGAAGTTGACTGCGCAAGCTGCGCTGCAAAAATGGAGGCCGCCGCCGCAAAGACCGAGGGCGTTGCCGCAGCAACAATTTCGTTCATGACGCAGAAAATGAAGGTCGAGTTTGCCGACGGAGCCGATATCAACGAAACAATGAAAAAAGTTGTCAAAAACTGTAAAAAGGTTGAGGACGACTGCGAGATATACATCTGACTGTACTGTTATCGGGGGTTGAAAATATGAGCAGAAAGCAAAAAAAAGAGCTGCTTCGGATAATCGTATCGGCTGTAACGGTTGCCGCGCTGACGGTACTTTTCAAATTCGTTGAGCTTAATAGATGGATTCAGGCTGTTTTGTATCTTGTCCCTTATGCCGTGATAGGCTTTGATATACTGAAAAAGGCGATAAGGGGCATATTCAAAGGGCGGATATTTGACGAAAATTTTCTTATGGCGGTTGCAACTGTCGGCGCCTATGCGCTCGGCGATTTCCGCGAGGCCGTTGCCGTAATGCTCTTTTATCAGACGGGCGAGCTGTTTCAGAGCGTTGCGGTCGGAAAAAGCCGAAAGAATATCGCCGACCTCATGGATATTCGCCCCGATTATGCGAATATCGAGGTTGACGGAAAGCTCAGCCGCGTTGATCCGGCCGAGGTTGCGCCGGGTTCGGAGATTATTGTTAACCCGGGCGAAAAAGTACCCATTGACGGAGTTGTAATTTCAGGCAGCACAACGCTTGACGCAAGCGCGCTGACCGGCGAAAGCGTTCCAAAAAGCGCCGGTCAGGGTGACGCCGTAATCAGCGGCTGTGTCAATCTTTCCGGTGTGATTCGTGTTAAGACCTCAAAGGAGTTCGGCGAATCCACGGTTTCAAAAATACTCGAGCTTGTTGAAAATTCGAGCATGAAGAAATCAAAATCGGAAAATTTCATCACAAGGTTTTCAAGGTATTACACCCCGGTTGTTTGCGGCGGCGCGCTTGCGCTTGCTCTTCTTCCGCCCGTTGCAAGGCTTATTATGGGCGTTCCTGCGCTGTGGGGCGAGTGGATAACAAGGGCGCTGACCTTCCTTGTAATCAGCTGCCCGTGCGCTCTTGTAATTTCAATACCGCTTTCCTTTTTTGCCGGAATCGGCTGCGCTTCAGGCAACGGTATTCTGGTTAAAGGCTCAAACTATCTTGAAGCGCTCTCTCAGGCAAAATACTTTGTTTTTGATAAGACCGGAACCCTCACCGAAGGCGTTTTTGAGGTTACGGGCATTTATCCGGAAAAAGAATTTGATAAGGACAGCCTTTTGTATTACGCCTCTCACGCCGAAAGCGGCTCAAGCCATCCCATAAGCGAAAGCCTGAAAAAAGCCTGCACAAAGGAGCCTGACCGGAAAAGGGTTTCGGATATTCACGAAATTCCGGGCTGCGGTGTTTCGGCGGTTGTTGACGGAAAGCAGGTCTTTGCCGGCAATATCAGGCTGATGAATGCTCAGGGCGTTTCGGTCGGGGAGCAGCACGACGAGGGAACGGTTGTTTATACTGCCGTTGACGGAAAATACGCCGGCTGCATAGTTATTTCCGACGTTGTTAAGCCGAATTCCGCAAAAGCCGTTGAAAGCCTGAAGCAAAGCGGCGCAAAAAAGACTGTTATGCTCACCGGCGACAGCGAAAAAGCCGCAAAGCGCGTTGCGGCTCAAACGGGTCTTGACTCTTACGAAGCGCAGCTTCTTCCGGAGGATAAGGTTGCGCAGGTTGAAAAGCTGCTTGCGGAAAAAGGGGAAAAGGAAAAGCTTGTTTTTGTCGGCGACGGAATTAACGACGCGCCTGTGCTTTCAAGGGCTGATATAGGCGTTGCAATGGGCGCGCTCGGCTCCGACGCAGCTATTGAAGCGGCCGATATTGTCATAATGGACGATGACCCGCAAAAGCTTGCGCTTGCCGCAAGAATTTCAAAAAGAACACTCAGAATCGTTAAAGAAAACATTATTTTTGCGCTTGCGGTCAAAGCGGCGTGCCTTGTTCTCGGCGCGCTCGGAGAAGCGGATATGTGGGCTGCTGTTTTTGCCGACGTCGGAGTGATGGTCATTGCCGTTCTTAACGCAATAAGGGCTTTGAGAATCAAAAAATGATTGATTGAACAGGATTACCGAAAGGGGGAGTTTCATATGGCAATGTACGCTTTAACAAAAGAGCCGAATGATATCCGTCCGCTTGAAACCGATGAATTTTCGGCGGCTCTTTCGCTTGCATGGGAGGTCTTTTCGGAATATGAAGCGCCGGTCTATTCCGCCGAGGGTACAGAGGAATTTAGAAAATGTCTTAACGATGAAGCCTACCTTTCGGGCATTGAATTTTACGGCGCTTTTGAAAACGAAAAGCTTATAGGTGTAGTCGGTATACGCGGCGAAGCAAAACACATCTGCTTCTTTTTTGTAATTGGACAAAAGAGAGCAAATATAATCGGGAAAGCAGTTCCCTGCGGCGCTATAATGTAGTCGCAGCAAAGCAAAGGAGGGCTTAACGCATGGAGTGGATGGCGGTCATCGGCAATTCAATTCAGTACATTGAGGAGCATATCACTGAGGAGCTTTCAACAAAAAGTATAGCAGAGAGTGTGAACCTTTCTCCTTTTTATTTTCAGAAAGGCTTTGCCATGCTCTGCGGCTTCACGGTTTCGGAGTATATCCGCAACCGCAGACTTGCGCTTGCAGGCAACGAGCTTGCAACGACCGATGAAAAGGTGATTGACATTGCCATAAAGTACGGATATGATTCGCCGGACAGCTTTACAAAGGCGTTCACAAGGTTTCACGGCGTAACGCCTGTTGCCGTGCGCAGGGACGCCGTCATGCTCAAATCCTTTGCTCCGCTGAAAATCAAATTTTCTCTTGAGGGAGGCTATACTATGGACTACAAAATAGTAAACAAGGACGCATTCACCGTTATTGCAAATGTAAAAAAGTTCAGCTATGAGGGCGCAAAGGAAAATGTTCCGCTTTTCTGGAAAGAGCATTTTGAAAGCGGAAAAGGCGCCGTTGTCTGCGGAACATACGGTGTCAATATTGACGAAACAATGGGGCAGGAGACTTTTGAATACATGATTGCCGACCCGTATTTGCCGGAAAGGGAAGTTCCTGAGGGCTTTGAAACAAGAACAATCCCTGCGTTCACCTGGGCGGTCTTTCCCTGCGTGGGGCCAATGCCTGACGCCTTGCAGGATGTTAACAACAAGATTTATACCGAGTGGCTTCCGCCACTTAAAGAGTATGAGTTTGCCGCCGGCTATTGCGTTGAGTATTATGACGACCCGTCAAAATATGAAAAAGGAACGCTCGATGAAAAATACTATTGCGAAATCTGGATTCCGATTAAAAAGAAGTAATGAGTAAACAAAACCGCCGCCCCGAAAGCTTCAACCGGGGCGGCGATAATTATATATTTTCCGGCTCAGTCCTCGAATGTGCCGTTTTCAATGGCTGTAATCTGGTCAACTCTCCTTTGGTGTCTTCCTCCCTCAAACTCGGTAGAAAGGAAAACATCAACCATCTCAAGCGCAAGACCCGCGCCGACAACTCTTCCGCCGAGGCAAAGCGCGTTTGCGTCGTTGTGGAGCCGGGTATACTTTGCGCTGAACCAATCCGAACAGCAGGCTGCGCGGATACCCTTGACCTTGTTTGCCGCCATTGAAATGCCGATTCCCGTTCCGCAGCAGAGTATGGCCTTTTCGCATTCGCCGCTTGTTACGCTTTTGCAGGTTTTGTAAGCAATCTTTGCGTAATCAACGGAATCGGACGAATAGGTTCCGAAGTCTATATAGTCGATTCCCTTTTTTTCAAGGTGCTTTTTAATTTCCTCTTTGAGTAAGTAGCCTCCGTGGTCTGCTCCCAATGCAATCATTGTAAATTCTCCTTTGCGTTTATTTATTGTTTAATTTTTTTGCTTTAAGTTCTCTTTCCGCCTGCGGAAGTCTGAGGTAGACAGGCGAAAGCGCCGAAGCGCAAATCAGCTTTTCCTCGCTGAAATTTTTGAACGCGCAAATTCCTACGCTTGCGGCGTTCTGGAATCTTAAAAGCGGCGGCGCGGTCTCATAGCCGATTCTGCTTTCGCAAAGCTCTGCTCCGTCGCCGGCAAAGACGATTTTTTTGCTGTACTGCTCAAGCTTTTTTGCAAGCTCGTCAATTGTCAGCGCCTTATCGTCCGAAAGGCGGCTTATTTTTTGGCCGCAGACGTCAAAAACGGCGCAATAGACCTGATTGCATCTTGCGTCCATTACCGAGCAGGCGATAACATCCTGACCGATGAGGTTATATGCAAGCGCTTCAAGCGTTGAAACGCTGAGGCACTTTTTTCCCGTTCCGTCGGAAAGACCTTTGATTGCCGCAACGCCTATTCTTATTCCCGTGAATGAGCCGGGGCCTGCCGAGCAGGCAAAAAAGTCGATATCCGAAAGAGCCGTTTCGGAGTTTTTGAGCGCTGAATCAATCATTGGCAAAAGCGTTCTTGAATGAGTCAGTCCTGCGTTGACCGAAGAAAGGCTGATGATTTTTTCGTTTTCCGTAACGGCAGCCGAAGCGCAGACCGCGCTTGTGTCAACAGACAAAATTTTCATATTCACCGTATCCCTCAATTTTAAAATTGCGCTGTTCGTCGTGTTCGCCGCGTTCAATATATACGCGAACCGTGTTTTCCGGAAGAGCGTTTTCAATGTTTTCGCTCCATTCGCAGGCAATCACAGAGCCTTTTTGGTAATAATCAAAAAAGCCGGTTGAGTAAAGGTCGTCCCAGGTTTCAACGCGGTACATATCAAAATGATACAGCGTAATTTTGTCCCCGTGATATTCGTGAACGAGCGCAAAGGTGGGGCTTGTAACGTCGCAGTCAAGGCCGAGACCCTTTGCAAGTCCTCTTGTGAACGCGGTCTTTCCCATTCCGAGTCCGCCGAAAAACGCAACAACAACGGGTGTGGAAAGCTTTTTTGCAATCCTTTGCGCAAGCAGCTCGGTTTCTTCAACGCTGTTGGTCTGAGTAATGAACATATGAACCTGCCGGTGATGCTTTGCCGGCTTCTCCTTAATATTAATACTGATATATTGTATCACAAAACGGCGAGAAGTCAACGCAATCACTTGAAATATCGCCTGAAATATTATATAATTATTATTGATGTATAAAATATCATTGAGATATTTCAGTCTGAATGACCGATAAAGCTTAGGACGTGGTTTGATTTGATATATAAACACCTTAAAAAAGCCTTTAAGGAAACCGATAAGCTGTTTTTGCTTTTGTGCCTTTTCCTTTCGGCGGTCGGAACGGTAATGGTTTCCTCCGCAACCCACCGGACGGCGGACGGGGCGCTCCTCTCGCGAGACGCAAAGGTCATGGTGCTTGCGCTTGTTCTCGGCGTTGCCGCCTGCCTTGTAATTTCGTTCATTGATTACGATCTTATTTTAAAGCTGTGGCCCGTTATTGCTGCCGGCTCGCTGTTTTTAATGCTTCTGCTGATACCTTTCGGCGAAGCGCCGAGCGGCCGCGAGGACGCGCGCTCCTGGCTGAGGATTACAAGCTCGCTTTATCTTCAGCCGTCGGAAATACTTAAAATCGGCTTCATAATAACCTTTTCAAAGCATCTGAGCCTGCTTAAAAACGATCTTTCAAGCGTTAAAAACGTTTTTTTTCTTTGCGTCCATGCAATGATACCCATAGCGCTCGTTGTTTATACCGGCGACATGGGCTCGGCTCTCATTTTTATGCTGATGTTTGTCGGAATGATGTTCATTGCCGGCGTGCATTGGGCTTATTTCCCTCTCGGCATTGCCGCCGTTGCAGCGGCGCTGCCGCTTGTCTGGTATAAGGTTTTCGATAACATTCAGCGCAACCGTATCCTTGCGCTGATTGACCCGCAGTCCTATCCTAATGAAATTTATCAGCAGCAGCAGGCCGGCAACGCCATACGCGAGGGCGGCTTTTTCGGCACAGGGCTTTTTAAGGGTGCGTACACTCAGAGCGGCTCGGTGCCGGAAAGCGCCAACGACATGATTTTTTCCGTAATATGTGAGGAAACCGGACTGATAGGAGCCTTTGTTGTTCTTTTGCTTTTTGCCTTGCTTGCAATAAGGATAATTTACGTCGGAAAGCGCGCGAACAATTATGCCGCTTCAATGATTTGCTACGGCGTAATGTTTATGATAATCGCGCAGGTTGCCATCAATATCGGAATGTGCCTCAAGCTTCTGCCGGTTATCGGAATCACGCTCCCGTTCATAAGCGCGGGCGGTTCGTCCGTTGTCAGTCTTTATCTTGCCGTCGGCCTTGTTCTGAGCGTGTACCGCTCCTCCGGTACGATAAGCTATGATAATGACTACAGGTTTGACCGGATAGCAAGGCAGATATAAGCTCTGCTCAGAACCAATAGTCGTGCATTTCCTTTAACAGCTCCTCGGTTATCTCATAGCCGCAGCTTTCACCAAGGACGGAGTCCGTTTTGCAAAACGGGCAGACGGCCGTGTCGCCCTCCTCGTCTTCAATGTATTGAGTTATCTCCTCGGAGCTGAAGATTTTTCCGCAGAAAAAGCAGCCGCATTTCTGCTCTTTTTCAAAAAGCTCCATGTTGCCGACGCTTTGCTCGTTGAGCTTTTGCAGGTCGCGTTCTGAAAGCATAATAATTCCCTTTCTTTATATAAATCAGCCGTACCCGAGCCATGAGCAGGGGTACGGCTTTGTTTTTATCTCAGCTTCTGAGCTTGATGCCCATTTTTGCAAGGGCGTCAATGGCTTTTTTCATTGCCGAATCCGCTTCCTCATCGGTGAGGGTGCGGTCTGCGGCTCTCATCTTAATGCTGAACGCAACGCTCTTCATGTTTTCCGGAATCTGCGAACCGACATAGACGTCAAAGAGGGTGATGCTTTCAAGAATCTTTCCGACTGCGCCGGAAATTGCCTTTTCAAGCGTCATAACCGGAACATCAATGTCGCAGACGAAAGCAAGGTCACGGTTTGAAGCCGGGAAGCGCGGAAGCGGCTTGTATACGCGCTTGAGATTGCCGTACTTTATGAGCGAGGCAAAGTCAACCTGACCCACATAAGCCTTAACGCCGATCTCATAGTTCTTGAGGACGGCCGGGTGAATTTCACCGAGGTAGCCTATCTGAGTTTCGCCGAGCATGATTGCGGCGGTTCTTCCGGGGTGGAAGGTCGGGTCGTTCGTTACCGGAACAAAATCGCAGCCGTTAACACCGGTGACATAGAGAAGTTCCTCAATAACTGCCTTGAGCTTGAAGAAGTCGCAGTCCTCGCCGTACATTCCGAGGGTAACCTTAACATTCTCATCGGGCAGCTTTTCGACTCCGTTCCAGATGTATTCGTTTGAAATTTCAAAGAGCGAAGCGGCCGCGTTCCTGTTGTTATAGTTTCTTGAAAGGACGTCAAGCATTGAGGGGATAACGGTGGTTCTCATAACGCTTGTGTCCTCGCCGAGCGGATTGGAAATGACAACTCCGCTTCTTCTCGGGTCGTCCTTCGGAAGTCTTATCTTGTCATAATGCTTCGGGCTGATGAAGGAGAAGGTTGCAATCTCCGAAAGTCCGCAGCCGAGCAGAGTTTGCGAAACAAGCCTTTCCATGTTCTGCTCCGGAGTGCGCTTTGCGTTGGCAACGCCGCCGAGCTTCCTGTTCGGAATGTTCTGATAGCCGTAAAAACGTGCAATTTCTTCGGAGATATCCGCCTGGTGCTCAATGTCGTTTCTGAATGACGGAACGGAAATTACACCGTTTTCAACTTTGAAGTCAATGGCTTCAAGGATTTTCTTCTGTTCTTCGGTGGAGACGTTGATACCGATGAAGTCGTTGACCCACTGCGGATTAAAGGGGAGAGTCCTGTTCTTTTTGACCGATTTGTCGCAGTCAATAATTCCGCTTACAACGTCGCCGGCATCGAGTTCTTCAACAAGTTCGAGAGCACGCATAAGTGCGGGCAGACAGCTTTCAGGATCAAGCTCCTTTTCATATCTTCCGCTGGCCTCGGTTCTCATGCCGAGCTTCTTTGCGGTGATTCTTGTTGTCGGACCGTTGAAGCAGGCGCTTTCAAAAACGATTGTGTTTGTGTCGTCCATAATGCCGCTGAATTCGCCGCCCATAACGCCGGCAACGGCAACGGGCTTGTTCTTGTCCGCAATGACGAGCATATCTTCGCTAAGGTCGCGCTCAACGCCGTCAAGGGTGGTGATTTTTTCGCCGCTTTTTGCGGTTCTGACAATAACGCTGTTACCCTCAAGAAAACGCAGGTCAAAAGCGTGCATAGGCTGGCCGTATTCAAGCATAACATAGTTTGTGATGTCAACAATGTTGTTGATGGGGCGTACTCCGCAGGCGCGCAGTCTTTCCCTCATCCGGCGTGGTGAGGGCTTGACGCGGACGTTCTTAACAACTGCGCCGCAGTAGCGGTAGCAGCGTTCCGGGTTAAGAATGTCAACGGAAAGGTGTTCATTAACGTCTCCGCCGCAGCCTTTAACCTTAGGCTCGTGCTTTTTGAACGGTACGCCGAACGTTGCCGAAGCCTCGCGCGCAAGACCGATTATGGAAAGGCAGTCCGGTCTGTTTGAGGTAATTTCAAACTCGGTAACGGTGTCGTTAAGGCCGATTGCCTCGCGGATATCAATGCCGAGCGTTTTGTCGCAGTCATCGCCGAGGACGAAGATTCCGTCCTCAATAGCATACGGAAAGTCGTGGACGGTCAGACCAAGCTCGCCGAGCGAGCAGAGCATACCGTTGCTTTCAACGCCGCGAAGCTTGCCTTTTTTAATGTGCTGACCGCCGTGAACGTAGGAATCGTCCATTGCAACGGGAACAACGTCGCCGGTTTTGAGGTTCTGCGCGCCGGTAACAATCTGAATGTTCTCGTCTTTGCCTACGTTTACCGAACAAATCCACATATGGTCGGAATCCGGGTGACGGGTGAGCGAGTCGATTCTTCCCGTGATAATATTTTTAAGCTCTTCTCCCTCAACCTCAAAAGCTTCAACCTTTGAGCCGGAGAGGGTCATTTCATCGGCGAACTTTTTGTCGCTTACATCAAGGTCAACAAAATCATGCAGCCATTTTTTTGAAAGATTCATTCTTAAAGCACCTCCTTAGAATTGGTTCAGGAATCTGACGTCGTTTTCATAAAGAAGACGCATATCGTCAATATTGAAGCGGAACATAACAAGCCTTTCAAGGCCGATACCGAAAGCAAAGCCGCTGTAAACCTCGGGGTCAACACCGCAGTTTTTGAGCACCTTCGGGTGAACCATTCCGCCGCCGAGAATTTCAATCCAGCCCTCGCCCTTGCACATCGGGCAGCCCTTTCCGCCGCAGTTGAAGCAGGAAACGTCAATTTCGCATGAAGGCTCGGTGAACGGGAAGTGGTGCGGTCTGAGTCTTATCTTTGTATCTTCGCCGTAAAGGCTTTTTGCAAAGTCCTCAAGGCAGCCCTTGAGGTCGGCCATTGTGATGCCCTTGTCAACAACAAGACCCTCAATCTGGTGGAAGATTGGCGAATGGGTTGCGTCAACGGCGTCCGAACGGTAAACACGGCCGGGAGCGATAACGCGTATCGGCGGAGCCTGTTTTTCCATAACACGAATCTGGCAGGGAGAGGTCTGCGTTCTCAGCAGCATATTTTCGGTAATGTAGAAAGTGTCCTGCGTATCCCTTGCCGGGTGATTTTTCGGAATATTCAAAGCCTCAAAGTTATAGTAATCCCACTCAATCTCCGGACCTGAGGCAACGGAAAAGCCCATGCCGAAGAAGATATCCTTAACCTCGTCAAGCACGATTGAAAGCGGATGCTTGTGGCCGAGGGGAACCCTTCCGGAGGGGAGGGTGACGTCAATTTTTTCGTTTTTGAGCTTTTCCTCAAGCAGCTTTTCCTTAATGGAGTCAACTTTTGCGGAAATTTTGCCCTCAAGGTCGGCTCTTATTTCGTTTGCAAGCTGACCGATAACGGGTCTTTCCTCGGCGGAAAGCTTGCCCATTTGTTTGAGTATTGCGGTCAGCTCTCCCTTTTTGCCGAGGAATTTAACTCTGATTGAGTCAAGATCCTGCAAAACGGAAGCGTTCTGAAGTTCCGCTACTGCACTTTTACGGATAGCTTCAAGTTGTTCTTTCATTTTGAAATCATTCCTTTCGTCTGTGTGTTTCAGCAAAGAGACAAAACAAAAAAGCTCCGTCCCCAAAATAGGGACGAAGCCTGATAATCATACTCCGCGGTACCACCCTAATTTTTGCAAAAAGCAAACACTCTGAGCAACCGTTGAAGTTCAACTGATTGCCGTATCCTTTAACGGGGATAAGCCGTTGAAGCCTACTCGGTAATTCAGCCTCACCGCTCCAAAGTGAACTTCAGCGTTCTTTCGATAAAACGGCTCACAGCAAAAACCGCTTCTCTCTGAAACGAAAAAGGAACGCTTACTCTCTTTTTCATCGCGTTATCTTTTGCTACTTTACCACAAATCAAAATTTTTTTCAAGACTTAGGCAAAAAAATATTTTATTTTATATAAAAGTGTGATACAATGATTTGAAAACAAACTGTATTTCTGAAAGGTGGAAATATTATGCGACTTCTTAACTGTGATGAAATGAAGCAGGTCGAAAAGTATACCGCAAAATACGGTCTGAGCTATCAGCGTATGATGGAAAACGCCGGCGCGGCCTGCGCGCGCAATATCCGGAATATAATCGAAAACGATAAAACAAGAAGGCGCAATATTGCCGTGGTTTGCGGAAAGGGCAACAACGGCGGCGACGGCTTTGTTGTTGCGCGCAAATTTGCCGAAAACGGATATAATGTTACCGTTGTTATTGCGTCGGGCTATCCCGGAAGTCCCGAGGCTGAATATATGTATAAAATGGCGGTTGATATTGCAATCCCGACTGTTTGGTATGACGCGGACAGAACAAAGGCCGTCCAGGCGGTCAAAAGCGCGGACGTTGTTGTTGACGCGGTTTTCGGCTTCAGCTTTTACGGCTCAATTTCCGAGGATATGATGCAGCTGATAAACGAAATGTCGAACGCCCGGGGACTCAAGTTTGCAATTGATGTTCCGAGCGGCGTATACTGCGACAGCGGCTACTGCGACCCGAACTGCTTTGTTGCCGATTATACAATCGCAATTTCCGCGCTCAAGCCGGCGCACATTGTTCATCCGGCTTCCGATTGCTGCGGCGATATCATAATTGCGAATATCGGCATTCCGGAGGACAGCTATAACTTCATCAACAATTCAATGTATACTTATAACAAGACCGAGGTCGGCAATCTTTTCCCCGAGCGCGACCCGTGCGCCCATAAAGGCACCTTCGGCCATCTGCTTTCAATCTGCGGAAGCAGAACGATGCCCGGCGCGGCAGTCCTTGCCGCAAAAGCCGCGCTTCGCAGCGGAGTGGGTCTTGTTACCTGCGCTTTTCCGGACTGCCTTTATCAGACGATGACCGCAAAGCTTACCGAAAGTCTTTTCATGCCGCTTGAGGGCAATGCGGACGGAACTCTCGGCGCTTCGTGCATTGAGACTCTCGTCGCCTCTCTCGATAAGTTTGACGCAATTCTTATCGGCTGCGGACTCGGCGTTAACGAGGACACCGAAGCGGTGCTCAGGGCGGTGCTTGAAAACGCAAAGGTTCCCGTTGTTGTTGACGCAGACGCGCTGAACATTATTTCTGCAAACAAGCAGCTGCTTGAGAATGTTCCGGCGCCCGTAATTCTCACTCCGCACCCGGGCGAGATGAGCAGGCTGACAGGCGTTCAGGCAAAGCTCATTCAGGCCGACAGGGTTGCCTGCGCGGGACAGTTTGCAAAGGAATACGGCGTGTACGTTGTGCTCAAGGGCTCAAATACGGTTGTTGCTTCTCCCGATTCCGACAGGGTGTACGTCAACGCTTCGGGCAACAACGGTCTTTCAAAGGGCGGCAGCGGCGACGTTCTTGCCGGCATTCTTTCCGCCTTCTGCGCGCGCGGACTCAGACCTGTTGACGCGGCGGACGCTGCGGTTTATATTCACGGCTATTGCGCCGACGTTCTTGCGGACAGATACTCAAAGACCGGTATACTTCCGAGCGACGTCATTGACGAGCTTCGTGAAATTTTTGCGGATTTTGAATAATTGTTAGAAAGGTGCGTTGAATTATGGAAAATTTTGTTTATTGTACTCCGACTAAGCTTATCTTCGGAAAGGACTCCGTTTTGAAGCTTCCTGATGTCCTCAGACCGCTCGGCAAAAGGGTTCTTCTGACCTACGGCGGCGGAAGCATCAAAAAGATAGGTCTTTACGACAAGGTTAAAGAGCTGCTTGCCGATTTTGAAGTGTATGAGCTTTCGGGAATTGAGCCGAACCCGAAGTATACAACAAGCGTTCTCGGCGGCGTAAGGCTTTGCAAGGAGCATAATATTGATGTTGTTCTTGCCGTGGGCGGCGGAAGCGTTCTCGATTGCTCAAAGGCAATCTGCGCCGGCGCTCTTTATGACGGCGAGCCGTGGGATCTCATAACCTATAAAGTCAAGGCAAAGGCGGCTCTGCCTTTGGTCGATATACTTACCCTTGCCGCAACAGGCTCGGAATATGACAGCGGCTGCGTAATTTCAAGAACCGAGACGAACGACAAGGTCGGCTATCTTGATGAGCTGCTCTTCCCCAATACTTCAATACTTGACCCGCGCTATACCTTTTCCGTTTCAAAAAAGCAGACCGCTGCCGGCGCCGCCGACGCAATCAACCATATCATCGAACAGTATTTCTGCGAAAAGCACTCGCTTATGACTGACGGAATGTGCGAAAGTGTTATCAAGAGCCTTATTAAAAACGCGAGAATTGCTCTTGATGAGCCTGAAAACTACGATGCAAGAGGGGAATTCATGGTCTGCTGCTCGCTTGCGTGCAACAAAATTCTTTCAATCGGCAACAGCCCGTCCGGCTGGCCCTGCCACGGAATTGAGCACGCGCTCAGCGCATATTACGATATCACTCACGGCGAGGGTCTTGCAATCATTACTCCGCGCTGGATGAAGCATATCCTCAACGAAAACACAATGGAGCGCTTTGTCAGCTTCGGAACGCATATCTTCGGCATTGATTCCTCTTTGCCTGAAAAAGATATTGCCGAAAAGACCATTGAAAGCGTGTATAAACTTTTCGAGTCATTCTCAATGCCGATGCATCTTAAAGACGTAGGAATTGATGAGTCGCGCCTTGAGGAAATGGCTCACCACATTGCCGTTAACGAGGGACTTGAAAACGCATGGGCGCCGCTTGATGAAAGCGATATACTTGAAATTCTTAAAGCCTCGCTCTGATACGACTTATCAAAACAACAGCACCGGGAAGGAAAGCTCCTATCGGTGCTGTTTTCCTTTTGTCCGCCTTTTTCGGACGAATATTCAAAAGCTTTCCTCAATATACTTTTTATGAAACCTTTTGAAAAGGGGATTTTCATATGAAAAAAGTACTTCTTTTGCTCCTGCTTATATTATTGCTGTTTTGCGGCTGCACAAAAAACAGCGGACAGAAGACATTCAGGCTTGAGGAAACAAATGTAAACGTATCGTTTGCCGAGGGGAAAACGATGATTAGAGGGAGTCTCAGCTTTTTTTCTCCGGAAAAAATTGCTCTGAAGCTTTCCGAACCGAAGGAGCTTGAAAACTGCGTGTTAAAGCTTGAAAACGGCGTGCTGTCTTTTGGTCTTGACGAAACTCAGTGTAATCTTGAAAATCTTGAAAATATCTTCGGCGGCGGAAAGGGCTTTCAAACGCTTTTTGAAGCGCTATCTGCCGCAGGAAAGAGCGATTGCCAAATTTTTGCCGGAAAAGTAAAACTTGACTGTGCGCCGGGAGAAGCCGTGCTTTCGCTTAATAAAAACAATCAAATCAAGGCTCTGCGTGCCGGCGTATATGATTATGAATTCACAACGGCACGGGACGAAACATAGAATATAACGGTAATATTGCTCCCCGCGTGATTAAAAGAAAGAAAGTCAGGACAGAATAATACTGTCAACACGAAAGGGAGTTAATGCCATGAATGTTAAACGAGGCGATATTTACTATGCCGACCTCAGTCCTGTTGTCGGCTCGGAGCAGGGCGGAATAAGGCCGGTGCTCATTGTTCAGAACGATGTCGGAAACAAGTTCAGCCCGACCGTTATAGCCGCGGCGATAACAAGCAGGCGGACAAAAACCAATCTGCCCACTCATATCAGAGTGAATGCAGACGGCTGCGGTCTTGCCAAGGACTCGATTGTTCTGCTTGAGCAGGTCAGAACGCTCGATAAAAAGCGGCTGCGCGAGCATATGGGAAACCTGTGCGAGACTGATATGGACAGAATTGATAAGGCTCTTTCGGTTAGCTTCGGACTTGATACATAAGCCTGAAGAAACCGAAAGAACAAAAAGGGGGTCTGCCTCGTTCAGCGCTGAATGAGGCAGACCCTGTTAAAATGTAAGCTGTTAATCCGTTGATTTTTTCTTTCCGAAGAAAAGACCGGCAACCATGATAACGGCAAAAATAATGAGGTAGAAAAGAACCGGGCAGGCAAATCTACCCTCAGCCGCCGCTGCCTGATAGGCTGCAATGCCGTGTGAATAAACAGCGGCAAAGACCATGAACAAAGAGCCGATGACCGCAAGCGCGGGAAGAACGAATCGCTTGAACGGGTTTACGTCCTTGGCTTTCTTCATGAAGAAGATGAAAATCGGAATATACAGAGCATAGGTTGTAACAATGGGAAGCTCTGACGAGTCAAAGCTCAGAAGACCGAACCAGCTCTTCGGAGTAAGGTTTGCACCGAAGAAGTATACAAGCCAGAAAGCGCAGAGAAGAACGCCGAAGACGGACGAGTTTGTGGGCATATTGGTGTGCTTGCTGATTTCGGAATATACTTTCGGAGCGGGACCGTAGCCTCTGACCGCAACGGAGTAAAGACCTCTTGTGCAGCCGAGCATAAGACCGTTAAGAGTACCCATGCAGGAGACGGCAACAAAGAGATTGAGAATATTTCCGAGAACATTGCCGAAAACATTCGTGAACGCAACCGTTGCGCCGTCCTTCTGGAGCGTTGCAACATCTGCGCCGCCGGCAACGCCGATATAATAGAAAATGTAAACGGCGATAATGATAATGCCGCCGGAAACGAGTGCAATGGGAAGATTGCGCTTTGCGTTCTTGAGCTCTGCGTTGATTGAGGTTGCAATTATCCAGCCCTCATATGCAAAAGCTGTTGCAACAACTGCGCCGAAAAGAACCGAGGTGTTGCCTGAGGCAGTCTTGAAGTTTTCAATAAGAATTGAATCTGCGGAGCCTGCCATGTTGTGGGTAAAGCCGTAGATGGTGCCGACAACCGCCATAAGAAGCAGGGGGACAAGCTTGATGAAGGTTGCGGAAACCTGAAATTTACCCGCAAGCTTCGGTGAAAGAGCGTTGACCGCATAGCTTGCAACAAGGAAAAGGCAGGAGAGCGCAAGGCATTCCGGACCGTAAACGCAGCCGCCGTCGGAGGCCGCAATGTGCATTGCAAAATCGGGATTTACTGAGCAGATGAAAACGAGGGTGTATCTTGCGGAAAGCCAGGCAAGAACCGATGTAAGGGTGGGATAATAGATGGTGGTCATGAACCAGCCGACCATATAGGCGTATTTTCCGCCGATGGTTGCTTCGGCATAGTCAACAACGCCGTTGACCTTTTCATATTTCTGAGCCATTACCGAGAAGGCAAGGATGCAGAAAATCATGATTACGCCGCCGATGACCCAGGCAAGGATTCCGAGCGGCATATCGCCGTTGGTTTTTTCAAGAATGGTTTGCGCTTTAAAGAAAACGCCGCTTCCTACGACTATTCCGACTACCATACAGATAGCCGTCAATAGGCCGTATTTTTTTTCAAGTTTGTTTGACATAGATTTTCCTCCCAATCTTTTCTTTTAAACATTTGCAAAAGAAAAAAGCGATGTGCAAAATGAACAAAATAAATCGCAAATTCGCTTCTAACTTCACAATATTATCATTAATATTATAATTAGTCAATGTTTGGCACCGAAAAAAATAAAATTTTTTTATTTTTTATTTATTCTTTCTTTGTGTTGTAATTTCGATTTATTAACCGAAATTACTTTATGCCGGAAATAATATGCTGCAAAAACTTCTCAAACTCTTGACAAAAAAGGCGAGTAATAGTAAAATTTTCACGTTATATTTATAATGGCGTTGATGAAGAAACGCATTTTTTCGCCCTGCTTCAGAGAGCGGAACCCGCGGCTGAAAGGTTCTGCAAGGGATTTGCGAAAGGGTGCGTGCTGCTTCGGAGCTTCCGCCGAAAGGACGGACGTTTTCCGGCGTTAACGGAAAGCGGTCTTTTTTGACCGCGTAAAGCGGTGCTTTTTGCACAATTCGGGTGGTACCGTGGGCGTTTGCTCACCCCGATTGAGTGTGGAAGAGCATCTTTTTGTATTTTTATTCAGAAAGGAATCGGATTATATGGAATGGATGGGTCTTAACGACATTAGGGAAAAGTTTCTCTCGTTTTTTGAAAGCAAGGGTCACCTCAGGGCAAACAGCTTTTCGCTTGTTCCGCAGGGCGACAAGAGCCTGCTGCTCATCAACGCAGGCATGGCTCCGCTCAAAAAATACTTTACGGGCGAGCTTACTCCTCCCTGCAGGAGAATGACCACCTGCCAGAAGTGCATACGCACGCCGGATATTGAAAGAGTCGGCATCACCGCAAGGCACGGAACTTATTTTGAAATGCTCGGAAACTTTTCGTTCGGCGATTATTTCAAGCATGAAGCCACCGCCTGGGCATGGGAATTCTGCACCAAGGTTATGAAAATGCCGGTGGACAAGCTTTGGGTCACCATCTTTCAGGACGATGACGAAGCCTTTGACATCTGGACAAAGGAGGTCGGAGTGGCTCCTGAAAGAATCGTAAGGCTCGGCAAGGAGGACAATTTCTGGGAGCACGGAGCCGGCCCCTGCGGCCCCTGCTCGGAAATCTACTTTGACCGCGGCGAAAAATACGGCTGCGGCTCGCCTAATTGCGGCCCGGGCTGCGACTGCGACAGATACACCGAGTTCTGGAACCTTGTTTTCACTCAGTTTGAAAACGACGGCAACGGAAATTATACGCGCCTTAAAAGCTGCAATATTGATACCGGCATGGGTCTTGAAAGGCTTGCGTGCATCATGCAGGGCGTTGATAACCTCTTTGAGGTGGATACCGTCCGCAATATCATGAAGCACGTTATCGACATTGCCGGCGTCAGATATCACGATAACGAAAAAAGCGATATTTCGCTTCGCGTTATAACCGACCACATCAGAAGCACAACCTTTATGATAAGCGACGGTGTAATGCCCTCCAACGAGGGAAGAGGCTATGTTCTGCGCCGTCTTCTCCGCCGCGCCGCGCGCCACGGAAAGCTGCTCGGCGTTAACCGTCCGTTCCTTTATGAGGTTTGCGAAACGGTTATCAGAGAAAACAAAAACGCCTATCCGAATCTTGAGGATAAGCATGATCTTATTGTCAAGGTTATCAAGGCCGAGGAGGAAAGCTTCGCAAAGACCGTTGACACCGGACTTTCGCTTCTCAACACTCTCATTGAAAACAACACCTCAAAGGTTCTTTCCGGCGAGGACGCTTTCAAGCTTCAGGACACCTTCGGCTTCCCCATTGACCTGACAAAGGAAATCCTTGCGGAAAAGGGTCTTTCGGTTGATGAGGACGCGTTTAAAAAGCTTGTTGAGGAGAACAGAATAAGAACCCGCGCCGCAAGGAAGGACGCCGGCGCGGAAGCCTGGAAAGGCACGGCCGCAGTCACAAAGGGTCTTGAAAAAACCGAATTTGTCGGCTATGATACGCTTGAAACTGAAAGCGAGGTTGTTGCCGTAATCTCCGGCGGAAACAGAGCGGAGTTTATCGGCACAGACGGCGACGGCGCTCTTATTCTTGCAAAAAGTCCGTTTTACGGCGAGGGCGGCGGCCAGGTCGGAGACAGGGGCGTCATTAAAACCGCAAACGCCGTTTTTGAAGTTACCGCAACCACCAAAACGGGCGACGGAGTCATTCTTCACCACGGAAAAATCCTTGAGGGCGAGGGCATCGCCGTCGGCGAAAAGACAGTCCTCACCGTTGACAAAGAAAAAAGGAACGCAACAAAACGCAATCATACCGCCGCTCATCTGCTTCAGGCCGCACTGAGAAAAGTTCTCGGCACCCATGTTGAGCAGGCAGGTCAGTTTGTTGATGAAAACGTTGTCCGTTTTGACTTTGTTCATTTCTCGGCAATGACAACCGGGGAAATTGAAAAGGTTGAAGCCTTGGTCAATGACGAAATTCTTGCCGCGCAGAGCGTTGACGTTTGCGAAATGCCCATTGACGAAGCCAAAAAGCTTGGCGCCATGGCGCTGTTTTCAGAAAAATACGGCGAGGTTGTCCGCGTTGTAAAAATCTCAGATTTCTCCACCGAGCTTTGCGGAGGTACCCACGCCGAAAACACCGGAAACCTCGGCTTGTTCAAGATTGTTTCCGAGTCCTCCGTTGCCGCAGGCGTGCGCAGAATTGAGGGCGTCACCGGTCTTAACAGTCTGAAGCTCTTCAATGAAAACCTCAGGCTCCTTTCCGATACCGCCGCAGTCCTCAAGGTTGCAAACTCAAAGGACGTTCTTCAAAGGGCGTCGGGCGTTATGCAGGAGCTCAAGGAAAAGGACAAAGAAATTGAAAAGCTTTCGGGCGTTATTGCAAACGCAAAAACCCAGGCTATGCTTGAAAACGCAAAGTCTGTCGGCGAACTCAAGGTTGTTACCGCCTTGCTTGAGGACGCAACCGTTCCCGAGCTTCGCAAGATGTGCGATCTTGTCAAAAGCAAGGGCGACAACTATGTCGGAGTTATTGCCGCCGTTCAAAAGGAAAAGGGTACAGGCAACATCTGCACCTGCTGCGGAAAGCGCGCCGTTGAGCTTGGCGCCCACGCCGGAAACCTTGCAAGGGAAACGGCAAAGCTTGCGGGCGGCTCGGGCGGAGGAAAGCCGGACAGCGCAATGGCCGGAGCAAAGGATATTTCCGCGCTCAGGGGCGCTCTTGAGGCAGCCGTGGGTATTGTTGAAAAAATGCTTTCTTAATTCGGAATATAAACTAAGTTTTTTAACGGAGGAATCATGTTTATGAAAAAAGCATTATCTGTTCTGCTTGCCGTTGTTCTGCTTTGCGTTTCTGCGTTTCCCTGCTTTGCACTGTGGAACGGAAAGTACTATAAGCTCGGCATACCGCCCGCCTTTTCGGAAATCAATACGTCTGAGGGTCATATGGAATGGAAAAACGAAAAGACCGGCTCGTCAATAATTATCAATTTGGAAGATAACACAAAAATGCTCTATTATCTCGGCGCCGATGAGCAAACGCAGAAGGAATTTGTTGAGTCGTTTATCTCTCAGCGCCAGATTGATGTCAACAATGACACGATAAACAGCGGATACTACATCAATTACGGAACGCCCGAATATTCAGAAAAGAAGTTTAACCATGTTTCAGGCTTTTATATCGGCTGCGAAACGGCAAAGAAAGCAAAGGACGGTTCATACAGCGTTTCGTTTGATTCCGACTTTTATTTCTTCTCAATCAAGGAGCTTGTTGTAAAGCTCGAATGTATTCTGACAACCGATGAAGACAAGGCGGCGGTTGAAAATATGCTCAACGATTTTGAGCTTGACGGAACTTTGCTTACGGCGGAAAACGTGATGGATTTTTATCCGAGTCCGATGCAGGTGATACTTCCGCTCGTTGCCGTTATTCTTATCATTGTGCTTGTAATTATAATTGTAAAAAGAAAAAATAAAGCTAAAGCCGAGGCGAAAAAAGCTCAGCCTGAGGCCGAAGCCTGAGAAACAAGGAGGTCAATTATGGATTGCATTTTTTGTAAAATTGCGAACGGTGAAATTCCGGCAACCAAGGTTTATGAGGACGATACGGTCATTGCTTTCAACGACCTTTCGCCCCAGGCGCCGATTCATGTGCTGATAATCCCGAAAGAGCATATAACCTCTGCCGCCGAGATAAACAGCGGCAACAGCGCAATAGTTGCCCACATTTTTGAGGTGGCTGCAAAGTTAGGAAAAGATTTCGGCCTTGAAAACGGCTACCGCATTGTCAACAACTGCGGCGAAGACGGCGGACAGACTGTCAGGCACCTGCATTTCCATTTTATGGGCGGCAGGCAGTTCGGCTGGCCGGCCGGCTGATTGAAAAATAAAATTACAGAAAGTGTGAATGATATGTCAACTTACAAAATGAAAATTGCCGGTCTTGAAAGGGAGCTTCCCCTTTGTAAAATTAACGATAAACTTGATATTGCAGCCTTTGTAATTTTCGGCGATGTTGAAATTACCGTCGCTTCGGCAACGGAGCTTCTCAAAAAATGTCCCGGGTTTGATTATATTGTTGTGCCCGAGGCAAAGGGCATTCCCTTGGCTTATGAGATGGCAAAGCAGAGCGGCAAGCCGTACTTTGTTTGCCGCAAGGGCGCAAAGCTTTACATGAAAGACCCGGTTTCCGCCCATGTCCGTTCAATCACTACCGACAAAATGCAAACGGTCTATCTTGACGGAAATGAGGGCGAAAAGCTCAGGGGAAAGCGCGTGCTTATCGTTGACGATGTTATCAGTACGGGCGAGTCTCTCCTTGCCGTTCATGCTCTTGTTGAAAAGTTTGACGCGAACATAGTCGGTCAGGCAGCAATTCTTGCCGAGGGAGACGCAGCCGAAAGGGACGACATTATTTTCCTTGAAAAGCTTCCGCTGTTTTTCAAGGACTGAGCAAATTCCGCCGGCCGGTCGGAGTTCACCCGTCCGGTCGGCAAAATCGGATTTCAAAGGGTGACGGAATAATGAAGCTGAAAAGACCTTTGGCGGCTGTGGGCTTGTCAATGCTTGCAACGCTTTTCATTCTTTGCTTCTTTGGCGGCGGACGGTTGGTTTTTGCCGTCTTTGCCGGCGCATTGTTTTGCCTTTTGATAAGTCTGACAATTAAAAAGCTCAGGCAGGGCGCGCTTCTGCCGACTGTTTTCGGGTCGGTTGCGTTGTCCTGCCTTCTTCTTTTTGTGTTTGAGCTTTTCGTCTTTATGCCTGTTGAAGCATTTTGCACTGATTACGGAGAAATAACCGCGGTCATTCGTGAATATGCGTATGAAAGCTCCGACGGAAAGCGGCTTTATCTTGTTTCCGATCTTACAGAACTTAACGGCAGTAAAGCCAAGGGCAGAGTGCGTCTTTCCTTTCCCGCAAAGCCGTGGAAAAGGAACACGCCGATTCTTCCGGAGGACTCAAAGCTGCTTG
>JAEDEQ010000014.1 GCA_016293225.1 Clostridiaceae bacterium
GAAAGCTTCATAAAGTCAACCTTCATAAGCGGTGTCTGCGGAAGCTCTTTCATAACAATTATAATTATCTGCTGACGGTAACATAAAAACCTCCGAAAAACAAACAAAAAAATATTACCGCTTTACACCGCCGGGAGACTCATTTCCGCAGGTGCAAGAGCGAAAAGTTCTTTATCTTTCAATAATCGGAACTTTAATTCAATATATAATAACATCATATTTACGCAATGTCCAATCATCAATTCTGCTTGATATTGTTTGTTTTTTGATAAAGAAAGGGGATTTATGTAGACTATTCGACATATTTTTTTAATATTGATGTCAACCGCGTCAGGAGATTCATTTCGACAAATACAGCAGCTATGTCGAGTTTTGCAGAGATGATACCTAATATCGTCCACCTCATTTTAACTGCTGGAATATTTATCTCGGTCCGACGCTGCCTGCTTTTGTTTTAAAAGGTGTTTGAGGTGCCGGCAGAGAAATTTAATTTTACGCCGACGGACAAGCCTTAGATTGAGGTCTTTCTTTTGACAACACCGTTGCCGAAGCAGTCATAGCTTAAATAAAAAATAAATCCGAGCCCGTTTCCTAATGGAAAAAGGTTCGGATTATATTGGTCTGGTGCCGGCGGCGGGACTTGAACCCGCACGGTATCGCTACCAACGGATTTTGAGTCCGTCACGTCTGCCAATTCCATCACGCCGGCGTTTTGCAGGCAAAAGTATATAACAATTTTCGCCTGTTGTCAAGTTGAACGATAAAACAGCGGTCACTCTACCGAAAGATCAAAACGAAAAAAGGGGCTTTGAGAAAAGCCCCAAGTTTCAATTTCAATCAGATTGCGCGAGTAACCTTGCCTGAACGCAGGCAGCGAGTGCAAGCGTAAACGCGCTTCGGTGAACCGTTTACAATAGCTTTTACGCGCTTAACGTTGGGCTTCCAGGTTCTGTTGGAACGTCTGTGTGAGTGAGAGACCTTAATGCCGAAGGAAACATCCTTACCGCAGTAATCGCATTTTGCCATCTTCAGCACCTCCTTAAAACTGTATAGTGAACCATAAGCGAAAAATATTTTAGCAGATAAACCTACAAAAAGCAAGAGTTTTTGAAAAAAAGTTTTTCTGCCGCCATTAAATATTTTTACATTCTGCTTTTTCTTGTTGACATTCTGTTAACAAATAATTATAATAGATTCATAATTTGTTAAGGAGGATTTTTATAATGAAAAAAACTTTTAAAAAGGCTCTTTGCGTACTTCTTACACTTATCATGCTCACATCGGCAGTTTCCGCTTCGGCGTCTGCACTCGACCTGAACGGTCTGGCTTATACCTTTACACTGAGCGCGGACGGCACCGGAATGATTCTCACAAAATGCGCGAACAGTCTCATTTTTGAGGAAAACGTGGTTATCCCTGCCGCTGTTGATAAGGACAACGTAAGGTATCAGGTTGTCGGCATCGGCGCCCTTGCTTTTGCAAACTGCACTAATATGAAGACTCTCACAATCCCCGAGGGCGTTAAGACCATCGGTGCAAGAGCTTTTGAAAACTGCACAAGCCTCATCTCCGTCAACATTCCCAAAACCCTTATAAGCTGCGAAAGCGACGCTTTCAACGGCTGTGCCTCGGTTACCGCCAACTGCTACAAGGCAAACTATATGTTCATTGCCACCTTTGCGCTTGACTCAAACGTAAAGGTTAATGTTCTTGACAAGGAGACCGCCGCAGACAAGGAAGCTCAGGTCAACAACATTCTTGATATCGTCATGACCTTTGTAAGAAAGATTATTGACATCATCAAGGGTATTTTTTCAAAGGTTACCGGCTGAGTGAAAACCGGTAAGTAAAGAACGCGATTGCACTCCGTCCGCCGGGCTGCAATCGGGCGGCGGCTCATTTGCAGACCGCCGCCGTTTTTTCGTAAGGCTGAGTATTTTGACGGTGCAATTAATCAGCCGTACTTTGAATTTCACCGGTATCGGGAGAACTATTTACGAAAAACGGTTGATTTTTGGGCGCAAATGATATATAATACAAAGCGAACATTTGTACGACACAGGAGGAATATCAATGGCAGACAAAAAAACGGCTTTGGACACTGCGCTTGCCCAGATTGAAAAACAATACGGAAAGGGCGCGGTGATGCGTCTCGGTCAGACTACGGAGCTTAATGTTGAGGCTATCCACACCGGCTCCATTGCTCTTGATATTGCAACCGGCGTCGGCGGACTTCCAAAGGGAAGGATAGTTGAAATTTACGGACCCGAATCCTCCGGAAAAACAACGCTTGCGCTTCACTGCATTGCAGAGGCACAAAAGGCCGGAGGGGAGGCCGCTTTCATCGACGCGGAGCACGCCCTTGATCCCGTTTACTCAAAGGCGCTCGGCGTTGACGTTGATTCGCTCCTTGTTTCGCAGCCGGATAACGGTGAGGACGCGCTTTCAATCACCGAAGCTCTTGCCCGCTCGGATGCGCTTGATATAATTGTTGTTGACTCCGTTGCCGCTCTGGTGCCGAGAGCCGAAATAGAGGGCGGAATGGGCGACAGCCATGTGGGTCTTCATGCAAGGCTCATGTCGCAGGCGCTGCGCAAGCTCACAAGCGTTGTTGCAAAGAGCAACACCCTTGTCATATTTATCAATCAGCTGCGCGAAAAGGTCGGTGTGGTATACGGCAATCCGGAGGTTACAACGGGCGGCCGCGCTTTGAAGTTCTATTCGTCAATAAGGATAGACGTCAGAAAGACCGAGGTCATTAAAGGACCCGGCAATGAATTCATCGGCTCAAGAACACGCGCAAAGGTTGTTAAAAACAAGGTTTCGCCGCCGTTCAAGGAGGCCATGTTCGACATCATGTACGGCACGGGAATTTCCCACGAGGGCGAGCTTGTGGATCTCGGCGTTGAATACGGCGTGATAAGCAAGAGCGGTGCATGGTTTTCCTACGGCGAAACAAGGCTCGGTCAGGGCAGGGAGAACGTTAAACTCCTTTTTGCCAAGGAAATGAACCTTGCCGACGAGATTGAGAAAAAGATTTTTGAAGCGGTAAAAAACAAGGGCGGTCATGAGGGCGAGCCGAAGCCTAAAGCACCGGCGAGCCCTGCGGTTAAAAGCGTTTCAAGGGCGCGCGCAAAAATAGACATCGCCGTTGACGATGACGAATAAAATGAAAGTCAGGCTGAAGAACGGAAAGAACAATAAAGTTCATATTCTGCTTGACGGCGAATACAAAATGACCGTGGACGGCGACTTTTGCCTGCTTGCTTCGCTTTATGACGGCAAGGAGATAACGGAAGAGGAGCTTCTCCTGCTTGAAAGTGAGGTCAATGTGCGCCGCGCGTTCAACAAGGCGTCCGAGCTGCTCTCGCGCCGCGACCACAGCGAAAAGGAGCTACTTTTCAAGCTGAGGCAGAAGGGCTTTTCAGAGGGCGCCGAGGAAGCGGTTGAAAAGCTGCGCGGCTACGGCTACGTTGACGACCGGCGCTTTGCTTTTTCCTATGCTGCCGAGCTTAAAGACCTCAGGCACTTCGGAAAGCGCCGCATTGAGCAGGAGCTTTTTAAAAAGGGAATTGAACGCTCCGTCATTTCGGAGGTTGTTTCGTCGCTTGAGTTTGACGAAAACGAGCTAGCTGCCCTTATAACAAGAAAATACAGCAAAAATTTAGACACCGAAAAGGGCGTTCAAAAAACAATAAACGCCCTTGTCCGCGCAGGCTACGGCTACGGCGAAATTAAAGACGCTCTTGCCGTTCTGGCGGAGGGTGAAGGAGACTTCAGCAATGAATGAAAGAATTGCGTTGATATCGCTCGGCTGCCCGAAGAATCAGGTGGACGCCGAAGCAATGCTTGCCCGGCTGAAAAATGCGGGCTTTGTGATATCGCCCGAGGTTGAGGGCGCCGATCTTGTAATTGTCAACACCTGCGGCTTTATTGAGGAGGCAAAGCGGGAGGCTATTGAAACCATACTCTCCGTTGCCGAACTGAAAAAGGAGGGTAGCGTTGGTGCGCTGCTCGTTACGGGCTGTCTTGCGCAAAGATATAAAAACGAGGTCATAGACGAGATACCGGAGATTGACGGCATTATCGGAATCGGCAAAAACGGCGATATTGCCGAGATTTGCCGCAAGGTGCTTGATAAAAAAGAAGTGCGTGAATTTCCGGGCAAGCTCTGTCTGCCGATTGAGGGCGACCGTATTCTTTCAACTCCCCGCCATTTTGCCTATCTCAAAATTGCCGAGGGCTGCTCAAACTGCTGCTCATATTGCGCAATACCTGCAATCCGCGGCAGGTTCAGGAGCCGTAAGATGGAAAACATTATTGAGGAGGCAAAAAGCCTTGCCGCAGCCGGAGTAAAGGAGCTTGCCGTTATTGCGCAGGATATTACGCGCTACGGAACCGACCTTTACGGCGGATTTATGCTTGCAAAGCTCCTCAGAAAGCTTTGCAGAATTGACGGCATTGAGTGGATAAGACTGCTTTACTGCTATCCCGAATGTATGACGGACGAGCTTATCGACACCGTGGCCGGGGAAGATAAAATCTGCAAATATATTGACCTTCCGCTCCAGCACGCGGACGCTGAGGTGCTCAAAAGAATGAACCGGACGGGTGACGAAAAAAGCCTCCTTTCCCTTGTTGAAAAACTCAGGGAAAGAATACCCGGAGTGATAATCCGTACTACCGTTATGGTTGGTTTCCCCGGCGAAACCGAAGAAAACTTTGAAACGCTCTCGCGCTTTGTCAAAGAAGCACGGTTTGACCGGCTCGGCTGCTTTGCGTTTTCTCCGGAGGAGGGGACTGCGGCAGCGGAAATGGACGGTCAGCTTGAGCCGGAGGTCAAAAACCGCCGCGCAGAGCTTATTATGCAGCAGCAGTACGAGATTTTTGAGGAAAAGCAAAAGGAAAAAATCGGCCGCGTTTTTAAGGTTATCGTTGACGGCTTTGACGAGGATAACCTTTTTTACATCGGCAGAACTTATATGGACTGCCTTGAAATTGACAGCATCGTTATCATTTCTACCGAGGAGGAGCTGCTGCCCGGAGAATTTGTTAACGTAAAAATCATTGCCACGGACGACTGCGACCTTGTCGGTGAGGTTATCTGACAGGCGGCAGACCCGGGCAGACCTTTTCTGATTGCTATGAAAAAAGATACGAACAAAAAACAGAATAAGCTCAACACACCGAACCGCCTGACGCTTTTGCGCATTGCGCTTGCGCCCGTTTTCCTTGCGGTTCTGGTTTCAAACATTCCGCATTCAAGCCTGTTTGCGTTTCTGATTTTTGTTGCCGCGTCGGTAACCGATTTTATTGACGGAAAGCTTGCGCGCAGCACGAATCAGATTACCGCGCTCGGAAAGCTTCTTGATCCGCTTGCCGATAAAATGCTCATCACGGCGGCGCTTCTGGGCTTTATGCTCGGCGGCGAATGTCACATTTTCACCGCCTTTGTCATTCTTTTGCGCGAATACACAGTAACGGGCGTGCGCATGATAGCGCTGACCGACGGAATCGTTATTCCCGCGAACATCTGGGGAAAGATCAAGACTGCCTCGCAGATGATTTCCGTGGCTCTTATCATTGCGCTCAATGAATGGCTGTATCTCGGAAAAACCCTGCCGTTTGACCTTAAAGTGTTTTCCAACGTCCTTCTTGCCCTCACTGCCGTTGCGGCGGTGGTTTCGGGCATAATATACATTGTTGAGGCGGCAAAAAGAATTAATTTTTTAGAAAACAAGTAGTGCATTTTTTGGAGACTTGTAGTATAATATAGTGAATCACAAATATCATAACGGCTGTGACAGGGAGAAGTAAAAGCTTTATGCGCCTGCAGAGAGGCTCCGGACGGTGAAAGGAACCGGCGCAGGGCTTTGAAATGCACCCTTGAGCTTCGCGGGGGAAAACAGTATCCTGCGGCGTTTGTCTGCGTTAAGGACCGAATCGGCTTTCGCTTTGGTTGAAAGCCGCCTGAGTTATAAACAGGAGTGGAACCGCGTTTTTGCGCCTCCGTGGGTCATGCCTACGGGGCGCTTTCTTTATTGATAAAAGACGCAAACGTCAGACGCAGAGCTTTGAGTATTTATAATTGCAAAGGATGATCCCATGTTTGACAGATTAAAAGAAGATATTCAGTGCGTTAAAGACCGCGACCCGGCAGCAAGGAACGCCGTTGAGATAATGTTCCTTTACCCGGGCTTTAAGGCGGTCAGAATGTACCGCAAAGCGCACTGGTTTTTTGAACACAGAATGTTCTTTACAGCGCGCTGGATTTCTCAGCGCTGCGTCAAAAAAACAAATATTGAAATACATCCCGGAGCGCAAATCGGAAAGCGCCTTTTTATTGACCACGGAACCGGCGTTGTTATCGGCGAAACGACCGTTATAGGAGACGATGTAACGCTCTATCAGGGAGTGACCCTCGGCGGTACGGGTAAGGATACGGGAAAGCGCCACCCGACTATCGGCAACAATGTTCTCATCGGCTCGGGTGCAAAGGTGCTCGGTCCGTTCTCAATCGGAGACAACTCAAACGTTGCGGCAGGTTCGGTTGTGCTTTCCGAAATTCCGCCGAATTCAACTGCCGTCGGCGCTCCGGCGAGGGTTGTTAAGCAGAACGGAAAGCGTGTGGATTGCCTTGACCAGGTTCATATTCCGGACCCGGTTGCTCAGGAGCTCTGCGCGCTCCACTGCAGGATTGATAAGCTTGAAAAACTGCTGAAACAGGAAATGAACAAAAATAAAGATGATAATATTACCGAAAGGAAGGATTCAAAATGAAAGTTTTTAACACTCTGACAAGGAAAAAGGAGGAGCTTGTGCCGATTAACGAGGGTGAATTCAAAATTTATGCCTGCGGCCCTACAGTGTATAACTATATCCACATCGGCAATGCAAGGCCGCTTTGCGTTTTTGATGTTCTTCGCCGCTATCTCGAATATATGGGCAACAAGGTCACCTTTGTTCAGAACTTTACCGATATCGACGATAAGATTATTCGCCGTGCCAACGAGGAGGGCGTGACTTACAAGGATATCTCCGAAAAATACATTGAGGAATTCTGGGTCGATGCAAAGGGTCTGAATATCCGTGAGGCAACCGTTCATCCCAAGGCTACCGAGAATATCGGCGAAATTATCAGCATAGTTTCGTCTCTTGTTGAAAAAGGCTTTGCTTATGCCGTGAACGGCGACGTATATTTCAGCACCAAAAAATTCAAGGAATACGGAAAGCTTTCGCATCAGCCGCTTGAGGAGCTTGAGGCCGGCGCAAGAATCAACATCGGAGAGGTCAAAAAGGATCCGATGGATTTTGCCCTTTGGAAAGCAGCCAAGCCCGGCGAGCCTTACTGGGCTTCCCCGTGGGGAAACGGAAGACCCGGCTGGCATATTGAATGCTCCGCCATGGTCAGACGCTATCTCGGAGAAACTATAGACATTCACTGCGGCGGTCAGGACCTCATTTTTCCCCACCACGAAAATGAGATTGCGCAAAGCGAGTGCTGCAACGGCGTACCCTTTGCGCACTACTGGATGCACAACGGCTTTATTACCGTTGACAAGGTTAAAATGTCGAAATCTCTCGGCAATTTCTTCACCGTGCGCGACGTTGCCGAACAGTTCGGCTATGAGCCCATTCGTTTGCTGATGCTTTCCTGCCAGTACAGAAGCCCCATCAATTACAGCTTTGACGCCATTGAGCAGTGCAGAGCTTCGCTTGAAAGGCTGTATACCTGCCGGAGTAACCTTGACTTTGCGCTCAGGAACGCGGTTGAGGAAGCCGGCCCCGATGACGGCGATATCATGGCGCTGATTGATAAGCGCCGCAGGGAATTTGTTGACGCAATGGAGGACGATCTCAACACCGCGGACGCCATCGGCGTAATTTTTGAGCTTGTGCGCGATATAAATACAAACGTCAACGAGGGTGTTCAAAGCAGGTCTATTGTTGAATACGCCGCCGAGGCTCTTGACGAGCTGACGGGCGTTCTCGGTCTTCTTTACAACAGGAAAGCCGAAGAAAGCCTTGACGCTGAGGTTGAGCGCCTTATTGAGGAGCGCAACGCCGCAAGGAAGGCGAAAAACTGGGCTGAGGCCGACCGTATCCGCGATGACCTTAAGGCGCACGGAATAGTACTTGAGGACACGGCGCAGGGCGTGAAATGGCACAAAGCATAAGTGCGCGGGGTGAAAAACATGGTCACTTGTGAAAGCCCTATAGCCGTAATTGATTCCGGAGTCGGAGGAATCAGTGTTCTCAAACGGTTGTGGAAACTCATGCCGAATGAAAAGTATATTTACTTCGGCGACTCAAAAAACGCACCCTACGGGGTCAGACCGACAGAGGAGATAAAAAGTCTGACCTTTAAAAGCGCCGAAAGCCTGATTTCAATGGGCGCAAAGGAGCTTGTGATAGCCTGCAACACGGCAACGAGCGCCGCTGCGGCCGAGCTTCGGAAAAAATATCCCGATTTCCCGATAGTCGGACTTGAGCCGGCGCTCAAGCCTGCCGCGCTTTCCGGCGGCCGTCCGACCGTCATAGTCATGGCAACCGAGCTGACCTTGAGGGAGAAAAAATTTGCCGCCCTTGTGGAACGCTTTAAGAACAACGCTGAAATAATCGGCTTGCCCGCTCCCGGAATTGTTGAGCTTGTTGAAGCTTCAAAAGCTGACAGCGAGGAAATGGACGAATATCTGCGAAAGCTGTTTTCTCCGTTTGATAAGGACAAAGAATACTGTCTGGTTCTCGGCTGCACTCATTTTCCGTTTGCAAAGCGAGCGATACGCCGCGTAATGGGCGACAGGGTCAAGCTCTTTGACGGAGCGGAGGGCGCGGCAAGGCATGCAAAAGAGCTGCTTGAGGCGAGAGACATGCTCTGTCCGCAGGGTCAGCAGGGCAGGATAACCTTTGAAAACAGCGATGAAAGCCATATTACTCTTTCAAAAAAACTGTTTGAGGACTACGAGGTATAAGCCCAAGCTGCAGAAACCGGACGAAATTACGGCTTGTTTCTGCTACCCGACAATGAAATAAACCCGCACGTTTGCCGAAAAATGCAAATGTGCGGGTTTTGCTTTTCAGTGTATAGGGCGTTAATCCTCATATCCGCTTTCTATCTCTGCAAGAGAAGCGTCGCGGTAGGGGAGAATCACAACAAAATCGGTGTGCTCCGGCGAGCTTTTTGCCCTGATTACGCCGCCGTGGAGTTCAACAATCTGCTTTGAGATTGCAAGACCCAGACCCGAACCGCCCGTTGAGGACGCACGCGAGGAGTCGAGCCGATAGAACTTTTCAAAAAGCCTGTCGAGGTTTTCTTTCGGAATCTCGTCGCAGCGGTTGCGGAATTTTATTATTACATAGCCGTTTTTTATCCTTGCGCCGACAAGAATAACAGAGTTTTCATAGCTGTAGCTGACCGCATTTTTGAGCAGATTGTCAAACACTCTTGCAATTTTGTCCGCATCGGCAAACATTACAATTTTTTCCCTGATGTCTGTTTCGCAGGAAAGATTTTTTGCCTTGAACATCGGATAAAACTCCTCAGCCATCTGCGAAAGCATAAGTCCGAGGTCAATGCGGTTGTTCTGGAGCGTAATTTCGTTCAGGTCAAAGCGCGTGATTTCAAAAAATTCGTTGATGAGCTGTTCAAGCCGGTAGGCCTTTTCAAGCGCTATGCCGGTGTATTTTGCTTTTTGACTTACCGGAAGCTCCGGACATTCGTCAAGGAGACTGAGATAGCCTATAACGCTCGTCAGCGGCGTTTTAAGGTCGTGGGCAAGATACATTACAAGGTCGTTCTTTTTTGACTCTGCCTGAGAAGCGAGCTGCTGGTTTTTGAAAACGTCGTGCTTGATGTCCTTGAGCGCAATTTCAACATCGGAAAATTTTTTGGAAAACTTTTTAATCTGTATGTCGTCCGTGGTTATTGCCGAAAGACTGAGCCATGTTTTGTTGAAATTGGAGAGGGTTGAAATTGAATAGCCGAGGCAGCTCAAAAGGAAGAAGACAAGATAAACGCCGAGCAGAATATAAAGGCTGCAGGGCACAAGGTTTTTCTCCCCGTAGTTGCCGAAGATGTCAACAATGATATTCTTCATTGCATAATAAACAAAGTCGTACTGCCTTGCCGCAAGATAGGCGAGCGCATATAAAAACAAGAGCAGGGCGGCGGCAAAAAGGTTGAAGCGCAAAAAATCCTTAACGATTTTTGTGCTCATTTTTTCATCGGGCAAAAGGGCTTTGCGCCGCCTTTTTTCTTTAAGCTTTTTCCTGAAAGCGCTAAGCAGGCTTTTAAAATTATTCTTCGATTTTATATCCGACACCCCAAACTGTTTTAACAAATCTCGGATTGCGCGAGGGCTCGTGGAGCTTTTCGCGTATACGTCTTATATGTACCATAACGGTGTTGTTGCTGTCAAGATATTTTTCGCCCCAAACCTTTTCAAAAATGTCCTCGGTTGAAACAACCTTTCCCGCGTTTTCACACAGGAGAAGAAGTATGCCGAATTCTGTCGGCGTGAGCGGAATCTCCTCGTCAAAAAGATAGCACTTGTGCGTGTCGCTGTTGATGGTGAGTCCGTGCAGTTCTATGAGGCTTTCGCTCTCCTTTTCGGTATTGTACTGCGTGTATCTGCGCAGGTGCGCCTTTACTCTTGCGGTTAGCTCAAGGGGATTGAACGGCTTTGTGACGTAGTCGTCCGCTCCGAGGGTAAGCCCCGTAATTTTGTCAATATCCTGTGTTCTTGCCGTAAGCATTATCACGGGATATTTGTATTTTTGGCGAATGAACGAGCAGATTGAAAAGCCGTCCGCGTCCGGAAGCATTACGTCAAGTATTGCAAGGTCAAAGACGGTTTGCTTCACCTTTTCAAGCGCCTGAGAGCCGGTGAAGCATTTCACCGTTTCATAGCCCTCGTTTTTGAGGTAAACTTCAATGAGGTCGGCAATTTCCTTTTCATCGTCAACTATCAGAATTTTCATTTATATTACACTCTCCTGAGTTTAATTTTCTTTGCTTTTTCAGTATAACATAAAATTGTTCGGTTTGTTTCTTACAAATTTCTTAATTTTGTAAGATTACGGCAGTAATTTGTCGGATTCTCAGTGTGAGGGCTGTTTTTCTTATCACAGATAGTTTCTTTCACAAAAAAGGACTGCCGCGTTTGCGAACAGCCCCTTGATTGATTATCTGTATCCGAGATTTTTCTTGTTTTTAATGTATCCTGACGTCTCGCTGTACGGCGTGAGGAAATAGCTCCAGTTGCCGTCACATCCGTAGTTTCCGGTTTCCATCAGATAGACTCTTCCGTTGATTTTAACCTCGCACCAGAAATGCTGCCAGTAGCGACCTGCGCTGTAATTTCCGCGGTAGCCCTGAATAAGATAAGCGTCGTAGCCGAGATACGCCATCATCTCCGCCATTGCGCCGTTATACTGAACGCATTGACCGAGCCTGTAGGTGAAGATTGCGTCGGCAAAACCCTTGCCGGAAATTTTGTTCCAATCGTTTCCGACGGCGTAGGTGACTTTTTTGTTGATCCAGTTGAGGGTGTACCTGAGCTTTTCTTCGCGCGACATTCCTTTTTTGAAGTGCTTGTCGGCAAATTTCTTGAGCACTTTCTGATCTCTTTCTGAAATTGTGTAGGTATAGTAGGTTGTCTTTGAGCCTTGGGTGTTGTAGACCTTAAAGCTTGTGCGCTTTTTGAGCTGTGCGCCGGCCAGTATTGTTGAGGGCGTGTTGCTTTGGCAATAGGAGCCGTCAAGGCTGTAATAGGTCTTGCTGCCGATTTTCTTGTAGGCGCAGACGGTATAGTAGTAAGTATATTTCGGATTGATAGTTGTATCGGTAAAGGTACGTTTGCTGTTTTTTGTGACTGTTGCAAGCTTTTTACGGCCGGAAAGGCTCGTCTTTTTGACCGTCCGCCGATAGATTATATAGCCATCAGCCTTCGCGTTCTTTTCCCAGGTCAGCTTGATGGATTTTTTGTAAAGAGCACCGGTGACGGTCGGCTGGGAAAGGGGAGTAGTTACACAGAGCGTTACGGGCTTGCCGTTATATTTTTTTCCGTCCTTTTCGGAGATGACGGGAACGATACGATAGGTATATTTCGTAAGCTGAACGGTCTTTTTGTCAGTGAATCCCGAGTAGCTGTTTTTGCTTTTTCCGATGTATTCATACTTTTTCTTGTCAGCATTATATCTGTAAATGTTGTATCTTTCCGGCTTCTTTTCCCCGTACCAGCTCCAGTAAAGGGTGACGGAGGCGTCCGCATTCGCTTCGATACTCGGATAGCTGACCGCCGGAACAACGATTTTGAACGTTGCTGTTTTTGTTCCCGTGTAGATGTCGCCGGTAAAGGTAAGCTTTACCGTTGCTGTTCCCGGAAGGGTGTTGTTTGAATATTTAACGGTGTAATCATAACCCTCGTCGAGATAGCAGTCCTTATATTTTACCGTGAGATACGGGCAGCGCTTATAGCCGGTATACTCAACTTCATTTTCATCAAATGCTACGGAAATTTCCTTTGCCGGAATTTTCGTAATCGAGAAGGGTTTTTTAATGTTTCCGACGTAATCGCCGATACCGCTGATGTTGACATAGGCTGTTCCTATGCGGCAGTTGTTTTCATATTCAACGATGAAGTCCTTATCTTTGACAAGTGTTTTTCCGTCAAGAGTGATCGTGACCTCAGGTTCAATATCGTTATAAAAATCAAAATAAAAGCTTGCCGCGCTCAGCTTGATGCCGGCCTTTGTAATGTCGGCCAGATACCTGACTGAAAAGCCGTTTTGCTTTGCGTACATTTCGGCGTAGCTTCCTTTGACGCAGCAGATAGTAAAGCCCGTGATTTTTTGAATATCCGGCTCGTTTTTGCCGCTTTCGTCCCAATAGTAGTCGCTGTCCCAAAAGCTGTCCCAGTCCTGCCAAAAGCCGACGCCCTCTATTGAGGTGACAGAGGAGGGAATAAAAATGCTTTTTGTACCGTCATCTTCTGACGGCTTGAGCTTTATGTCGGTGACGGCGTACTCCGTGTAAAGCTCGCTTTCGTCATCATACAGACGGACAGATGACGGAAGAAAAGGCGTTGAGCCGTCATAGTCCTCTATGTTTACGATCATAGCTCTTTTTGAAAAAGTGTCCGCGACCCATTCAAACCACGTTTCTTCTTCGCTGCGAACGTAACAGGAGTAATGAGTGTTTTCGTTGTCCCAGACGCCGAAAGCTGTAAGGCAGAGAATGAAAGCCGTTGCCGCCGCAATGAAAATCGCCGCGCCCAATTTTAATGTCTTTTTCATTTTTTTTACCCCATTTTATGTATATTTAAACAATGATATTAATATAGCACAGAAATTCTGTTTTGGCAACAGTTATCATTTGGAAAAGTAAAAATACTTTAATAATGTTTTAATTGGGCTTTTGATGTGCAAAAATATTTATAATAAAGTCTTTACTTTTTTTTCTCGCTGTGTTATAATCTTTCAGCGTTATGCCTGTTTCCCGGTTTTCGGACAAAGCTCAATGAGCGCTTCACCGACCGTTTGCTGAGGGCACGGCTCGCAAATATTATTATGAGGTGAAAACCATGATTACCAAAGAAGAAAAGAGCAAGATCATTGCCGAGTATGCTACCCATGAGGGCGACACCGGCTCGCCGGAGGTTCAGATTGCTGTTCTCACAAGCAGAATCAATACCCTTACCGAGCATCTCAAGACCAACAAGAAGGACCATCACTCACGCCGCGGTCTTCTTAAAATGGTCGGTCACAGAAGAAACCTGCTTGCATATCTCCAGAAGAAGGATATCGAAAGATACCGTTCTATCGTTGCAAGACTCGGACTTCGTAAATAATTGCGCTTTTTCGGCAGGCACGGTGAAAAGCCGTGTCTGCCGTTTGAACAGTTTTGCGCCCTTTTCGGTGTAAAACAAAAAACGTGAGTGTTTTCGGATTAGCACTAAATTGAACGTCCGTTTTACGGGCGCTGAATTTATTGCTAAAGCCGTGCCTCACGAAATGCGGTCTGCATTTTTGCAGACTGAAAAAACAAAAAGTATATTACAGAAAAGTGAGGTAAAATTATGTTCCCGGATTTCAGAAAATTTGAAACCACCCTTGCAGGCAGACCTCTTGTTGTTGAAACCGGCAAAATGGCCGGCCTTGCCGGAGGCTCATGCCTTATCCGCTACGGCGAGACAGAAGTTCTCTGCACCGCAACCATGTCCGCAAAGCCCAGAGAGGGCGTGGACTTCTTCCCCCTTTCGGTCGATTTTGAAGAAAAGCTTTACTCCGTTGGCAAAATCCCCGGCTCTTTCCAGAGGAGAGAGGGCAGAGCAAGCGAAAAGGCTGTCCTTTGCTCAAGAGTTATCGACCGCCCCATTCGTCCGCTTTTCCCGAAAGATATGAGAAACGACGTCGGCGTTGTTGCAACCGTAATGTCTGTTGACCCCGATTGCCTTCCCGAAATTACCGCAATGATCGGCGTTTCAATTGCAATCTCCATTTCCGAGATTCCGTGGGACGGCCCCATCAGCGGCGTTTCGGTGGGTCTTGTTGAGGGCAAGTTTGTCATCAATCCCACCGAGGAGGAAAGAGCAAAGTCCGATATGGCCGTTACCGTTGCTTCCACCGCAGACCTTGTTGCAATGATCGAGGCCGGCGCAAACGAAGTTGACAACGAAACAATGTATGACGGCATCATGTATGCCCACAAGGTCAATCAGGAAGTTGTTGAATTCATCAAGATGATTCAGAAGGAAGTCGGCAAGGAGAAGATTCCGTTTGAATCGCAGGAGGTTCCCGCCGATATGTTCGAGGCTGTCAAGGACTTCGCCATTGACGACGTCAAGGCCGCTCTCGATACCGACGACAAGAGAATCCGCGATGAAAGGCTCAAGCCCGTATACGAAAAGGTTCACGAAAAATTCGATGAAGTATATCCCGAACAGGCCGAGAAGCTTGACGAATGTCTTTATAAGCTTCAGAAATTTGTTGTCCGCCGCTGGCTGCTTGATGAAAACAAGCGTGTTGACGGACGCGGAATCAACGATATGCGCCCGCTTGACGCGGAGGTTGACCTGCTTTCCCGCGTTCACGGCTCGGGTATGTTCACAAGAGGTCAGACTCAGGTGCTCACCGTGACCACCCTCGGAACAATCAGCGACGCTCAGCTTCTTGACGGACTTGACAGCGAAACCTCAAAGAGATATATCCATCATTACAATTTCCCGTCATACTCCGTCGGCGAGACCAGACCCTCAAGAGGTCCCGGAAGACGTGAAATAGGTCACGGCGCGCTCGCCGAAAGGGCGCTGCTTCCCGTTATCCCCTCGGTTGAAGAGTTCCCGTACACAATCCGCCTTGTTTCCGAGGTTCTTTCCTCAAACGGTTCAACCTCGCAGGCTTCTGTTTGCGGTTCAACGCTTTCTCTCATGGCTGCCGGCGTACCTATCAAGGCTCCCGTTGCCGGTATCTCCTGCGGACTTGTTACCGAGGGCGACCGCTTCATGACCATGGTTGACATTCAGGGTCTTGAGGACTTCTTCGGCGATATGGACTTTAAGGTTGCAGGTACCAAGAAAGGTATCACCGCCATTCAGATGGACCTTAAAATCCACGGTCTTACCCCGGCCATCATCAAGGAGGCTCTTTCAAAGACCTATGACGCGCGCTGCAAGATCCTTGACGAGGTTATTCTTCCCTGCATTGCAGAGCCGAGAAAGGAGCTTTCAAAGTACGCTCCGAAGATGCTCACCACCAGGATTGACCCCGAAAAAATAGGTGATGTTATCGGCAAGCAGGGCAAGGTCATTCAGAAAATCTGCTCCGAGTGCGACTGCAAGGTCGATGTTGAAGAGGACGGCTCAATCTTTGTTTCCGCTCTTGACATTGAAAACGCAAAGCGCGCTATCACAATAATCGAGACTATTGCTAACGATCCTGAGGTCGGAGCAATTTTCCGCGGCATTGTAACAAGACTCATGAGCTTCGGCGCTTTTGTTGAGATTGCACCGGGCAAGGAGGGACTTGTTCACATCAGCAAGCTTGACGTCAAGCACGTTGACAAGGTTGAAGATTGCGTTGCAGTCGGCGATGAAGTCATCGTCAAGGTTGTTGAGATTGACGACCAGGGCAGAATTAACCTTTCAAGGCGCGACGCGCTGATTGAGATTGAAGGACTCACTCCCGAAGATGACGGCGAAAGCGAAAGAAGACCCTCAAGAGGCCGCGGCCCGAGAAGAGGCGGCGACAGAAGGGACCGCAGATAACAAAATGTAAATAACGGGGGGGAAGTTTTACGCTTTCCCCCTTTGTTTAAGAAAAAGAAAGAGCAGAGAGTATGACGTTTGAAAGCAAACGCAATAATAATCTGTAAAGGAATGATTACATTGAAAAACAAAAAAAGCTTATTTTCCCTCACCCTTTCGGCGGTCTTTGTTGCAATTATTGCCGTAATGAGTTTTACTCCGCTCGGATACCTCAAAGTCGGTCTTATTGAGATAACTCTGATTGCAATTCCCGTCGCTTTCGGCGGAGCGCTGCTGGGAAAATGGGGCGGACTTCTGCTCGGCACGGCTTTCGGCGTTTCAAGCTTCGTTCAGTGCTTCGGCTTCAGCGCGTTCGGAACAACGCTGTTTTCAATCAGCCCCGTGAAGACCTTTATCGTCTGCATGATTCCGAGAATGGCGCTCGGCTTTCTTTCGGCGCTCATCTTTGAAAAAATGAGCAAAAAAGTCAATGCTTCCGTCAGCGGAATTGTCTCGTTCCTTTCCGCGGCGGTCATCAACACCGTCGGCTTTGTCGGCCTGCTTGCCTTGTTCTTCTATAATACCGATTATATCAGGTCGATTGCCGAACAGCTCGGTTCAACGAATGTTTTCATGTTTGCGGCTCTTTTTGCCGGTGTCAACGCACTTGTTGAGGCAGCGGCCTGCGGCGTTTGCGGCGCGGCTCTTGCACCGCTTGCAAAAAAGCTGAAAACGCAGTTAAGATAAATTCAAAACATAATGCAAAATCAAAAAAATAATGATATAATATTCTCAAAGGCAAAGCTTGCCTTTTCAATGGCGGTTTTCGGAACCATCGGAATTTTTGTCCGCAGCATTCCGTTTCCGTCAAGCTTCATTGCAATGACAAGGGGCTTTGCCGGCGTGGCGTTCCTTTTGTTTCTGAACCTTATAAGGCGAAAAAGGATTGACTTTGCCGCTGTCAGAAAGAACCTGCCTGTTCTTTTTCTTTCCGGCGCGGCTATAGGCGTCAACTGGATACTGCTTTTTGAGGCGTATAACTATACCTCGGTTGCAACTGCAACGCTGTGCTATTATCTTGCGCCGATTTTTGTTACGCTTGCTTCGCCGTTCGTGCTTAAGGAAAAGCTGACCGTTAAAAAGCTTTTTTGCGTGCTTTGTGCGCTGCTCGGAATGGTCTTTGTTTCGGGCGTTTTTGAAAGCGGAGGAGTGAATAAGGGCGATCTCAAAGGAATATTTCTCGGCACGGGCGCGGCTGTGTTATATTCTTCGGTAATGCTCCTCAACAAAAAGCTCAGGGACATCGGAGATACGGACAGAACGGTGTTTCAGCTCCTTTTCGCTTCGGCGGTTGTGTCGCCGTATGTATTTTTAACCGAGAATGTGACAACCTTTGAATACACGGCAAAGGCGGTTATTCTGCTGCTTGTTGTCGGCGTTGTTCACACGGGCTTTGCATATACGCTTTACTTCGGCTCCGTAGGCCGGCTCCCGGCGCAGACAACGGCGCTTTTCAGCTACATAGACCCCGTTGTTGCAATCCTCCTTTCCGCGCTTGCGCTGAGGGAGGGGTTAACATTGTTTGGTATTATCGGGGCTGTGCTTATTCTCGGCTCAACGCTTTTCGGAGAAATAAATATTAAGCTACCATTGATTAAGAGGGGAAAGAAATGACAGAAACAAAAACCGCTTTTATTGCAATAGTCGGCTGTCCGAACGTGGGAAAATCTTCTGTTCTCAACCGCCTTATCTCGGCAAAGGTTGCAATCGTTTCCGATAAGCCGCAGACCACGCGGACAAGAATTATGGGCGTGCTCACCAGGGGCGAAACCCAGCTTGTTTTCACCGATACTCCCGGCTTCCACCGTCCGCACAACAAGCTCGGCGAAAAGATGAACAAGGCGGTGACGGACAGCATCGGCGGCGTTGACGCGTGTATGTTTGTTGTTGAACCTCAGGGTGAGCTGCGCGACGCGGAAAAGGAGCTTTTGAGCAAGTTCCGTGCGCAGAAAATGCCTGTTGTTCTTGTAATCAACAAGATTGACACCGTTCAGGTCAAAACCGACCTCATGAAGCGCATAGCGCTCCTCTCGGGTCTGTATGACTTCAAGGCTGTTGTGCCCGTTTCCGCGCTGAAAAACGACGGAATGGACGCTCTTTGCGAGGAGCTTTGCGCCCTCGCCTTCCCGTCTGAACACTTTTTTCCGGATGACACTCTGACAGACCAGCCGGAACGGGTTCTTGCCGGGGAAATGATAAGGGAAAAAATGCTGCGTCTTCTTGACCGCGAAATTCCCCACGGCGTTGCAGTTTCCGTTGAAAAAATGCGCGAAAGAGCAGATACCGATTTAATGGACGTTGAAGCGGTAATCTACTGCGAAAAGGAAAGTCATAAGGGCATCATAATCGGCAAGGGCGGAGCAATGCTCAAGCGCATTTCAACCTATGCGCGGCAGGACATGGAGCGCTTTTTCGGCTGCCGCGTCAACCTCAAATGCTGGGTCAAGGTCAAAGAGGGCTGGCGCAACCGCGAGGGACTTATCCATAACTTCGGCTTAGATTAAGAGCCGCTTTTCAATCGGACGGCAATTAAAAAATATCAATAGATATTCCAAGAATAATTTTCCTTGTTTAAAAGCTCTCTGATTTGAGCAAAGTAATTTTATAATAACTTTGTTTTTCAAAGGAGAGCATTATGGGAAAAAAAGAGCTTTGGAAAATTTTTATGAAGACCGGTAAGGTTTCGGATTATCTCAACTATAAAAACGCAAGAGATGAAAAAAAGGCAACCCCTTTTTTCGGCGATGAGATTTCCGAGGAGTTTGCCGAAGAATTCGTCAACAATTTTGACAGTGATTTTCCCGCAATGGAAAGGCGGGAGGACATCGAGTATACAGACGATTACGGGGACTTTACAGACTATGATTATTAAAACGGACGGCGTTGTTATTCGTGAGCAAACGACCGGTGAACGCGACAGACTTGTTACCCTGCTTACCCGAAAGCTCGGAGTAATCAGGGCTTTTGTCAACGGAGTGCGAAGCCCGAAAAGCAGGAACTCTGCTTCCACCGGGCTTTTGTGCTATTCCGATTTTGTGATTGAGCAAAAGAAAAGCGGAGTATACACGGTTGCGGAAGCGACTGCAAAGGAAGTCTTTTTTTCGCTGCGCGAGGACATCGTTTCGCTTTCGCTTGCGCAGTATTTTGCCGAGCTTGCCTATGAGCTTGCGGTCAGGGAGGAGGCTGCGGACGAGTTTTTGAGTCTGTTTTTGAACGCGGTATATTTTGTTGCGGAAAACAAACGCGATAAGGCTCTTATCAAGGCTGCCGCGGAGCTTCGCTTCCTTTCGCTTGCCGGCTATATGCCGTCGATTGTGGGCTGCGCGCGGTGCGGAAAATTTGAGAGCGACCCGATGTATTTTTCTCCGCGCTCCGGAAAGCTTTACTGCAGCGGCTGTCTGCCGGGGGAAAAGACGGTAACCCTGCCGCCCGGCGTTGTTACCGCGATGCGCCACATCTGCCTGAGCGAGCCGGGCAAGGTCTTTTCGTTCAATCTTTCAAAGCCGTCGCTGCTTCTTTTGGGCGACGTGAGCGAGAGGTACTTAAAAAACATAACCATGCGCAAGTACAAAACACTTGATTTTTATAAATCCATAACAGAATAGGAGGGAGAAGCATGAACAGAGATTACATAGCTCTCGACCTTGATAAAATTCTTGAAAGGCTTTCCTCGTTCGTTTGCAGCGAGGACGGAAAAAGCGAGATTGAAAAGCTTGAGCCGCAGACCGGGCTTGCCTCGGCTCAGGCGCTGCTCAACCAGACGGCTGACGCGCATATGCTCATGGCGCGCTTTGGCGCTCCGTCGTTCGGCGGACTTAAAAACGTCAATAACGCCCTTGCAAGGGCAAACGCCGGCAGCGTGCTTTCCATGCGTGAGCTGCTTGACGTTGCGGAGGTTCTGCGGTCTATCCGGGGAATTACCCAGTGGCGCAGCAAAAACGACGGTGTGCGCTGTTCCATTGACATTTACTTTGACGCTCTTACTCCGAACAAGTATCTTGAGGACAAGATTACCTCGGCAATCATCAGCGAGGACGAGATGAGCGACAATGCCTCTCCTGCGCTTTACGACATCAGGCGCAAGATCAGAGCGGCTTCCTCAAAAGTGCGCGACAGGCTTGACAAAATGATTCGCTCGTCGCAGTACCAGAAAGCGCTGCGCGAAGCGATAGTCACCATGCGCAACGGAAGATACGTTGTTCCCGTTAAGATTGAACACCGCGGCGAAATCAGCGGTCTTGTTCACGATACCTCCTCAAGCGGAGCCACGGTTTTCATTGAACCTGCAGGGGTTGTTGAGGCGAACAACGAGATTAAGGTTCTTCAGGGCAAGGAGCAGGAGGAGATTGACCGCATTCTGTTCGATCTTTCGGCCGAGGCCGGAAGCTTTTATGACGGCATCAAGTCGAGCTACGAATGTGCCGTTGAGCTTGACGTTATCTTTGCCAAAGCTAAGCTTGCCTATGATATGAAAGCAATGACGCCTGCCCTCAACGACAGCGGCAGGATTATCCTCAACAAAGCGCGTCATCCGCTCATTGACCCGAAGAAGGTTGTTGCAACCGACATAAGGCTCGGCACGGATTTCGACTCGCTCATCATTACCGGACCGAACACGGGCGGAAAAACGGTTTCAATCAAGACGCTCGGTCTGTTCTCGCTCATGGCGATGTGCGGACTCATGATTCCGGCAGGGGACAGGAGCGAGCTTTCGGTCTTTGACCGTGTTTTTGCCGATATCGGAGACGAGCAGAGCATTGAGCAATCGCTTTCAACCTTTTCGTCCCACATGACGAACATAGTAAGAATAATTAACGGAAGCAACGAGCATTCGCTTGTGCTTATAGATGAGCTTGGTGCAGGAACAGACCCTGTTGAGGGCGCCGCGCTTGCAATGGCTGTTCTTGAGCGTATTCACGAAAAGGGCGCAAAGATTGCCGCAACGACTCACTATGCGGAGCTAAAGGTCTACGCGCTTGAAACGCCGGGCGTTGAAAACGGCTGCTGCGAGTTTGACGTAGCTTCGCTCAAGCCGACATACAGACTTCTTATAGGTGTTCCCGGCCGGTCAAATGCTTTTGCAATTTCTGCTCGGCTCGGCATTGAAAGCAGCGTTATCGAGCGGGCAAAGGCTTTGGTTTCAAGCGAGAATGCAAGCTTTGAGGACGTTATTGAATCGCTTGAAAAAAGCCGCCAGGACTTTGAGGCAAAGCGGGACGAAGCGGAAGCCATTCGCATTGAGGCGGCAAAGGCAAAGGCGGACGCTAAAAAGTATAAAGACAGCATTGAAGAGCTTCGCAAAAAGGAGCTTGACAAGGCTCAGCAGCAGGCACAACGGATTGTTGAGCAGGCAAAGCGCAGCGCATACGCGCTTGTCAGCGAGCTTGAACAGCTCAAAAAGGAGAGCGCAAAGGCTGCGGACAAGGCTGAAGCCGCCCGCAGGGCAAAGCAGCTTCTCAAAAAGAGTCTCGGCGAATTTGATGATATTACAAATCCGGTCACGGCGGCGCTTGCGGACGAGTCGAACTATATCGTTCCGACCTCGATTCAAATCGGAGATGAGGTTTTGCTTGCCGATATCGGAAAGACAGCAACCGTAACCGCTCTTGAAAACAAAAAGGGCGAGGTTGAAGTCCTCGCCGGAATAATAAAAATGCGTACACCCAAAAGTAATCTTCGCCTTTCAAAAAACAGGCGCAAGGAAAAAAAGCAGACCGCACCGAAAAAAGTGCAGCATGAATTCAAGGTTGCCGGCGCGGAAAAAGCAGAGTGTGACCTGAGGGGCATGAACATTGAAGAGGGCATTATGGAGCTTGAACGCCATCTTGACAGGTGTATGCGTCTCGGTCTTAACGAGATCAGCGTAATTCACGGCAAGGGTACGGGCGTGCTTCGCAGGGGTATTCAGGACTACCTGAGAAAATGCAAATACGTCAAGTCTTTCCGTCTCGGCACCTTCGGCGAGGGCGAAAGCGGCGTGACGATTGTTACATTGAAATAATTATTTGCGCATAAAAAGAAATAAGCGCCGCCCGAAAAAACGGACGGCGCTTTCTTTTGGCGCTTTATGAAATATAGGATGCAATTGTGGGTACAACGGTTTCGGAAAAAATTTCGAACTCGTCAAAAAACTCCGGGTCAAGAGTGGAAATGTCCTGGTTCGCCGCAAAGAAGAATACGCTGACAAAGGCGATGATGCCGGCAATAAGGCCCAGGACGGCAACAACAATGCAAAGTATGATTGCAACCTTGGAATACTTTTTTGACTTTGCTTTGAGCTGCTCGGAAAGGGCAAGGTTGCCTGCTCTGAGCGCGGATTCGTAGTCGTTATAATTTGTCAGTGAAAGAATTGCGAAGATAAGGCCGATAATGTTGAAAACGACGATATTCAAAACAATTGCTACAATTGACATGGTGTTGTTGAGCGGCGGTGTCGGCTCGGCGGTAGCATTGTAAGCCGGCTGGGAATACTGCGGCTGCGGCTGGGAATACGGCTGTGAGTAAGGCTGTGAATACTGGTCGGTATATCCGCTGTCCGGCTGAGCGCTCTGCTCCGGTTCCCTTTCAAGCTCGGCTCCGCATTGGTTGCAGAAGCGGCTGTTGTCATCATTATATGAGTTGCAATTTTTACAATACATAAATTATACCTCCGATTCTTTAAATTCGACAGTTTATGCTTTCGCCGAATATTGTCTGAAATACGCCCACGGAGAAAATGCTGGTCCAAACAAAAAAGATGACAACGGCAACAATTTCTACGACCAGAATAATTCCGGCAACAATAATCGCTATCTTTGAATATTTTTTTGCGGAGCTTTTATAGCTTTCCGCAAGAGTAAAGTTCCTTGCGCGGACGGCGTCTTCGTAGTTGTTGTAATTTATCAGCGAAAGAATTGCAAAAACAAGGCCGAGAATATTGAAAAACACTATGTTCACAATGAGCGAAATGATCGCCGTGCTGTTGTTAAGCGGCGAGGTCTGCTCGCGGTCAGGCGGTACGCAGTCGCCGAGCGGAGCGCCGCAGTAATTGCAATAGCGGCTGTTTTCAGGATTTTGTGCGTTGCAGTTTCTGCAATACATTCCGTCTGCCTCCTTTATCTTTGGTAATTACATTATCATCATGAAGCTAAAGTGAAGTTAAATAATAATCAGTCAGCTCCGCCTTTTTTCCGCTTTTTTGCTTCCCTGTCCTCTTTTTTATTGGCTCTTACGCAGCGGAGGTTTTCTCTTGTAAGGAATTTTGTATAGTGCGAAAGCTGATCTTTAATTCGGCCGAAGGGGAGGGGATCCCAGTCCTTTTTCGGCGCCATGTTGATTCCCATTGAAAGAAGCAGCCGACGGTTTGCTTCTGCTCTTCTGACAAAATCACGATAGTTTCTTCTGCCCCAATTTGTCCAGCCGCTTTCGGCAACGGCCATCATGCGCGGAAAGCAGAGATAGCAAAGCCTGTCAAAGTTTTCAACAAATTCCGTCCAGATTGGCGTTTCAACGCCCATAACGCTCTTTCTGCCCTCAATATCGAGCTTTTCAAGCATCGGGTTAAAGGAATAGGTCTTTTTAAGCGGCGTGATGCCGTAGTTGTAATCAAGATAGTAATGGAAGAAGTCCTCAATAATGATTTTTCCGCCGCTGTTTGCCCAATCCTCGCACAGGTGCTCTTTGTCCATCCAGTCGGAAACAAGGGCGCCCGGCTGAAGCATTTTGCTTTTAAGGCTTTCGTTCCAGACAACGGCCTTTTTGCCCTTTTCTTTAAGGTGACCGATTATGCGGTTGACAAAGTAGCCCTGAAGCTCCTCGCTGTTTTTGAGTCCCTCCTCGCGGATACGTTCTTTGCACTTCGGGCAGGTATCCCAGCGGTTTTTGGGCGCTTCGTCGCCGCCGATGTGGAAGTATTCATACGGGAAAAGCTCGCACACCTCGTCAATAACGTCGAAGCAGAAGTCAAAGACCTTTTCGTTGCCTGCGCAAAGGATTGTTCTGTGTACGCCGGGGTTGAGCTCAACACCGATGGGCTTTCCGCTGCAGGAAAGCTCGGGATAGGAGGCAATGGCGGCAATCATATGGCCGGGCATATCAATTTCCGGAATGACGTCGATATACCTTTCGCGGCAGAATTCAACAATGTCTCTTATTTCGTCCTTTGTGTAGTATCCGCCGTAAACGGCCTTGTTTTTGCTGCCGAAGCCGTGGCCGTTGCGGAACGCGCCGACCCTTGTAAGCTCCGGATATTTTTCAATTTCAACTCTCCAGCCCTGGTCATCGGTCAAATGCCAGTGAAAAACGTTGAACTTATAGAGCGCGGCGGCTTCGATGTATTTTTTAATTTCATCAACGGACTGCATATGGCGCGCGCTGTCAATCATGAAAGCGCGGTAGGAAAAGCGCGGTGAATCGCTGATTCTTATAAACGGCAGACTTCCGTTTTTCTTTTTGAGCTGTTCAAGCGTTTTTCCTGCGTAAAAGCGGCCCTTATCCGTTGAGTATGAAACAAAAACTCCGTCCTGGTTTATTAAAAGCTCATAGCCCTCTTCGCCAAGGCCGTCCTTTTTTTCAAAGAAAAAGTCGTTTTCTTTGAAGACCTTTTCCCCGTCGTATTCAAAAATTTTGTTCGGCATAGGAATAATATTAACTGACATTATCTGTCCTCCGTTCATTTTATAATTTACTGCAAAATTGCATCAAACAGCCGCAGCAAAACGCCGCATAAGCTATTCCAATTTAATTATATGATTAATTGTGCAGTTGTCAAGATATGGCGGAGAAAATAAATTGCAGCTTTTTGTGTAATACCGGCATGAAAACGGCGGTATATATTACAGGTAAGTTTTATAAATTGCCCGGGGTCTTCTCTGCCGTCCGTTACCCGAGGCGGAGACTGCCGGAGAGCGTCTGTCTTTTGAAAGGAACAGAATGAACATAAAAGCCTTTTTTGCCCTTTTGTGCGGCGTCGGAATCTTTCTTTTTTCTGTTGTGCAAATGAGCGAATCAATGAAAGCCGTTTTTGAAAGCAGGACGGGAACCGTTCTTCAAAGATATGCTTCAAACCGTTTTTTCGGCGTAATTGCCGGAGCTCTGTCAACGGCGGTTGTTCAGTCCTCGGCGGCGGTTACGGTCACGGCGGTTTCGCTTGCGGACTGCGGAGTGCTGAGCCTTTCGCAGTGTGTGGGCGTTATCATGGGTTCAAACATCGGAACAACCTTTACAAGCGTGCTCACCGTGCTCAATTTTTCGGCGGCCGCTCCTTTCCTGATCCTTTTGGGGGCGTTCTGCGCGCTTGCCGCAAAGAAAAAAAGCATTAAAAGCACAGCCGTTTTTTTCTGCGCGCTCGGTCTGCTGTTTGTGGGACTGGACACAATGAGGGACGCTTCAAGGGCGCTTGACGAAAACGGCTTTTTGTCCTCGCTGTTTCTCCGCTTTTCGTCAAAGCTTGCGTCGGTTTTTATCGGCTTTGCTTCAACGGCGGTCATGCAAAGCTCTTCGGCAACGGTGGGAGTTCTGCAATCGCTGGTTTTTGTCGGAGCAATAAGCCGCGAAAGCGCGGTTTTCATGATTTGCGGACAGAATATCGGTGCAACGGTGCCGACCCTTATCTCAGCCCTGCGCGCCGGAAAAACCGCAAAGGCCGCCGCGGTTTTTCATCTGATTTTTAATCTTTTCGGAGCGGCGGCATTTTTGCTTCTTTCGCTTTTTGTTCCGCTTCCTGCGGCGCTTGAGGAAATTGAGGACGGAAAGGTTTTTGTCTGCACCGTTCATGTTTTGTTCAACCTGCTTTGCACGGCGGCGCTTTTTCCGTTTGCAGAGCGTCTTGCAAAGTTTTCGTTAAAGCTGATTGAGGGAAAAAAGGAAAAACCTTTGGCAAAATCGCATAAATAATTGTTAAGAGAAAATTAACAATTATAAAAATCACCTATAATTCCAAATTTGTATTGACTTATTTTTACAAATATATTAAAGTTAAAATAACAATTTATAAACTGGAGGTGAATTTATAATGGATAAGGCAAGAGAAATCGTTGCTCAGATTCTTGATTTCATTGAAAATTACATCAACCTCATCAAGGGTCTTATTGAAAAGTTTAAGAGCATCGGAGACTGATTCGATGAAAAATTGATTTGAACAGACCGAGGAAACGCAAATGCGTTTCCTCGATTTTTCTTTGCAAAAACTTTACTTATTTAACAAATTGCAAATATGAATTTAGAAATGTAGTGTATCATGGCAATATATACTAAAAATATGTTGAAATCGGGTGAAAAAATGGAGAACTTTTTTTATTTCTGCGATAACTTGACAAACTATATTTTTGTCGTGAGAGTACTGGCGTTCATCTTCTCGGCTGTATTCTGTGCTTTCTATTCCGCCCGAAAGGGGATAAAATTCAGCTGTGGCTGGGTAGTATTCCTGTTTGCTCTTCCTTTGACCTGTTTGATAGCTTTTCTGATTAAGGGAAAGGCTTCTTCAATTTCTGCCGGTAATCAGTCTGACCCTTTGAACGCTACAGATAAAAGCACCGCAAAGAGTAAAGGAAAAGCAGCCCCTTTGGCGATATGCATTTTCCTTTGCCTGGCTTTAAGCGTGACGGCAATAGTCATGTTTTTTTCCGAAAAAAGTGTTGCCATTTCCGCAAAGATTGGAACGGCGCTGTATAATAAGTACATAAGTTGTTTTTACGGCGTTCCCTTTGAGGGCAAGTATTACGACAGAGACGGCAATGAATACGAACATTTTACCGATGTTCCGCTGTTTATGGAAAACGGAGAAAAGCTTTTGTACAACAAAAAGACGAACCTTTACGAAAGCGATAAACGCTCGCTTTCCGCTCAAGGGTTTTCCGTCAACGGCGAGGGCTATGCGGTTTTGCATATTCCGACAGCTGATTATATTGTCCGCAGCGGAAAAAGGTTTCTCGTTGATTATGACGAGCTGGAAAAGCTCGGCATAGATTCAGAAAATTGCGACTTGAACGATATTCCGCAAAAGTACCGTTACTACCCCTGTCCGCTTGTTGGTTGGAACAAGGACGGCGAGCTTATTTTTGCGGAAGAAGACGATGCGGCGTTTTATTATCAGATGTATATAGACAAGTGACCATACTGAGAATTTCGCCGGCTTTTTATCTGATTTGCTGCAAATTTACCGTGGATAATTTTATTTTTCTGACTTTGGTATATTATGGAAATACAAAATTATAGTTTTGTCCGAAAGGACGGTAGAAGGAGTAATGAAGATTATGAAAAACAAAGCAAAACGTGTTCTCAGCCTGCTTCTTGCGGCGGTAATGCTTTTTTCGTTTGCGCTTCCGGCTTTTGCCGGTTCGGACGAAATTGTTGCAAGGGTATCAATCGTTTCATATCTTAAAAATGTGTTTTCAACCGGTCACTCGTGGTTGTATATCGAAAACCTTTCGGATAAAACGCTTACGGTAGGTATTTATCAGCTTGAGCCGGGAGCTTCGGTTTCTGTCGGAACTTTCAAGAATTCCCGCAAGGAGGGCAGGGGTATCTACTACAATGTTGAAAGGTATTGCGTAAACAAGTTTGGCGCAAGCGCAAGATACTCACTCAGCGAGACTGTTACCGAAAGCGAGCTTAACGGAATCTCAAGGAAGATTAACAGCTACAGCGGAAAATGGACTCCGGTTAAAAACTGCGCATATTTTGCGGCTTATGTCTGGAACAGCATTTCAAAAATTCACCTTATTTCCGGCTCAACTCCGTCCTGTCTCAGGACGTCAATTAAGCTCCACGGCGGAAAGCGTGGAATTGCAATGAGCGATGTTTCTGCCGACAATGTGTATAAGCAGGACGGCTCGTCACTCCGTGTTGTCAGAGCAAGCGCACTGAATAAAGGTCTTTGATTTAAGGAACATTAAATAAACCCGGTCTGCCGCGTTCACACACGGCAGACCGGGTCATCTAATATCTAAAATCCAATGTCTAATATCTAAATTAGTACATTCCGCCGCCCTGAGCCATGGCAGCCGCCTGAGCAGCGTCAGCCGCGGGATCGGGGATATCGGCAACGAGCGATTCGGTGGTGAGCACCATGGCCGCAACGGAGGCAGCGTTCTGGAGTGCGGAACGGGTAACCTTTGTCGGGTCAAGGATACCGGCCTTGGACATATCAACATATTCCTCTTTTGCAAAGTCAAAGCCGTAGCCTATTTTGCCGCTGGAGATAATGTTGTTGATGATAACCGAGCCCTCAAGACCTGCGTTCTTTGCAATCTGACGAACAGGCTCTTCAATTGCCTTTTCAACAATTCTGATACCGGTTTTTTCATCCGGATCATCGGTTGTTTCAAGCAAAGCTCTGACAGCCGGAATTGCGTTGAGCAAAGCAACGCCGCCGCCGGCAACCGAACCCTCCTCAACAGCAGCCTTGGTAGCTGCAAGAGCGTCTTCAATTCTGAGCTTCTTTTCCTTCATTTCGGTTTCGGTTGCAGCGCCGACTTTAATTACCGCAACGCCGCCCGCAAGCTTTGCAAGGCGTTCCTGAAGCTTTTCGCGGTCAAATTCAGAGGTGGAAGCTTCAATCTGGGCTTTGATCTGGTTGACGCGGGCCTTGATTGCGTCCTTGTCGCCTGCGCCGTCAACAATGATGGTGTTCTCCTTTGTAACCTTGACCTGGCGGGCGCTGCCGAGCATATCAACGGTTGCTTCCTTGAGCTCAAGTCCGAGGTCGGAGGTGATTACCTGACCGCCGGTGAGGATTGCAATGTCCTGAAGCATTTCCTTTCTTCTGTCGCCGAAGCCGGGCGCCTTGACGGCAACGCAGGTGAAGGTTCCGCGCAGCCTGTTAAGCAGCAGCGTTGCAAGTGCTTCGCCCTCAACGTCCTCTGCAATGATAACAAGCTTTTTGCTGGCCTGAAGAACCTGTTCAAGCAGGGGAAGAATCTCCTGAATGTTTGAAATCTTCTTGTCTGTGATGAGAATTGAGGCGTCGTCGATAACAGCCTCCATTTTGTCGGTGTCGGTTGCCATGTAGGGTGAAATGTATCCGCGGTCAAACTGCATACCCTCAACAACCTCTTTGCCGGTTTCTGCGGTTTTTGATTCCTCAACGGTGATAACTCCGTCCGCGGTAACGGTTTCCATTGCTTCGGCAATGAGCTTGCCGACTGTTTCGTCTGCCGAGGATACGGTTGCGATTCTTGCGATATCTTCTGTTGTTGTTACGGGGCTTGAGTTCTTTTTAACAGCCTCAACAGCCGCGTCAACAGCCTTTTTAATGCCCTTTTTGACTACCATCGGGTTTGCGCCGGCGGCAACGTTCTTCATTCCCTCGCGGACAAGAGCCTGCGCAAGGAGGGTTGCGGTTGTTGTTCCGTCGCCTGCAACATCGTTCGTCTTGGTTGCAACTTCCTTAACAAGCTGAGCACCCATATTTTCAAAGGCATCCTCAAGCTCAATTTCCTTTGCGATGGTAACGCCGTCGTTGGTGATGAGCGGAGCGCCGTACTTTTTGTCGATAACAACATTCCTGCCTTTGGGGCCGAGGGTGATTTTAACTGTGTCTGAAAGCTTATCAATGCCTGCCTGAAGGGCTTTTCTTGCCTCTTCGCCGTAAATGATTTGTTTTGCCATAATTGTTATCCTCCTTGTGTTAGATTATTCGACTATTGCGAGAATATCGCTCTGACGGACGATGGTGTATTCGATGTCGTCAATTTTAACTTCGGTTCCGGAATACTTGCCTGCAATAACCTTGTCGCCGACCTTGACATACATCTCGGTCTCCTTGCCGTCAACAATTCCGCCGGGGCCGACTGCAACAACCTCGGAAAACTGGGGCTTTTCCTGCGACGCGCTGGTAAGAATGAAGCCGCTCTTTGTTGTTTCCTCAATTTCGGTGGGTTTAAGAACTACTCTGTCAAGAAGTGGTCTGATTTTCATGTATTTGTCCTCCAATCATGTTATTGCTAATTTTTAGCACTCGACATATCTGAGTGCTAAAGTATATTGTAGTCATTTTTTTTGAAAAATCAAGTGTTTTTTAAAAATAATGGAAAATTTTTTTCGACTTTGTTTTGCATTATTTTCCCGTTCACTCAAACAATATTAAAAAAGAAAAAAGGGTGAACGGAAAAAATGAGAAAACGCGTTGCCTTGCTGTATTCGCTTGTGTCGCTTTGTCTGCTGCTTCTCACAGTCAGAATACTGTCCGTAACGGCTGAGGAATATTCATCTGCGGCAAAGGAAAACAGCCGCAAAACCGTTCTCATTGCCGAAAGCAGGGGAAAAATATATGACCGCAGCTTAAATCTGCTTGTTGACGGCGAAGAAGAGCCGGTTTCGGTCTTCACCCCGTCAATAAAGACAAAGCAGATTCTCACACGCCTTCTGGGCGAGGAGAGGGCGCAGGAGATTATTGAAAGCAAAAGGCCGTATGTTTCAAAAACAGATGAGGTGGTAAATGACGAAAGCATCTGCACGTTCCGCGTTCCGATAAGATATCCCGAAAATTCCCTTGCCTGCCATCTTGTCGGCTATGTTGACCCGAAAAGCAAAAACGGAAGCAGCGGAATTGAGCGCGGCTATAATGACTATCTGAAGGAAAACGGAGGCAGTCTTTCAGCAAGCTTCGGCGTGGACGCGTCCGGAGGAGTTTTGCAGGGCGTTAAAAGGCAGATAAACGATGAAAACTATTCCTCAAAAGCCGGTGTGGTTCTGACTCTTGATTCAAAAATTCAGAGAATTACGGAAAACGCCCTTGAAAACAGCAGGATAAAAAGCGGCTGCGCGCTTGTTATGCACATTGAAAGCGGAGAGATACTTTCAATGGCGAGCGTGCCGAAATATGACAGGAACAACCTTGCAAAGGAGCTTGAAAAGGAAAACGCGCCGCTTGTGAACAAGGCTCTGAGGTCATACAGCGTCGGCTCCGTTTTTAAAAGCGTTGTTGCCGCCTATGCGCTTGAGTGCGGAATTTCGCAGGATATGCGATTCACCTGCACGGGCACCTGCAAAGTTGGGGACACCGTTTTTTCCTGCTATAACGGCAAAAAGCACGGAGAGCAGACAATGAAAGAGGCGCTGCAAAATTCCTGCAACACATATTTTATAAAGCTTTCCGAAAAGCTTGACACTGATTCGCTTCTGATGTTCTGCCGCTCGCTCGGCCTTTCGGCGGAAACAAAGCTTGCCGAGGGCATAAGCGGCGAAAAGGGCTGCCTTCCCCAAAGCGGCCTGCTGACTCTTCCGGGAGAGAGGGCAAACTTTTCTTTCGGCCAGGGAAAGCTTCTTATCACGCCGGTTCAGATGCTTGCGGTTTACCATGCGCTTGCAACCGGATATTACGTCAGACCGACGGTACTGTTCGGCCTTGCGAACAAAGACGGGCTGGTCAAAAAGGAGAAGCGCGAGGACAAGCGGCGCGTCCTTTCGGAAAAAACGGTCAAAAAAATGCGCGTTCTGCTTGCCTCGGTGGTTTCAAACGGCAACGCAAAGAACGCAAAAAGCCGGTATCTGAAGCTTGCCGGAAAAACGGGTACTGCGCAAAGCGGAGTCTATGACGGAAAAAGAGAAATCTGCCGCACCTGGTTCGCCGGCTTTTTCCCGGCGGATAATCCGCATTATATTGCCGTTGTGCTTAATGAGGACGGGGAGGGCGGCTCTGTTGACTGCGCGCCGGTTTTCAAAGAAATTGCAGAAAATATTGTTCTTTCTCATTGACTGTCAATGATATATATGTTAAAATTATGAAAAGATTAATTAAAGAAGGAGGTCTTTTCATGAACGAAGAAATCATCACGACTGCTCCGGCAGAGGAAGACGGCGCCAACAAGTTCTTTGAGTCATTCCTCACAATGCTCAAGGGAATCATCAAGACAATTCTTCCCATCATTGGTCTTGGCTATTTCGTAAAGTATTTTGAGTAAGAAGCTCATAGGTGGCAGACCGCGTTGTTCACAGTCTGCCGCCCGTTTTTGTGCGTTTTTTGTGAAGAGAAAAAGAGAGAAAAACTCTTGACAAGCGGTAAAAAATAGTGTATCATACATGAGTCGTTTGAAAAAACATGAGGGCATAGCTCAGTTGGTTAGAGTACTTGCTTGACATGCAAGGGGTCGGTGGTTCAAGTCCACTTGTCCTCACCATGGAAGAACCCGCTAAAACACTACGTTTTGGCGGGTTCTTCCATTTTTTATTTACCTCTGAAAATGCCCGAAAAATGCAAAAAGGTCAACAAAAGGTCAACAAAAGGTCAACAAGGGTCAACAGAATGGGTCAGATTTAGTAGTATTTTTCTTGCGGAAAGTGAGAAAAAACAATGGCAAGTATCACAGAAAACAAGAAGAACGGAAAAATTGTTTCTTTCAAGTTCAGGGTCTTCATCGGTAGAGATGATGAGGGCAAACAGCAATTCAAAACAAAGATTTGGAAACATGGTTGCAGGATTCAGTTTTCTCCATGCACGCACATACTCTTTTTCAAGCTTACTGTAATCTAATTTCTCGCATATTTCAACCAATTTAAACACCGGATCATTCTCCGGAATATTTT
>JAEDEQ010000087.1 GCA_016293225.1 Clostridiaceae bacterium
TATCCGCTCGCGGATTTCTTGCGGAAGAATATAGGTGTCTGCCCTGTTTTTTGTTCTTTAAACAATATAATAAACGGACTCTGAATAAAAACAAAGAACCTGAAAGTTACCTCCTAAAATCCGCGGAGAAAAGGAAAGCGTAAGCTTGCTTTTTATAGCTATCCGACTGTAAACCATGACAGAGTGTGGTTTAACATTGGAGCGGATTTGTGTTTCTGAAAACGGGGCTTAGAACCATCTTATGTGTAGGCGCACCGGAGACGAAATCAGATTTTTCCCCCGCAAAATCTGATTTCGGACTCCAAGTGCGGCGTACTGAAAAGCGTGTTTTTGGTTACTTTTGTCACAACCGACAAAAGTAACCCCGGCGGAGCGGACGGACGTAAAATGAAGAGCAGAACGTGCGGTTTAAGAACAACTTATAAAAGTATCTCCAAAGCCGAAAAAAGAAAAAAGCTGCCGCAAAACGCAACAGCTGATTTATATAAAGAGATAAAAAAGAGACGGAAAAACCGCCTCCCCTTTAAATGCAATTATTTTGAAGCATTGAGCTTAAGAACAAGGGCTGATTTCTTTCTTGCAGCGTTGTTCTTGTGAAGAAGTCCCTTGGCAACAGCCTGGTCGATCTTCTTAACGGCAGCGGTGACAACAGCTTCTTTGTCTGCTGCATTAGCTTCGATAGCAGCGTTAGCCTTTTTCAAAGCGGTCTTGAGAGCAGAATTGGCGCTCTTGTTGCGGGCCTGCTTTGTTGCGTTAACGAGTACGCGCTTTTTAGCTGATTTGATATTCGGCATTTCCGGTACACCTCCCTTAATACAATTACAGATAATAACATCTTTCAAAAGAAAATGCAAGTGATTTCGGCATTTTTGGATATACTTTTTCAGAAGTGACAATAATGATACTATATTTTTTTGAATTTTTCAACAGTTTGGAGCAAAAAAATGAATTTCAGAACAGATTTGGCTCTTGAAAAGCGGGAAAACCTCTCCTCGTGCGAGGTGGACGGAGTAATTTCAAAAAGGGAAGAGAGAAAAGGCGTTGTCGTTACGACAATAACAGTCACAAACGAGAACGGCGCAAAGGCGCTCGGAAAGCCTGTCGGAAAATATATCACGCTTGAGGTGACGCCGTTCATGAAAAACGCCGACCTTTCCGACGGGAGGATTGAAGTGCTGGCCGAAGAGCTTTTGAAGCTGCTGCCGAAGGAGGGAACAGTGCTTGCCGCAGGCCTCGGTAACGAGAGCATAACGCCCGATGCGCTCGGACCGAAGTGCATTTCACTGCTGCTTGCAACGCGCCACATTAAAAAGGAGCTTGCAAAGTCGCTCGGACTCATGCCGTTGCGTCCGGTTGCGGGGATAGTTCCGGGCGTGCTCGGAAAAACTGGGATTGAAACCTCGGAGATAATTGAAGCCGTTGCAAAAAAAATCCGCCCCTGCGCGCTTATCGTTATAGACGCGCTCGCTTCAAGGCGGCTTTCAAGGCTGGGAACAACCGTTCAGCTCACGGACACCGGAATTTCGCCCGGCTCCGGCGTTGGAAACACGCGCACGGAGATAAGCTCAAAAACGCTCGGGATACCGGTTGTTGCCGTTGGCGTTCCCACCGTTGTTGACGGAGCAACGCTTGCCTTCGATCTCCTTGAAAGCACGGGGGCAAACGCGGCAAAGGCGCTTGAAAAGCTCGGCGACCACGGACGGGAGAGACTGATGATGGTTACGCCAAAGGAAATTGACCTTGTTATTGACCGCGCGGCAGAGCTTATCGCAATGGGAATCAACAGCGCAATGCAACGGGAAATGGCGCTTGAGGATATAATTGCAATAGTCAAATGACCGAAAGAGCATTTTACTCCTTTCGCTCTCAGGTGAATTTTAACCGGCTGTTCCTCATAAAGATATAGGGAGTGGTGTTAACCAAACGCTGTGTCCATGGAGGAAATTATGAAAAAGAAAAAGCCTGCTCTGATAAAACCCGTTTTGTGTGTGTTGTGCGTCGGCGTCTGCACGCTCCTGCTTTGGAAGTTCGGCAGTCAGGCGCCGGAGGTTTTTGCGTCGGTTGCAGTAAAAAGCGCACAGCTGTATCTTCCGCACGCGGCGGTCACCCTTAAAAGCGAAAGCGAAAAAACGGACAAGGCTCAGGCAACGGAAAAAGCAGCGGCAAAATCCGCCGCAAAGGTCGGCAAAGCCGGAAAGGAGAAAGCGGACGACGGCGCAAACACCTCCTCCTTGAGTGATACGCCGGAGGATATCGCCGCCTTGATGAAAGAGGCAAAGCAGCAAAGCAAAAACGACAAAAAGGACGGTAGCATCTCCGAGTGGCAGTACACAAACGAGGGCGTGACGGACAAATTCGGCGCGGTAAAGGTTAAGAATGTCAACAAAACCCGGATAAACATTGAACAGCTGCTTGAGCAGAAAGCGGATCTTTCGGTCAGCGGCGACAAACCCTCGGTGCTTATTTTTCACACCCACACAACAGAGACCTACCAGCTTGTTGACCGCGATTTTTATCCCACAAACAATGTTACCCGCAGTGAGGATGAGGGCAGAAACATGGTGCGCATCGGAAAGGCGATCTGCGAGCAGCTTGAAAAGGCCGGAATCGGCTATATCCACGATAAAAAGATTCATGACAAGCGCTACACGGGCGCCTATGACAATTCTCGCGAGACAGCTGTGGAGTATCTGAAAAAATATCCCTCAATTCAGGTTGTGCTTGACGTTCACCGAGACGCTATTGAGCGCACAGACGGAACAAAAATCCGCCCCGTTGCAGAGATAAACGGCAAAAAGGCGGCTCAGATAATGATAATCAGCGGATGCCAGGAGGAGGGAAACGGACTGACCGACTTTCCGGACTGGAAGCAGAACCTTGTTTTTGCCCTTCAGCTTCAGAAAATTGCCGAGGAAAGCTTTGAGGGGCTTATGCGGCCGCTCTACTTCTGTCCGCGTATGTATAACATGAATCTTACCCACTGCTCGCTGCTGCTTGAAATCGGCAGCGATTCAAACACGCTTGAGCAGGCGGAGTATTCCGGGCAGTGCATCGGAAACGCGCTTGCAAAGCTTCTTAAAAACTATACGGAGGAATAATGGAGGAAAGCAGAAAAAACATGAGGGCGTTCTGCTTTTGCACAACGCTGATTTTTTCGCTGACGGTAATTATTGCCGGAGCGCTGACTGTCCGCGAAAGGACGCGGAAAATGATCTACGGAACGGATTACGCCGTGCTTGCGTTCAGAATGGGGGCACAGAGCATTTATGAGGAAACGCGGCAAAACGAGCTTGTTGTTGACCTGTCGTTTTTGAACGATATAATCGAATTGTCATAGGAAAGGGCTGTTCTGCGTTTTCAAAACAGTCCCTCGGAGCAAAAATCAACCGCACGCTTACCGTATGGCGAACGTGCGGTTTGTTTTGCTGTCAAAGCCGGCTGCGGCTTTTTCCGTGGCCGGCAAGCTGCAAGGCGGTTCAGGAAACCGAGGGAATTTCATCTGCGGCAACATTGAAAGTGAAGGTTGCGCTGCCGGTCTTTTGCTCGGAATAACCGGTGCTCTTATAGCTGACGGTTATGCGGTATGTTCCCGAAGTGAGCGAAACTTCCTCACCTTTGCTGTTGACAAATTCAACGTGCAGGGTGGTTTTCTCTGTCGGATAAAGCTTGTAGTTTTCAATTCCGTCGCTGTAATACTGACGGAACGGAACGGAAACCCACTGTCCCTTGCCGAGTTCAACGGCTTCTCTTTCAATGCTGTCAACCTTTACCTTGATGTCAAGGCGATAGCCGGTCTTGTTTTCAAAAACAAATTCGGCTCTTGTTGAGCTTTCGGTAATGGCCTTTTCCGGGGCAAGATTGGCTTTTGACATATCTCCGGCAACAAAGAACGATACGATGAACAAAATGAGAGCAACAAATTTCTGAATGTAATTTCCTCCGAACATATTAAATCCTCCATACTAAGATTTTGTCTGCCTTTGAACACGGCTGCGTTCAAAGTATCGACTAATTTATAATATCACAAAATGGAAGCTTTGTCAAACATAAACAGCGCTGTTTTGACTAAAATAATTTTTCTTCATTTTGTCTTAACAAATTCGGCCTGCGTATTTTCCGAAGCAGGGTCGAAACTTTCAAAAAGCGCTTGACTTGAAAGCGATTTTATTGTTTAATGGTTACATTATTTTTATTTGTAAGGAGCGATCTTTATGCATACCAGAGCTTTTCCCCGCCTTTCGTTCGGGGCGCAGACGCTTGCGCTTGCCGCCGCGCTTGTTTCTGCCGTGGCGCTGCCGCAGCTTTTCCATTTTATCGGCGCGGCGTCCGGACTCGGAACAAGCGTGGGCGCGGCGTTTTTGCCGATGCATCTTCCGATAATCATTGCCGGCTTTGTTGCAGGTCCCTATGCAGGTCTTGTTTCGGGCGCGCTTGCCCCCGTTCTGAGCTTTGCCCTTTCCGGAATGCCGGCCGCCTCAATGCTGCCTTTGATGATAGGCGAAATTTCCGCATACGGACTTTTTGCCGGACTTTTGAGGAACACAAAAATGCCGGCGTTTGCAAAGCTGCTTTCGGTTCAGCTTCTCGGAAGACTTGTGCGCGCGGCGGTTACCGTTTTTGTTGTTCTTTTTGTTTCGGGAACGCCGGTTACCCTTTCGGGCATATACTCAAGCGTTCTCACCGGTCTGCCGGGCATTCTTCTTCAGTGGGCAACCCTTCCGCTTCTCCTTTTCTTTGTTCAGAACAAATTCGGAAAAAGCGGAGAATAACATTTAGGAAGCTCTGATTAAATCTGATGTACAGATTACGCCGTCAGATTTTTCGTCAGATTGTGCAAAAGGCGCGCAGGAATCCTGTCGGATTTCAAGCGCCTTTTGTGCAATATGGCGGAAAAGATGCAAGTAAGATGTGCATCAAAGCGTATGCTGTGATTTATTCAGAGGTTCCTTTAATAATATAAAAACAACAGCTATAATTCACAGCGAGTCGCTTATGAATTATAGCTGTTATTGCTTGCGGCAGTATTGAAACTGCCCGTTTTTTTATTCCGTTCTGAGTGCTTCAACCGGGTCTTTCTTTGCGGCGAGCGAGGAGGGGATAAGACCTGCAATAAAGGTCAGGAAAACGCTGATGCAAACGAGCAAGAGTCCGTCCGTGAACGGGAGGATAGCCGATATCGGCGCTCCCGTAAGAGTCCGCAGCAGCAGGTTTATCGGTATCTCGCACAGTATCGTCACCCCGATGCCTATCAGACCGGCAGAAAGACCGATGATGAACGTTTCAGCGTTGAAAACATTGGAAACGTCGCGCTTTGAAGCGCCGATACTTCTGAGAATACCAATTTCCTTTGTCCTTTCAATAACCGAAACATAGGTGATAATTCCTATCATGATTGAGGAAACAACAAGCGAGATGGCAACAAAGATGACCAGAGTGTAGGTTACTATGTTGATAGCCTGCGTTGCAATGTTCATTGCAATGCCGATATAGTCGGTGCAGTTGATGGTCAGCTCCTCGTGGCCGTCCTTTGAGACGGTTTTGTTGTAGAAATCAACCATATTGTTGACCTCTTCCTTGGTCTCGAAGTCTTTCGGATAAAGCGCGATAGAGGTCGGGTTGCTCTCATCGGAATAACCGATGGTTTCATAGGTCTTTTCAAGCGAGCACTTTGAGTTTATCGTGTCAATGTACGCCTGCTTGAACGCAAGCACCTGATCGTCGTCAAGATAGCCCTCCATGAGCTTTTTCTGCAGGTCGGACATATTGCCGAAGTTGAACATTGACGACATATCCGTAATGTCAATCTGCGAAAGGTCCATGTCCTTTGCCATGCTTAAAAACGGTGTAATGTTGAGCTTGTTGAAGTCAATCTCGTTGAGGTCGATATCGGCAAGGTCAAAATCGTTGACGGTTTTGTCAAAGAACTCAAGACCCGTAATTACGTCCTTCTTCGGGTTTGCAAGCTGCTCCTTAACAACCTCGGATTCCCTCGTTCTCTTGAGCGCATAGTCCATAAGCTCGCCGGTGTAGCCTATGTAACCGGTGCCGATGGAAAGGACGTTGTCCTCTCCGGGGCGGACAATTCCGACAACCTTGATGTCAATCGCGTTCTTAAGCCGGCTGTCCACATAGATAGCGTTGTTCCTCATATCGCTCCAGAGACCCGTTTTTTCATCTTTGTGCATAAGATCGCTGTTGGTGAGCATTTTGAACCTGAGGTTTATGATGTCGTCATATGAAATTTTTTCAGCGTCGCCGCTTTCAAGCTTTTCGCCGCCGGCAAGCGCATTCATGAGGTTTGCTGTGAACTGGCTCTGGTCTTTGAGTCCGAGAGCGTAAGCCATGAGCTCCGTGACCTCGTTGTTGCCGTCAACAATAAGAACAACCTCGTTGTAATCCTTCGGCAGTCTGCCGTAAATTACGTCGTAATAGTTACCTATGGTTTCATTGTCACCGACAAGCTGTTTCCAGAGATTGACATAGCTGTTGATGTCAACAAAGCCCTCAAGGCTTGCCATTGACTGCATATTCATGCTGTCAAGCAGGGTGCTCGGATTGACCTGAATCGGGTTTTCGCCGTCCTGAACTCTGTAGATGTTGAGCTTTGTTGTGTAATTGAACTGAACATCGTTGCAAAGCTCGTCAAACTTTGCGCGGTTCTCGTCAATATACTTTTTAAAGCTCTGAAGATTGTTGGAATTTGACTGTGCAACAAAGGTGTTAATCATTGTGTTGAACGAAGTGT
>JAEDEQ010000015.1 GCA_016293225.1 Clostridiaceae bacterium
GTGTCCACATCCAACTCTCAGGTTGGTTATGAACACTCGATATGGTCCGAGTGACAGGACTTGAACCTGCGGCCTCTTGACCCCCAGTCAAGCGCGCTACCAAGCTGCGCTACACCCGGATATGTTTCAAACCACTTGAATATTATAATGACTGCACACTGAAATGTCAAGTGTTTTGGGAACTTTTTTCAAAAAGATTGATTAATGAATGCAACAATTTGAATGTTCCGAAGTCATAGCTGTATTAAGCGTGATAACGAGAGCTGCAGCAGAACAAAAAGCTTGCGGCTGAAATCTACAAAGCTCAGCCGCAAGTCTGAATCAAAGCATTTTTTTAAGATACTGACCGGTATAGGAGGTCTTCACTTCGGCAATCTGCTCCGGCGTACCCGCGGCAACTATAGTGCCTCCGCCGTCCCCTCCCTCGGGGCCGAGATCAATGATATAATCCGCAGTCTTGATAACATCAAGGTTGTGTTCAATAACAACGACCGAGTTACCCGCGTCAACAAGAGCATGAAGCACCTCAACAAGACGGTGAACATCTGCGGTGTGGAGGCCTGTTGTGGGTTCGTCAAGAACATATACCGTTTTTCCCGTTGCGCGCTTTGAAAGCTCTGTTGAAAGCTTTACGCGCTGCGCTTCACCGCCGGAAAGGGTGGTTGCCGGCTGACCTATCTTGATATATCCCAGCCCGACGTCGTAAAGAGTTTTCAGCTTATTGTAAACCCTCGGAATGTTTTCAAAAAAGTTCATTCCCTCAACAACCGTCATTTCAAGAACGTCATAAATTGACTTCCCCTTATATTTTACGGCAAGCGTTTCGCTGTTGTATCTCCTGCCCTTGCAGACATCGCACGGAACAAAAATATCGGCAAGAAAATGCATTTCTATCTTGACTATTCCGTCGCCGCTGCAGGCTTCGCAGCGTCCGCCTTTAACATTGAACGAAAAGCGACTTGCAGTGTATCCCTTCATTTTTGCGTCGACCGTGTTTGCAAATAGCTCGCGGATGTCGTTGAACACGCCCGTATAGGTTGCAGGATTGGAGCGCGGCGTTCTGCCTATCGGAGACTGATCAATGTTTATTATTTTGTCAAGGTTTTCGGTACCCTCTATCCGGTCAAATTTCCCGGGAAATTTGCGCGCATTGTTAAGCTCGGACACAAGATGCTTATACAGAATCTCGTTGACAAGCGATGATTTTCCCGAGCCGGAAACTCCGGTAACACAGACAAATTCACCGAGAGGTATTGTTACGTCAATACCCTTGAGGTTGTTTTCGCTTGCATTGAAAATTTTGAGAAATTTTCCGTTTCCGCTTCTTCTTGTTTCGGGAACGGGAATCTTTTTTTTACCGCAGATATACTGCCCTGTTATCGAGCTTTCGCAGTTGATAATGTCTTGGACGCTGCCGCTGCATACAATTTCTCCGCCGTTAATTCCCGCCGCAGGCCCGAAATCTACAACGTGATCCGCCGACCGGATTGTGTCTTCGTCATGCTCAACAACAATAAGCGTGTTTCCGAGGTCGCGCAGATGCTTTAGCGTATTTATGAGCTTTTCGTTGTCTCTTTGGTGCAGACCGATGCTCGGCTCGTCAAGAATATACAAAACACCCATAAGCGATGTTCCGAGCTGGGTAGCAAGGCGGATACGCTGACTTTCACCGCCGGAAAGTGTGCCGGCGGAGCGCGCAAGGGTAAGATAGCCGAGTCCGACGCTTGAAAGAAAGCGCAGACGGTCGGATATTTCTTTGAGAATGATTCTTCCTATCATCAAATCGCGGTCGGAAAGTGTTTCGTTAAGCGAATCAATGAAGGCAAGCGAATTTTCAATTGAGAGATTTGAAACCTCATCAATGTTCTTTCCCCCAACAGTTACGCTGAGCGCCTCCTTGCAGAGCCTTGCTCCGCCGCAGTCCGGACATTTTTCGCTCGTCATAAGCTGCTCGATCTCGGCGCGAGAAGCTTCGCTGCCTGATTCGTTGTATCTGCGCTGGAGGTTGTTTATAATGCCCTCAAAATCGGTGTAGTATATGCCTCCGCCGAAAGACGTGGGACGTTCCATTTTCATTTTTTCGCCTTTTGTTCCGTACAAAATCGCGTCAACGGCGCTTTTACTCATATCCTTGATAGGAGTATCAAGCGTAAAGCCGTATTTTTTTCCAAGCGCCGTATAATACATTCCGGCGATGGAGCCCTCTGAGACGGAGTTCCAGCCGTGCGCCCGGATTCCGCCCTTTCTGATTGAAAGCGAAGGATCGGGAATAACGCTTTTTTCGGAAATCTTCATGAACACTCCGAGACCGGAACACTTTTTGCACGCGCCGAAAGGATTATTGAACGAAAACATTCTCGGTGTAAGCTCGTCAAAGCTGATTCCGTGCTCGGGACAGGCGTAATTGAGTGAATACAGCTGCTCGTCAACGCCGACCCTTTCAACAAGGAGAAGTCCTCCGGAAAGCTTTGTTGCCGTTTCAACGGAATCGGTAAGCCTTGAACGAATGGAGCTTTTCATAACAAGGCGGTCAACAACAACTTCAATACTGTGCTTCTTGTTTTTTTCAAGCTTTATATTTTCCGAAAGGTCATATATTATTCCGTCAATACGAACACGGACAAAGCCGCTTTTCCTTACCTGCTCAAGTTCTTTTAAAAATTCCCCCTTTTTTCCGCGGGCTATCGGGGAAAGAAGCTGAAATTTTGTACCCTCGTCATAGGTCATTATCTTATCGACTATCATATCAACCGTTTGGGGCTTGATTTCGCGGCCGCAGACGGTACAGTGCGGAACGCCTATCCTTGCATAAAGCAACCTGAGGTAATCGTAAACCTCGGTGATGGTTCCGACTGTTGAACGCGGATTCTTTGACGTTGTTTTTTGGTCAATGGAAATTGCCGGTGAAAGTCCGTCAATAAGGTCAACATCCGGCTTTTCCATCTGGCCGAGGAACTGCCTTGCGTAAGACGAAAGCGATTCCACATATCTGCGCTGACCCTCAGCGTAGATAGTATCAAAAGCAAGCGACGACTTGCCCGAGCCGGAAAGTCCGGTAAAAACGATCATTTTATCGCGAGGAAGAACAAGGTCAATGTTCTTTAAATTATGCTCGCGCGCGCCTTTGATATATATGTTTTTTTCTGGCACTTTGTGTTACCTCACTTCAATGATTTGAGTTTTTCAATTTTATCACGCAGATACGCAGCGTGTTCAAATTCAAGTATTTTTGCGGCGGCACGCATCTCTGCGGTGAGCGCTTTTATTGTCTGCTCGCGTTCAAGCCGCGACATCCGCCTGAAGTTCTTTTCAATATCTGTTCGCTTGGAGGATATTTCAAGAACATCATGAACGTCTTTGACTATTGTTTTCGGAACTATACCGTGCGCTTTGTTGTATTCGCTCTGAATTTTTCTTCTGCGCTCGGTCTCGGTTATGGCGCGCTCCATTGACGGAGTGACCGAATCGGCATACATGATAACTTCGCCGTTGGCATTACGCGCAGCGCGTCCGATAGTCTGAACGAGTGATGTTTCCGAGCGCAGAAAGCCCTCTTTATCCGCGTCAAGAATTGCAACAAGCGAAACTTCCGGTATATCGAGACCCTCTCTGAGCAGGTTGATACCGACAAGAACATCGGTTTCACCGAGTCTCAGATCGCGGATTATCTCCATACGTTCAATTGTGTCGATATCGTAGTGCATATACCTGACCTTTATATCAAGATTTGAAAGATAATCGGTCAGCGATTCCGCCATTTTTTTGGTGAGAGTTGTAATCAGCACACGCTCCTTGCGTGCGGTGCGCTCCATAATTTCCGAAACAAGGTCATCAATCTGACCGTCGGTAGGTCTGACGGAAATGAGCGGATCAAGCAGTCCCGTTGGTCTTATGACCTGCTCAACAATCTGTGCGCTCTTTTCGCGCTCAAACTCTCCGGGTGTGGCGCTTACAAATATTTTCTGACCGACAATGTCATAAAATTCATCAAAACGAAGCGGTCTGTTGTCATATGCCGACGGAAGACGAAAGCCAAAGTTAATCAGGCTTTCCTTTCTGGCTCTGTCGCCTGCATACATTGCTCTGACCTGAGGCAGTGTAACGTGGGATTCATCAACAAACAAAAGGAAGTCGTCGGGGAAATAATGCAGCAGCGTGAACGGGCTTGAACCTGCCGGTCTTCCGGACATGATGCGCGAATAGTTTTCAATTCCTTTGCAAAAGCCCGTTTCGCGCAGCATCTCAAGGTCATAGCTTGTCCGCTGACGGATACGCTCGGCCTCAAGCAGCTTGCCCTCACGGGTAAATTTTTCGGCGCATTCTTCCATTTCTGCGTGTATCTCGGAAATTGCCTTTTCCATTTTGTCGCGGCTGACAACATAGTGCGAAGCCGGGTATATTGCAACATGGGAAAGCGTTGACTTTATCTCCCCTGTCAGAGGATTAATCTCACAAAGTCGGTCAATCTCATCTCCGAAGAATTCTACCCTTATCGCCGTATCGTTTGAGTAAACGGGGTAAATTTCAACAACATCTCCGCGCACGCGGAATTTGTTGCGGATAAAATTAACGTCATTTCTTTCGTATTGTATGTCCGTGAGCTTTGCAATAAGCTCATCTCGGCTTTTTTCCATACCGGGGCGCAGAGAAACAACCATGCTGCGGTAATCAATCGGGTCTCCGAGAGTGTATATACACGAAACGCTTGCAACTATTATTACGTCCCGTCTTTCGGAAAGCGCCGAGGTTGCGGAGTGGCGAAGCTTATCAATCTCGTCATTGACAGCCGAGTCTTTTTCAATATATGTGTCTGTTGTCGGAATATAAGCCTCGGGCTGATAGTAGTCGTAATATGAAACAAAGTATTCAACCGCGTTTTCCGGGAAAAACTCCTTGAATTCCGAGCAAAGCTGAGCGGCAAGCGTTTTGTTGTGGGCAAGCACAAGGGTCGGACGGTTGAGCTTTGCAATGATATTTGCCATTGTAAAGGTTTTTCCGGAGCCGGTAACACCCATGAGCGTCTGCTCCTTATCGCCGTTTTTAACACCCTGAACAAGGCGTTCTATTGCCTGCGGCTGATCGCCGGTCGGCTGATATTTTGAAACGAGTTTAAACTGATCCACAGCATACATCACCACCAAGTAAACAAATGTTCTTTTATTTTACCACAAACAAACGCAAAAATAAAGAGCTGCGCAAGGTTTTTTTGCACAGCTTTTTTATTTAATTACTTTATTAATTCCGGTGTTTACAGGAATTGTCCTTTTCCTTGCTGACCTTTTCAAGCGAGAATAAAGCTTCAAGCTTTATCGCGCTTTCCGGACAAAAAGAACCGCATTTTCCGCAGCGTATACATTCCGCGCTGTTGGGATCTTTCAAAACTTCAACCTGCATCGGGCAAACGCGCTCGCACCTATGACAAGCAGTGCATTTGCTTTTGTCAATCTTTGTCCGGAAAAAGCTGAAACGGTTGAACAGGCCGTAAACAGCGCCGAGAGGACAGAGATACTTGCAGAACGGCCGCTCGATGAACATACAAAGCAAGAGAACAGCAATGAGAACGAAAACCTTCCAAGTGAACAATCCGCCGACAGCCGAACGAAGGCTTTCGTTAGCGGCAAGAAGCGGAAAACCTCCCTCAAGCGTACCTGCCGGGCAGATCCACTTGCAGAAATACGGTGAGGAGGTGCCGTATTTATCGCTCAGAAGAAGCGGAAGACCTAAGACAAACACAACAAGGATAACATACTTTAAATATCTGAATATACGGTCAGGCTTTTTGTTTACCTTAACCTTTTTGAGCGGAATTTTGAATATCAGCTCCTGCAAAAAGCCGAACGGACAGAGAAAGCCGCAAACAACCCGGCCGAGAATAATTCCGAACAGCATGATAAAGCCGAGAACATAGAACGAAAAGTTATATTTCCTGTCCGATATTACGCTTTGAAGGCTGCCGATGGGACATGAGCCGAGCGCACCCGGGCAGGAATAACAGTTGAGCACGGGAACACAAAAGAGCTTTGTTTTTCCCGTAAAAATTTTGCCCTTTGCAAAGCCCGCGGCATAGCCGTTAAAGAGCACGGCGGCGGCAGTCTGAACTGCCGGCCGTATTTTCTGAAGTATACTCTTTTTCATTATCCGATACCGATACACTCAAGACAGATTCTGACAGCCTTTTGCAGCACTACGGCCGGTTCGCCGCGAAAAATGCCGAAAAGAAGCATTGAAACGGCGGCGGAAAGTATTATTGCGCGAACAGCCGCAAGACGCTTTGAAGTAAGCTTAATCTGTTTCATAGGTATATCCTCTTTCATACTGAATGATAAAATAATTTTACATTCAGCCTGCCCGATTGTCAAGGAGTGTAAAATTGGGTTTGAGTCAAAGAGGTTTACTCTTCAACAAAGTTTTTCGCCTTATCGAATTCTGCGGTAATCTCGTCTGACGGCTTTGCGGTGCAAAGCGAAACAACAACAATAACGATGCACGAAATTACAAAAGCGGGAAGAAGCTCGTAAATTGCAAAAACTCCGCCGAGAGGTTTGAGCAAAAGCTTCCAGACAAAAACCATAACGCCGCCGGAAATCATACCTGCAATAGCACCGGGACGGTTAACGCGCTTCCAGAAGAGCGAGAAGAGCATAATAGGTCCGAAGGTTGCGCCGAAGCCTGACCAGGCGAATGAAACTATTTCAAAAATAATGCTGTTTTCGTTCCACGCAATGGCTATACCGATTATTGAAATAATAAGAATCATTGCTCTTGAAACGCGCATAACCTGCTTGTCGCTTGCGTCCTTTTTAATAATTCCCTCAAAAAGATTCTTTGAAACGGCGGAAGCGGCAATCAGAAGATACGAGTCGGACGAGCTGATTGTTGCTGCAAGGATACCTGCCATTACAACACCGGCAAGAAGCGGATGGAACAAAAGCTGCGCAAGGTGAGCAAAAACATTCTCCGCTCCGCTCTGCGTTGCAAGAGCAGCGTCTGTCGGGAGGATGAATCTGCCGAGAACGCCGATGAAAACAGCGGCGGAAAGCGAGATTACGACCCAGACCGTTGCAATGCGGCGCGACATTTTGAGTTCTGACCTCTTGCGGATTGCCATAAAGCGCAGAAGTACCTGCGGCATTCCGAAGTATCCGAGGCCCCATGAAAGGGTTGAAAGAATAGTAAGGAAGCCATACTTTCCTGCCTCACCGAACTGCGCCACGCCATTGACGGACTGCTGAACCGAGTTGGAATCAAGCACCGGGGTTGCAACTGATGTAAGCGAAAAATAGCCCGGGATTGCCTTGGCGTTTTCAATAACAGCCTGAAAACCGCCTGCGTGAACAACGCCGCAAATCAGTACGCCGACAAGGGCAATTATCATTACTACCGACTGCATGAAATCTGATGCGCTTTCCGCAAGGAAGCCGCCGAGAATCGTATAAATAAGAACGAATGCAGCTCCGGCGATCATCATCGAATGATACGAAAAACCGAAAAGACCGGAAAAGAGCTTTCCGCAGGTTACAAAGCAGCTTGCTGCGTAAACGGTGAAAAAGATGAGAATGAACATTGCCGAAACACCGAGAATAACCTTTTTCTTTTCATGGAAACGGTTGCTCAAAAAGTCCGGAATTGTTATCGAGTCACCGGACACGGCTGAATATGCGCGCAGGCGCTTTGAAACAAGCAGCCAGTTGACATATGTACCGACGGCAAGACCGATTGCCGTCCACGCCGCGTCGGCAATTCCGCACCAATAGGCAACGCCGGGAAGACCCATGAGCAGCCAGCCGCTCATATCAGAGGCTTCTGCGCTCATTGCGGCAACCCACGGGCCGAGCGAACGACCGCCGAGGAAATAGTTTTCCGAGTTGGCTTGTGATTTTTTGGCAAAGAATACGCCGATAAAGATAACAATCAGCATATATCCCACCATTGCGATTAAGAGTTGAACTTTGTCTCCCATAATTCTAAAGACTTCCTTTCTCTCCTAAAAATAACCATTATATTGTAATATATTATCTAATAGATTGCAATAGTTTTCGACAAAAAAGGCGTGCAGAGCAAGCCGCACGCCGTAAAAATGTTATAGATTAATAATGTGCCGCGCCGCAGGAGCAGTATTTGTTCGTTTTGAACAACTTCCAGAAGAAGCGCGCAATTTTATAGAAAAATGCCGAAATGCCGCCCTTGTGGCAGATGTGGGTGCAAGTTGCGGAGGGGTCGTCGGGCTTCGGCGGATTGACAGGTTCGCCTGTCTTTTCTCCGCAACGGTCACATTTGCCGTCGTTGTTATTGTCGGTGTGACCGAGCGGCTCTATTTTCTCTGCTTCAACTATGAAACCACAACGTGAGCAGTGCGAACCTTCGGTTGTTCCGCTTACAGTGCAAGTGGGTTCTTTTGATTCCACATCAACAATCATATTATGTCCGAGTGCAGGGAGTTCTTTTTGTTCAACAAGCGTTTTGCCGCAGATTGCGCAATACTCACCATCTGTAAAGCCTGTTTCGGTGCAGGTTGCAGAAACAGCAGAAATTATTTCTTCGGTATGTTCTATCATGGGTATAACGCTTGCTTCAACTGAAAAATTGCAACGGATGCAATGCTTTGATTCAGTCATTCCAGTGCTTGTGCAAGTTGGTTCAATTCGCTCTGATGTGGCTATCATGTGATGTCCGAGTGCAGGGATTTCCTTTGATTCAACAAGAACCTCACCGCAAACAACACAAATAATGCTCTGCGTATATCCGGGTTCAAGACAAGTTGCTTTTTTTGCATCAATAATCTCTTCAGAATGTCCTCTTGCACTAATGTCAACAGCTTCTATTCTGTAATCGCAACGGGTACAATGAGCACTTTCAGTCTTCCCGTTTTCGGTACAAGTCGGAACTTTCATTCCTGTGTCGGTAAACATATCATGACCGAGAGAAGGAATCATTTCAATCTTTTCAATTAAAGCTCCGCAGACAGTGCAAATTATGCCTTTGGTATAGCCCGGCTCGATGCAGGTCGGTGACTTTCCGGGAATTGTTGCTTCAATGTGTCCTGTTTCCGGAATTACTTCTGAATCAATCTCAAAACCGCAACGGTTGCAATGCTTTCCCTCGGTGTTTCCAGGTTTTGTGCAGGTTGCCGCAACAGCTTCAACATCCGTTACAAAGTCATGTCCGAGGGCAGGAATTTCTTCTTGTGGTTTAACATTACTTCTGCAAGCGGAGCAAGTTGTTCCCTCAGTCAAGCCGGGTTTGGTACAGGTTGCAGGAATTGCAGGAATTGTTTTCTCGGTATGCTTTGCCAACGGTATTTCAGCAATACTGCTGTATCCGCAATCGCAGGTTAAAAGTTTTTCACCTTTTTCAGTGCAGGTTGATTCTTTTATTATCTCTTCTTCACAATCATGAACATGTGTCTCAAGATCAATAAAAGCAAATCCGTTTTCATTGGCGTAGATTTCAGCAGAAGTATTACAATAGCCATAAATCGTGAAGTTATCAAGCTTTACGATATCTCCGTTATCTTCATCTACATAATACCCGAAAGCGTATTCGTCAATGTTTGTTACACTGCTGGGAATTGTTGTGCTTAATAAACTGATGCAATGAGCAAATGCACCCTCACCAATACTTGTTATGCTATTTGGAATAATAATACTTTCTAGACTGTCACAAAAAGCAAAGGCTACCGCATCAATATCCTTGACTCCATATGGAATGGTCACACTCGACAGACTAGAACCATAGAATGCGCCTACACCGATGTTGATTAAACTGCTTGATATATCAACATTAATCAGATCAGAACACTCGAAAAATGCCAAATCAGCAATACACTTTGTTCCATCTCTAATTGTTATGCTTGTTTTATCAGGCATTTTTCCTTTATATTTATAATACACTTCTCCAATATATACATCGCCATCAGACTGATTATTTAACCATTGTGTATTATCAAATGCATCTTCACCGATTTTTATAACACTATTTGGAATTGAAATGCTTGACAACTGATAACAGTTTTGAAATGCACGATCTTCAATGCTTGTTACGCCGTTAGGGATAATAATACTTGTTAATTCAGAACAGCCATAAAACGCATAATCACCTATGCTCAACACACTATCTGGAATTGATATGCCTTTTAATCCAGTGCAATGCTCAAATGCATAGTCAGCAATGCCTTTTGTTCCCTCATTCAGTGTGATACAGGTGTTATCTGGCATAGAACCTTTATATCTATAATACACCTTGCCTGCATAAACATCTCCATCATGATGAGAATTGTACCATGCGGTATCATAAAAAGCGTCTCGACCTATACTCATTACGCTATCCGGTACCGTTAAATTAATTAAGCCAGTGCAACCTTTAAAAGCATAATCTCCAATTATCTCAACACTACCATCTTGTGGTATAACACTGCTTTTGCACCCTAATATTAACTCTTTTTTTGCAGTGTTAATCAAACAGTTTCCATCACTATGAAATATCGAATTGTTTTTGGAAACAATTATATCTGTTAAGTTCGTGCAAGATTCGAATGCACCGCCATCTATTTTTCTAACATTGTCACCAAATTCAATTCTTGTCAAACCGGTACAACCATTAAATATTCCATAACTAATCTGTTTTAAACCATTACCGATTGTTGCACTCATCAACCCCGTACAATTCTGAAACGCATAACTTTCAATACTCGTCACACTGTCCGGAATTGTAATGTTTGACAAACCTGTGCAACCATAAAATGCATCATAGCCAATACTCATAACGCTATCCGGAATGGTTATGCTTGTTAAACCGGTGCAAACGGAAAAAGAAGAATCAGCAATCGTTTTTGTTCCGTCTTTAACATCATATGCACCGGAAATAGAATCCTTAGCTTTGATTAAATGATTTCCAAAATATAAAACATCATTTTCCCAGTTGCTATTGTTATTGTAATATGCAGTATCGTAAAATGCATCACTGCCAATGCTCGTTACACTGTTCGGAATCGTTATGCTTGTCAAGCCGGTGCAATGCATAAATGTATAATTACCTATGCTCGTAACGCTGTCCGGAATCGTTATGCTTGTTAAACCGGTGCAAAACGCAAATGCCTGGACGCCGATGCTCGTAACGCTGTCCGGAATCGTTATGCTTGTCAAGCCGGAGAAACCGTAAAATGCATCGGCGCCGATATTCGTCACGCTGTCCGGGAGCGTTATACTTGTTAAGCCGGTGCAACCGGAAAATGCTCTGTAGCCAATACTTGTCACCGGATAACCGCCAAGGGTCGACGGTATGGTGTAAGCACCACTGATTGATGTGCTGCAGTCTGTGATTGTTGCTTCTCCGTCAAAAACCTCGTATGTCAGGTTTTCCCAAGTCGCCGCGCTCGCTTTAAAGCCGAAAAAGTCCTTGAAGTTTGCCGGATCTATTCCCGAAAAGCTCGCCAGCGGAACGCCGGTAAGCATGAGAATGACCGCCAAACAGCAGGCAAGGGTGCGTTTAAGTACGGTTTTTCTTTTCATTTTTTCATGTCTCCTTTATTTTCAAAATAATTCCTTTGTAAGTTTATCACTAACCACTCCGATTGTAAATATGCTTTTCCAAAAAAAGTTCTCAAAACGGAACGAACGGTAAGTAAGAGGAACAACCGGTAACGCGGCGTGTGAAAAAAGCGCCCCACCGAAAGGTGAAGCGCCATTTATCTGTAATAATCATTCCTCCGGCTTAAACGTCGGGAACATCTCAAGCTTAAAGCGGTTTGCTTTGTTCATTCTGTCAATCTTTTTCCTCGTCTCCTCGTCCTCGCAAACGCCGGTTCTGATGTACCTGTCAAGCGTATCATAAGTGAAGCCGAGGTTGTCCTCGTCCGTCTTTCCGCAAAGGCCGTCAATCGGAACCTTGTCAACAAGATTTGCCGGAATACCAAGGACACGACCGATTGCCCTGACCTCGGTAACCGTAAGGTGGGAAAGCGGACCGAAGTCGCCTGCCGCGTCACCGTACCGGGTGGCATAGCCCACCCAGTCCTCGGAAAGATTGCAGGTGTTTGCAACTCTGCCGTTGCAGGACTGACCAACTGCATATAAGGTTGCCATTCTGATTCTTGCCGGAAGGTTGTTTCTTGTCTGCTGAGTGATTTCAATTTCTTCCGGCATACTTCTAAGCACGCCGTCAACGGCGTCTTTAATGTTGATAATATAATGCTTTATTCCGAGATGAGAGACAAGCTGCTTTGCACAGTCGATGTCGCTTTGAACGCCGCACGGCATAAGTACACCGATAACGCGGTCGCGTCCGAGCGCTTCAACGCAAAGAGCGGCAACAACGGAGCTGTCCTTGCCGCCGGAGATTCCGACAATGGCGTTGCAGTCCTTACCGTTCTTTTCAAAAAAATCTCTTATCCAGCTTACACAGTCGTTTTTAACCTTTTCAGCGTTAAACACAGTAATCACCAACCTATTAAACCAACGGATCAAGTCCGTAAAATAAATGTGCAAATTTCGGCAAGGATATCATTGAACAATGCCCTTCCCGGGAAATGATGATATGATCCATCAAGCTGACTTTAAGCGATTGCAGAAATTCATAGGCGTTTTTTGTCTGAGTAACATCGTCCGATGACGGAAGCGAGATTCCGCTCGGATGATTGTGTACCAGAACAACGCCCGTTGCCTTGGTTTCAAGCACGGCCGCGGCCAGCTTGCGCATATCAAAAAGAGTGCTGTAAATATCGCCGTCGGAAAGCTTACGGACGGCAATGAGATAATGATTATGGTCAAAGCACATAACATATGCGCGTTCGTTGCTTGTGTCAAGAAACTTAGGGCGCATATAGTCAACAATTTCTTGCGTGGTCATAAGCGTAGGTCTTTCGGCAACCGTATCGGCAAAATACCGCGCGTAAACAGGCAGTATCATGTTAAGCAGACACGCGGCGTTTTCAGTCATGCCCTTAACGCTTTTCAGCTCAGGGATACTTGCCTTGAGAACTCCGGAAAAATTTCCGAAAGTTTCCATAAGCTCATGTGCAATCGGGTTTGTGTCCTTATACGGGATTCCGAAAAACAAAAGCAATTCAAGAACATTATGATCCGCCATGCCCTCAAAGCCGGCCTCAATATAGCGCTTTTTAACCTTTTGGCGGTGACCCTTATGGATATTGTTCTCCTGTTCGGCCATAAGTTCAGACCCACTTTACAAAAAATCTATAACAGACGGTTCAGATTGAAATTTCCATTGCCATCTTATAAATATCAAGATCAATAGACTTTTTCATTCCGAGAGCTTCAACAATGTCATAGTCAACAATCTCTTCCCTGGTAATTGCAACAACACGGTTGCCGATGCCTTCCTTAAGGAGCTGAACGGCATGATAGCCCATGCGGCTTGCAAGAATACGGTCGCGAGCCGTGGGTGAACCGCCGCGCTGAACATGACCAAGAACGGTTGCACGACTGTCAACACCGGTTTCCTTCTGAATACGCTCTGCCATTTCGGCAACGCCGCCGATAGCCTCGGAAACCATTATAACAAAGTGAACCTTTCCGCTCCTTTGGGTACGCATCATTCTTTGAATGACATCACGCTCAAAATCATACTGGATTTCGGGAATAAGGATAGAGGTGGCACCGCAGGCAATACCCGCGTTGAGCGCAAGATAACCTGCTCCCCTGCCCATAACTTCAATAACGGCGCAACGGTCATGCGACTCGGTTGTATCCCTGATTCTGTCAACCATTTCCATAATTGTCTGCATTGCGGTGTCATAGCCGATGGTGCAGTCGCAGCAGCCGATATCGTTGTCAATGGTTCCGGGAAGAGCAACGCACGGAATTCCTTTGAGGGAAAGATCGCGCGCACCGCGGAACGAGCCGTCGCCGCCGATGACAACAAGGCCGTCAATTCCTCTTTCGCGGCAAACTCTGACGGCCGCCTGCATACCCTCGTCGGTTTTGAAACGGTCGGAACGGGCAGAGTAAAGAATTGTTCCGCCGCGGTTAATGATATCCGATACGGAGCGAAGATTCATCTCGTACATATCGTTTTCCATAAGTCCGTTATAACCGCGCATGATGCCGTAAACTTTCATACCGAGCTCACAGCCTGCGCGGACAACAGCTCTTATAGCAGCGTTCATGCCCGGGGCGTCTCCGCCGCTGGTTAACACGCCTATGGTTTTCATCATTTTAAAAAACTCCTTTCAGCAAGTCTTGAATAACCCAAGCCTGCCGATAAATCATAAATATTTAAAGATATTATACACTATTGTCAAAATTTGTCAAGAAGTGAACAATTCAATTAATAAGCGGTTAATAATAATTGCTGTCTGAATAAAAAAGCAGGCTCATTTTCTGACCGCAACATTATCTTTGCCGAATATATATTCCAGCTCAGCATTTAGCGGCTCGGAAAGCTCCAACTCTCCGCAGTGCTCATATTTTCCGCTGTCTTCAAAATAGCAGTAAACAGGAAATGAGCCGGTAAAAATCTTCTTGAGCGTTTCAAGCTTTTTCAGCCGCGCATCGGTTTTATCTTTAACGCGGATAAAAACGCCGTTTCTTCTTTTCTTTTTTTGCGCGCTCTCACCGCGGACAAGATTTTTGGGGTTAGGCTCAATGCTTTCGCAAACAACAGACAAGTCCCTGTCCTCACGAAGGCTCAGTCTGCCGCGGATAAGGACAACATTACCGTCCTGAATGAGCAGGGCTTTTTCGGAATATAGCTTTGAAAAAACAATACATTCAATCGTACCTGAAAGATCCTCAAGCCTTATAAAGCACATTGAAGCGTTGTTTTTTGTAATTTTTCGCTGTATTGACGCTATTGAACCGAGCAGCACAACAGGAGCGTTGTCCTTATATTTTGAAGCAAACTCCCCTGCCGAGGAAAGAATTTCGCTAATCCGGTCGGCGCCGACGCTTTTTGAAAGCTCTTTATATTCTTCCATCGGATGCCCCGAAAGATACAGCCCGGTAACTTCTTTTTCATATTTAAGCAGCTTTTCGTATTCAAACTCGTCCATTTCCGGAGCATAAAACTGTTCCGGCACGGCAAAGGAGGAATCTGCGTCAAAAAAGCCTATTTGCCCAGCAATATTTTTACGTTTGTCGTCATCAAGCTGAGAAACTACCGTCGGCAGAATGCGGATCATCTGATGCCTGTTAAGCCCGAGTCCGTCAAGAGCGCCGCATTTGATAAGGCTTTCAACTGCACGTTTATTGAAATCCTTGCCGTAAACGCGCCGGCAAAAGTCGTCAAAGCTTTTATACGGTGAATTCCTGCGCTTTTCAACGATAGTGCGGATAAAGCCCTTGCCGAGGTTTTTGACGGCAAGCAGGCCGAAGCGGATTGCGCCGTCCGAAACACAAAAGCCCTCCATGCTTTCGTTGACGTGCGGAGGAAGAACCTTAATTGAAAGGCGAACGCATTCGTTAATATATGTCGTAACCTTGCTTGCGCTGTCAAGCACACTGGTAAGCGTTGCCGCAAGCAGCTCGCACGGGTAATGACATTTGAGATACGCCGTCTGATAAGAAACAAAGGCGTAAGCCGCGGCATGAGCCTTGTTGAAAGCATATTTTGCAAAATTTGACATCTCATCAAACAGCTCGTTCGCCGTTTTTTCGGAAATTCCGTTTGCAACAGCTCCGCAGCAAAGAACGTTTCCGTTTTCATCTTTCAGTCCGTGAACAAAATTTTCCCTCTCTTTTGCCATTACGTCAAGCTTTTTCTTTGACATTGCGCGGCGGACAAGATCCGCACGCCCGTAGGAATAGCCGGCAACCTTGCGGCAGATCTGCATGACCTGCTCCTGATAGACCATGCAGCCGTAGGTTACAGAGAGAATATCCCTGACCTGTTCGCATTTATAAACAGTCTGCTCGGGGTGGTGGCGGTTATTGATATAGGTGTCGATTGAATCCGCGGGGCCCGGCCTGTAGAGAGAGATAACGGCAATGAGATCTTCAAGACTCTGCGGCTTCAGCCGCGTCAGAACGCTCCTCATTCCGGCGGATTCAAACTGAAAAACGCCGTCGGTCTTACCGCTTGAAAGCATTTCAAAGGTCGCCTTGTCGTTAATATCAATATCTTCCTCGGAAAAACCGGGATTTCTCCTGCGTATCATTTTTATTGTATCGTCAATTACGGTTAAAGTTCTCAGACCGAGGAAATCCATTTTTAAAAGTCCGAGCGCTTCAAGGTTCGTCATAGTAAACTGAGTTACAACGCTTTCATCGTTTACGGCAAGCGGAACATAGCTTGAAACCTCGTCTCTCGTAATAACAACCCCGGCGGCGTGAGTGGAAGCGTGGCGCGGCATACCCTCAACACGGCGCGCCATATCAATAAGCTCCTTTGTCTCGGGGCTGCTTTCATAGAGTGTTTTAAGCTCCGGCGAGATTTTGAGCGCGCTGTCAATGGTAATTTTCAGTTCGTTCGGTATCTGCTTTGCAACGGAATCCACTGTAGGATAAGGCAAGCCGAGAACACGACCAACGTCGCGTATCGCCGCGCGCGCCGCAAGAGTTCCGAACGTTACTATCTGCGCCACATGGTCATATCCGTATTTTTGGATAACATAATCTATGACCTCCTGACGTCTGACATAGCAAAAGTCAACGTCAAAGTCGGGCATACTGACCCTTTCGGGATTGAGAAAACGCTCAAACAGCAGGTTATATTTCATCGGGTCAATTCCGGTTATGCCGATGCAGTAGGCCGCAAGGCTCGCCGCCCCTGAGCCTCTTCCGGGGCCGACGGGAATCTTTTTGCTTTTTGCGTACTGAATGAAATCGTTGACTATGAGATAGTAGTCAACATAACCCATTTCATTTATCACCGAAAGCTCATAATTGAGCCTGTCAACATACTCCGCAGGCGGTTCCTCGCCAAAATGCTTATAAAGACCGTAGAAACATTGGCGCTTAAAGTATTCAAAATGATCCATCTGATTCGGAACTTCAAAATGCGGAAGCTTGGTTTTTCCGAATTCAAAATCAAAGCTACACATATCCGCAATAAGCTGAGTGTTATCGACCGCTTCGGGTACTGCGGAAAATAGCTCGCGCATCTCGTCTTCACTTTTCAGATAAAACTCCTGCGTTTTAAATTCAAGCCCGGTATCCTCGCCGACAATGTGGTTCGTCTGAATACAGATTAAAACCTGCTGAACGGCAGAATCCTCTTTTTTAATGTAATGCGTGTCGTTTGTTGCAACAAGCGGTATGCCTGTCTCTTTTGAAAGGCGGATAAGATCGTTGAGGATAAGCAATTCTTCGCGCAGACCGTGGTTCTGAATTTCAATGTAATAGTTACCATTGCCGAAAATATCATTATACCAAAGCGCAGTGTTTTTTGCGCCCTCATAATCGCCCCTTGAAAGAGCGCGCGGAATTTCGCCCGCAAGGCAGGCCGAAAGCGCAATCAGACCCTCATGGTGCTTTTCAAGCAGGTCGCGGTCAATGCGCGGCTTGGTATAAAAGCCCTCCGTCCACGACTTGCTCACCATTTCAATAAGGTTTTTATAGCCGGTTTCGTTTTTGCAAAGCAGGATAAGATGATATCTTTCGTTATCAAGCCCGTGTACCTTATCAAACCTTGAGCGTGCGGCAACATAACATTCGCAGCCGATAATCGGCTTGATTCCGGCCTCTTTGGCGGCCTTGTAAAAATCAATAACGCCATACATGACGCCGTGATCCGTGATTGCAACGGCAGTCTGCCCCATGGCTTTGACTGCTTCAACAAGCTCGTTTATGCGGCAGGCGCCGTCAAGGAGACTGTATTCGGTATGAAGATGAAGATGAGTAAAGGACAAGCGCTCACCGCCTTTCAAGAATTTATTTTACAAAAAGCTTTTCTGCAAGCTTTTTATCGGGATTTACGGTTATTGTAAAATATTCATGGTAAATGACCTTGCCCGGTTTTGCTCCCACCGGCTTTTTCAACGCCTTTACCCTTGTGTAGTCAACGGGAACCAGAGAGGAATCGCTCGCTTTGCTGTGGCAGGCGGCAATGACAGCCGCTTCTTCAATAGCCCGGTCCGAAACCTCGCCGTTTTTGCTGACAATTATTACATGAGAGCCGGGAAAGCCCTGGGTGTGAAGCCACATATCGCTTTTTGCGGCCGTTTTCATTGAGAGCCTGTCGTTCTGAACGTTGTTTCTTCCGACAAGTATTCTGTAGCCGTCGGATGAAAGGTATTCCACGGGCGGCAAAGGCTTAGACGCTTTGTTTTTTGCACCTGTTTTTGTTTTGAGATATCCGCCTTCGGAAAGCTCCAGACGGACGGCGGAAAGCTCGGCGTCGCTGTCAGCTCTTGAAAGCTCGTCAAGAACCGTTTCAAGATACGCAAGCTCAGCTTCTCCCTGTTCAATAAGCTTTGCAAGCATGACTTCGGCAGTTTTTGCTTTGCGGTATTCCTTATAATACTTGTTTGCGTTTTCCGTCGGAGTCAGAGCCGGATTGCACGGAATACGCAGTGTTTTCATTCCGTCGTAATAGTTTTCGACCTCATAGAACAAAGCGCCCTTTTGCAGTTTATGCAAATTAGCCGTGATAAGCTCTCCGTTTCGGCGCAGGGCTTCCTTATCCGCGCATTTTTTCAGTTCCTCCCTTTGAAGGTTCAGCTTCCTTGCGGTTCGGTCAATGAAGTTGCCGAGCAGCTTGAAAAGCTCCTGCCCTCTATGAGTGATACGGTTAATTCTGTCGCGCTCATAGTAAAAATCATCAAGAAGCAAGGACGGGCTGTCATACTCCCTGACCTCGAGCGCGCCCAAGTACTGCTTAACACCAAGAAAGCACAAATCCTTTGGCTTTGCGTTTGAGTCAAGGAGCATATATACTTTTTGAGATGAGTGAAGTTTTAATTTTATATTCTCAAGGACAGAGGCGAGCTTTTCAAGCTGTAATTCTGAAAGCGAGCTGACAAAGCAGTCATCTTTGACGGTTTCAAAGGCAATTTCTCTTGCCGCAACCGGTGAAACGCCCTGAATGCTGCCGAGTATGGCTGAGGACAGGTATTTGTTTTTGTCTGCCGTTATCCTTTGAACGATTTTCTCTGTTTCTGTGCTTTCAAGGCAAAGCTTGTCCTGCTTCGGAGGAAGTCTGTACTCAATTCCGGGCAAAATCTGGCGGACGGACGAGGTTGAAAGGTCAACGCGCTTCGCAGCGTCAATAACCCTTCCGTTTTCGCCAATCAAAATCAGGTTGCTGTATTTGCCCATTATCTCGGCGCAAAGCGTCAGACGGACTCTGTCGCCTATCTCGTTTGAAGCGTCAAAATCAATAAACATTACCCTGTCAAGCTCGTTTTGCCTGATACCGGCAATCCTTGCCGCAGTCAGATGCTTGCGAAGCAGCATGCAAAACATCGGCGGAACAGCAGGATTCTGAATGCTGTGCGAGGTGAAATGAATACGCGGACTGTCCGCTCTGACGCAAATAAGGAGCCGATATGTTCCGCTTTTTCCGCGCAGAACAAGCACAACTTCGTCTCTGCTCGGCTGCTGAACCTTGTCAACGCGAAGCGAGGGTGCGTATTTTTTTAATTCATCACAAACCTTTGACAGGAAAATTCCGTCAAGAGCCATATATAATCAATCCTTTATCCGATAAACCGAACCGGGTTGCTCTGATGAAGCAGAACTGTTTCAAGTCCGGGAAATCTCTTGTTAATTTGTTTTTCAAGCGCGGCCATTGCCGGATACTCGGTTTCAAAATGTCCGGCGGCAACAACGGTCAGACCCTTTTCCTTTGCGTCGAGCATTTCATGGTGGCTGATATCGCCTGTAACATATGCGTCTGCTCCGGCGGCAATAACTTCGTCAATGAAGCTCATGCCTGCTCCGCCGCAAACCGCAACAGACGAAATTCTTTTGCCTCCGTCAACAAGGCGGACGGTCGTTTTAAGCCTTTCGGCAACAAAGGAAGCAAACTCTTCGGGTTCATATTCCCTGCATTTTCCGATTCTTACCATCGGCAGAACACACTCGGGGCTTTCAACTTTGCGGCTGTCCGTCAGTGAAAGAATACCAAGCAAAACATCGTTAACTCCGCCCTCTGCGCAGTCGAAGCAGGTGTGTGCGCTGATGGCGTTTATGCCGCTTCTTGCAAGCTCAAAGGCCATGTTGCCTTTCAAAAAATTCTTCTGTGCCTTAAATATTATCGGGTGATGCGTTATTATAAGATCGGTTCCGGCCCGCTTTGCGTTTTCAAGCGTTTCACTTGTAAGATCAAGAGCAAACCCAATCTTTTTCACTTCGCTGTCACCGTCGCCGGTAAGCAGACCGCAGTTATCCCATTCGCATTTTGTATCATATGGTGCAATTTCGTTTATAAAAGTTGAAATCATTTTTACGGTTATCATTAGCTGTCCTCCGTAAGTCTTTTGAAGTCTTCAATGATTGCAGTAAGCCTTTGAACCTCCTCGGGTTCGCTTAAAGCTTTTTTCAGCGCAGCGCACCGCTTTTCAAGACGCCGAAAAATGCTTTCAAGATATATGCGCGCCGCCTCGCCATCGCTTTTATGCAGTGTTCCGGTATATATTTCGGCCGGAGTGTATTCCCTTTTGTTGCCGGTATATTCGGCCGCCGTTACGCAATAGCAGTGTTTTGAGTCGAGACAGCACTTTTCACCCTTAATTTCAAAGCCGTTTTCAAAAAGGAACTTTCTCATGTCCTCCGGGTGACTCATCGGCTGAAGAATCAGGCGGTACTTTTTGTTAAAGATCCATTCGGTTCTTGAAAGAATTTCGGTAATCAAAAGTCCGCCCATTCCGGCAATAATAATGTCGTCGCAGGAGTCTTTATCAATATTGTCAAGCCCGTCGGAAAGTATTGTTTTAACAGAGTCCGTGAGCGAAAACTGCCCGATTGTTTTTTCGGCGTTTTTCAGCGGCATTTCTCTCAGATCGGCGGCAACGGCGGACGGCGAAATACCGCTCAGCAGCAAATAAACCGGTATGTATGCATGGTCGGTGCCGATGTCCGCCACGCGCGAGCCGCAGCGAACAAAGGACGCAACGCACGAAAGACGCGGGTCAAGGTTTATCTTTGGCAAAGCTATACCCCTTTCAAAAAAATCAGCCACCTTGAAATAAGGCGGCTGACGAAAATAACCGTTTGAAAAATCAGAACACGGCTGCCAATTTATTTTGAAGCAAGATATTCGTTGACTCTTTTAACAAGCTCGTCAGCATCAACGCCGTGAACAGCGCAGGCTTCCTCAACGGACTCACCCCTTGAAGCGGGGCAGCCGAGGCAATGCATTCCCATTTCAAAAAAGAACATGGCCGTTCCTCTGTCGGCGTCCAGAATATCGCCGATGAGCATATCTTTGGTAATCTCTTTCATATTTACAGGTCCTCTCAGTTTTAATATCAGTCTTGGCTGAAAACCATCATATTATACGTCTGAAATCAAATGCCGCTGTGATAATTAATCAAAGCATGAATTTCTTGACCATGAAGATGATGATAATACCCATCTTAACGCAAAGACCGGTCATGAAAGTGTTGAGGATAACAACTGCCTTTTCCTCGTCTCCTTCCTTTTTTGCCTTTGAGTAAATGATAAGACCGACAAGAGCAAAAAGGAACGAGAAGAATCTTGCAGCTCTTGAAGCAATAGCGTATTTTGCGTCCTTTGCAGCCTTTTTGGCGGCTTTCATTTCAGCCTTGAGCTCTTTTTTGCTCCTCTGCGCAGCGGCAGTAGCCGAAACGGGAGCGGCGGCAACAGCTTCAGGCTCAGCAACGGGTTCGGCAATGGGTGCAACATCGGCAACAGGTTCGGTTGCCGGCGCAGCTTCGGGCTGAGTATAAACATTGGCGGCAGGCGCAGCTGCAGCATATGCAGGTTCCTTAGCCTCTACCTTTTGACCGCATATAAAGCAAAAATCAGAATTGTCGTCAATTTCATTTCCACAGAATTTACAAACCATTGAGAACATCCCCCTAATATTTTATAGCTCATTATATCATTATCTTTTGGGTTTGACAATAGAATTTTCCAAATAATTTACCATAAAAACGCTCAAATTAAATAAAAATGATTGAAAATCCTTGAAACTGTGCCTGTTTTACTGTAAAATACTAATAATTATGAAAAAAGCGATGTGAAAAAATTGACCCTTCTCTCCGCGTGCAATCTCAGTCTTTCATTTTCGGAAAGAGTAATATTTTCAAACGTTTCGTTTGATGTGTATAATAAGAACAAAATCGGCTTTATCGGCGTTAACGGAGCCGGAAAGTCCACCCTTTTCAAGGTCATCACGGGAGAACTTCAGCCCGATGAGGGCAGTGTTTTTGTCGGCCGTGATACAGTTTTGGGCTACATGGAACAGCACGCCTGCGCCGCAAGCGAAAAGACAATGCTTCAAGAACTGCTCACCGTTTTTGACGATGTTATTGCCGCAGAAAAGGAGCTTGACGAAATTTCCGACAAGCTTTCCGCTGATCCGGAAAACAGAGATGAACTTATTGCAAGACAGCAGTTTCTGCTTGAGCTTTTTGAAAGGCGCGGCGGTCTGACATATCGCAGCCGCGCCCGTTCGGCGCTTATCGGACTCGGCTTTTGCGAGGAGGACTTTTCCCTGCCCTGCTCGCTTCTGAGCGGCGGTCAGCGTTCAAAGGTCTCGCTTGCAAAGCTGCTTTTGTCCGGCGCAGACCTTCTGCTTCTTGACGAGCCGACAAACCATCTTGATATCGAAAGCGTAAACTGGCTGGAAAACTGGCTTAATGAATTTTCCGGCAGCGCAATTGTTATCTCGCACGACAGATACTTTCTCGACAAGGTTACAAACAGAACCTTTGAGCTTGAAAACGGAAAGTTTTATTCCTGTGAGGGCAACTATTCGCGCTACGCCGCATTGAAGGCAGAGCGCAGAAAGAGTGCCGAACGCGAATATGACGCAAAGATGAAGGAAGTAGGCCGCATCAAAGGCATTATTGAACAGCAGAAAAGCTTTAACCGTGAGCGCAATTATATTACAATCGCCTCAAAACAAAAGTCAATCGACCGTATTCTTGACGGCCTTGAAAAACCGGAACAGGAGCTTTCTTCAATTCACTTTTCTTTCAACACAAGCCTTGTCAGCGGCAATGATGTTCTTATCTGCGAAAACGTTTCTAAGGAATTTGAAAACAAGCCGCTTTTTAAAAATGTTTCCCTGCTTGTTGAGCGCGGAGAAAGGGTTTTCATAACGGGCGAAAACGGCTGCGGAAAGTCAACGCTTTTAAAAATGATACTCGGAAAGCTTCGCCGCGACAGCGGAAAAATTATTCTCGGAACAAATGTCAGAATCGGATACTTCGATCAGACGCTTGCGGAAATTTCGTCAAACAAAAGCGTGCTTGATGAAATCTGGGACGATTACAGAGCAATGACGGAAACCCGGGTCAGGAGCGCGCTTGCAGCTTTCCTTTTCCGGGGTGATGATGTCTATAAAATTACTTCCTCCCTCTCCGGAGGAGAAAAAGCAAGGCTGGCGCTTTTGAAGCTTATGCTTTCCGGCGCAAACTTCCTTGTGCTTGACGAGCCGACGAACCACCTTGACATCAAAAGCCGCGAAGCGCTCGAAAGCTCCTTTAACGGCTTTGAGGGTACGATGCTTGTTGTATCGCACGACAGATATTTTATCAACCGCCTTGCAACGCGCGTTGTCCGCCTCCATGCCGACGGAATTGACAGCTACCCCGGCAACTATGATTATTATATTGAACACAAAATTGAACGTAATATCAAACAAAGCAAAAAAGCGGAAAAGCCCAAAGAAAACACATATAAAAAGCAAAAGGAACTTGAAAGTCTCAAGCGGCGTACCAAAGGACAAATCTCGCGCCTTGAAACGGAGATAGACAAGCTTGACGAAAGGCTTGCGCAAATTCAAAACGAGATTTCCTCACCCGAAAACGCCGCAGATTACGAAAAGATACTTTCGTTGACCGATGAACTTAATCAGACCACAGGCAGGCAGGAGGAGCTTATGACCGAATGGCAGGAGCTGACCGAAAAGCTTGAACAGCTTGAAAACGAGTAACAAACATAAATAGCAGCGGGACTGTGCCGAATTCGACAGCCCCGCTGTTGTTATATTTTTCTTTAATTATATCGGAATAAATGGCCCTGAAGCCGTATCATGTCTCGTTGGGTTTTCTTTTGCTCTTTCTGAGCATTTTTTTGTGCCTGCGTCTTTCTTTGCGAGACATTTTATAATCAAACGTACGGTTTTCAACACGGTCATAAAGCGCGCTGTTCAGACGGACAAGGCCGGTATCAAAAGTTTCCGTTGCGGCAAGAATGATAAGTCCGCTGTCCGACGGAAGAGTAATTTCATCAAAGCTTTCGGTGTTGATCTCATACATGAAGAAGTAAAGCTGAGAAGCAACATTATCCTTGCCTGCCGAGTGAGTATGTGTAAATTCCCACGCAAGCTTATCAGTCTTGATAAACGCTGTTTCGGCAAGATTATAAAGATCCCAGCCGCCTATGCGCTCATTGACGGCCTGAACCTTGATTGAAATATTGTTTTCGCCTACGCCGAAGTCATAGCTCTTATCGCCGAAAAGGCTTGCGGCAACAAAATAAAGCCTGTTGCCGTTCGTTTTGATTGTCTGACCGTTGCAAACGAGCGCGTTATATTCGGCGTTAACGTCTCCCGTTTCAAATTTTACGCCGTTACAAGTAATAGCCTTCGGAAAGATTTCGGCAGGAATTGAAACATTGATTGTGGGAATTGAAGCCGCTGCTCTGTCGGAATTGAAGGTGGTCGCTTTAATGTTGTACGGAAGTTCAACAACCTTCTGCTCCTCTTTTACCGAAGCGTTGCATGAAAGCAGTGTTAAAGCAAAGGTTTTTACTTCAAACGGTGCAAGGTCAAACACAAGCTTGCCGTCAACAACGGTAGCTTCGCCGATTTCCTCCTCCGAAGCATAAACCTCGCGTGCGCTGAGAATACCGTTTCCGAGGAAAAGCTCGGTCTTCAAAGCGCGGCAGCCTGCACCCTCATTGACTCTGACAATGATTTCGTCGGTATCCTCGCTTTTTTTGACGGCGCGGATAATTACGTTTTCATTGCTGACTGTACCGAATGAATACTCGCTTCCGAGCATTCCGAGGTGCTTATCCGAGGTGAAAACAGCCATCGGCTGATTGAAAAATCTTGCATGAAGCTGCGTTCCCTGGGTAAAATCGCCCTTATGTGCATAAATGGCATAGCTGTATCTGTTGAGTCCGAAGTCCATCATGCCCTGAACGCTGTCATTGCGGTAATAATACTTCGGCGTGTGCAGAACGGTAAGTCTGAGCGTTCTCTCGTCCTTAACAATCCAACCGTATTTCGAGTCGCTGAAGATTGAAACGCCGTAGCCCCTGTTTTTGTCGCTGATATCCGCCCATTTCTGAGCCGGAACGCTGTAAAGCTTTTTGTTTGCTTTCTTTCTTTCAATAACGCCGAGTCCGAGATCGAAAACAGCCTTGTCGTTCTTAAGTCTGAAGCTGAAGCCGTTGTGAAGCATTCGGCTGAATTCACGCCACTCTATCTCATTGAAAACATTGATTCTGCTGCTGCCTGCCGCAAGCGAAACATAGTAATTGAAAACCGATTTTCCAACACTCTGGGTAACTTTGATTGTAGCTCTTGCAGGACCCTTTTCAACAACCTCAAGCCTGCCCTTTTCAGCAAACTCCCACGGGTACTTTTTAACCTCTTTGTATTTCATTTCCCACGCAGGATAGCTCTTGCTTCCCTTTTCCTTGTTAAGCTCATATCTTATCGGCTTATTGAGAAGCTCAACCTCACCGAGCGTTTTATCAATAATTGACGAAATGTCACCGTTTTTGTTAATGGAGACGATATACTTGAAGTTTTCAAGCATATTGTCCTTTACACGCACGCCTGTGTTGATGTCGCACGGTTCATAGCTGTAAAGCACATCAAAAACTTTTAATCCGAATGCAGGAACATTTGCGCAGAAAGTTGCTTTGATATAGTTCGAATCGGAATAATTGACCTGCGAAGGCATTTCATGTCCGTCCTTGTCAAAGACTCTGACATACTTGAAGCCTGCCGCCGGAACGGTGATATCAACCGGCTCCATTCGCGGCTGCTCAATGCTGTTTGAAACAACAACGGCCACACCCTTTGTCCATGAGGTATCCATATTCTTGATGATTTGGGCAGTTGAACCTTCAAAAACATTTGAAAACTGATTGAGCGAAAGAATGTAATCGTTCCATGACCGCTTATAAGCGCGTTCAACGGAGGTTCCGGTAATATCGTCATGGAAAGTGTGGGCAATAACGCGCTTCCATGCTTTTTCAAGCTCTGCCGAGGGATACTTTGCTCCGCAGACAGCAGAAGCGATAACAGAGCTGCGCTCAGCCATATCGGCAAGCTCCTCGTTTCGTCTGTTGCATCTTTTTGAAAAAGAACGCGAGGTATATGAGCCTACACCGTGATTTGTCATAACAAGCTCATTGTTCCACTTGGGCAGCCTGCTGATTTGCGAAAGATCAAGGTTGCTGAGATCGTCGAACAGCTCCGACGGCGTTGATGAGAGCACCTTGATTTCAGAGGAATCGTTCTGCTCAATCTCGTCATTCACGGTTTTTGCCGACTTGTCCTTTGGCGCTCCGCCAACATCGCCGACACCGTGATAACCGTCAGTCCAGCCAAAGCCGTAGTTCTTGATATTTTTATTGAGCTTTTTTGTAAGCGTTTTGTTTGTCCTGACATTTTTGAACGTTGTGCAGTATGATTTGCAGTCAAGCGAGGCAAAAACAGCCTTGCCGTTGCTGCCGTACCAAAGACCGATGTCGAACGGCACGCCGTATGCACTGCCCCAGGAAAGCTTCTGGGTTGAAAAGCCTTTAAGATTTGCGTGCTCCGCAACAGCGGGAAGAGCCCAGCCGAAGCCGAAGCAGTCAGGCAGGAAAATATCGTTGCTTTTCACGCCGAATTTCTTTTGGAAATATCCGTTGCCGTAAAGAACGTTTCTGAAAAGAAGCTCCGGAGACGGAACGTTGACGTCGCCGTTTTCATAGCAGCTTCCCGTAACATTCCATTTTCTGTCTGCTATGTACTCCTTCAGCTTTTCAAACTTTTCCGGATAATACTCCTCAAAAAGCTCATAGCGGTAAGCGCCCTCAAAATTGAAACGGTAGTTCGGATATGTTTCAAAAAGGCGGAAGTTGTCATCAAGTGTTTTTGGCAAACAGGTGTTGATGACATACTCAAAATCCCAATTCCAGATTGTGTCAAGATGTGCCGTTGCAATGGTGTAAATTCTTTTTTCGTCAGTCATAATTATCTGCCCGCCTTACTTTTTTGATCTGTTTTTTTCGTATGATTTTATTCCGCCCTTGCTGTGGTAAAGTTTTGCAGCCTCAAGGCAGATATCAAGGGAAAGATTGATGCATTCCTCGCTGATATTTGTCCAGGTATCCTCACGGGTGTGATAGTAGGTTTTCGGATCATGGTTAACGCCGCAGAATCCGCAGGCACGGATATCATATTTTGAAAAGGCCTCGGCGTCAACAGCTCCCGGATAGAGAGAAGCGCGCTTCATTTCAATTCCGTTGTTCCTGCCGGCTTCAAAGAGCAGGTCGCCGACCGCCTCGCTGTCCTTAACGGTACCGGTGCAGCCGCGTGTGTAAATCTGCAGCTGTTCAATCTCGCGCATTGTGTCAAGCGTGATAACAACGGTTTCAATATCCTTGAATTCCTGCTTATGCTTTTTTGCAAAAGCCTTTGCGCCGCGCAGACCTGCTTCCTCGCCGCCTGTAATGAGGCAACCGACCTCTGTGTCCGTAAAGCGGAAATCGTTATCAGACATCTCTTTAAGGACGCCCATTGCAATATAGCAGGCTGAAAGATTATCGTTTGCACCGTCAACAACAACTTTCCGGTTGATGAAGAAATACATCAGGAACAAAAACGGAACAAAAACAAACATAACAATTCCGCAGGGCTTCCAGATTCCCGTTTCAATTTCCGGAACAAAGCCGAGATTGAACGATGAAATGAGTCTTGCAAGCGTAACAACAAAAATGAAGAACATTCCGACAACCGAAAAGCCCATAACGGGAACAAGAGTTTTAAGCTGACCGTGCAAAGAAAATGTCCATTCGTTTGCGGCGTCTGCGTGACCGGAAAAGATAATTCTGCGCTTTACCTTTTCGGTCGGCTTCCTCACGGCGTATACATTGCATGAGGTTTTCTTCGGGAAAAGGAAATCAACAAATTCCGCATAGAAAAGAAACTCAAACAAAAACATCAGTATGCTTAAAAGCATCAGGACGGGCGGAATTATCGCAGTAACAAGCTCAGCTTTTGAGCTGCCGGGGTATATGTACGACGGAAACAGCCAGTACATTGCAATCGAGATTAAACAAAACGAAACCGCAATGATAATGAAGCCCATAAATGCCTGAGGATGGAGAGTGTAGTCCTCCGTCTTAACATCATCGGCATATTTTTCAAGCTCACTTTTAAAATACTCCTGCGCGTCGCGCTCGCTTTTTGAACCGGGCGCACGCCTTTTAAAGTTTTCGCACACATAGCGTATGCCGTCTTTCATATACCGCTTCGTTTCGTCACCGGCTCTGAAACCGAACATAGTATCTCCCCTTTGTCAGAATTATTTAAGTTTATCACATATAGCTTAAAAATACAATAAAACAGTATTAATTTTGTTTATTTTATGAAACTTTCAGAAGATAGATTGAATTGCATCTTCAATTTTTTCAATGCTGTTGCGAAGCTTGAAGTACAGCGTGTCGGATATCGGTTTGATTTTATGCGGCTGCGCCTTTGGAACACTGTCATAAAGCTCAGAAAGGAGTCGGGTATTTGAAGCTTTTTTGCAAAAAACCGCGCCCAAAATCAAAAGTCCGCGCTCATTCGGAAGCGTAATTTCATCGGCATTATCCGTGCCGAGTTCAAAGCGGTAAAGAAGAAGCTGCTTTCCGACCATGTCGCCGTCAGCGGTATGGGCATGAGTAAATTCAAAAGCAAGCGGAGTTTTATCAATAAATGCCGACTCCCCGGCTTCCGGAATATCCCATGCGCCGAGCCTGTCTTCAATATCGGGCGCAAAAAGAACTTTTTGATTTTTTCCGACGCTGAAAGTATACTCGCGTTTTCCCGTAAGCGAGGCGCCGAGGAGCACAAGTGATTTTGCGTTTTCAGGCACTTTCAGCCTTTGTCCGCAGCACAAAACGGCGTTTGCATTTTCCGGATTGACTGAAAGCTCAAAATCAATTCCGCCGGAGTATATATGCTTTTCGGCAAGCTCAAGCGGCAGTGAAAACTGCTTGTACGGAATACGGTTTTCGCCTCTTTCGGCATTCGATGAATATATTTTTATGTTGTAAGGTAAAGCCGCTTTATAATCAGAGCCGGCTTTGAGCGCTTCTGAATTGATTGCAAAGCCGAACGCCTTTATGTCAAAACAGTCGATATCAAAGCAGAGTTCCTTATTTTCAACAAGGGCGTTCCCGACAACCTTTTCGCTTCCGTTGACCTCGACAGCAGAAGAAATTCTGTCAAGCAGAGAAAAGCGGACATTTTTTTGCCTTTCTTCGGTAAGGTTGTTGAACCTTGCAATGTAACGCTTGCCGTCTTCGCTCTTTTTCAGGGCGCGAAGCGAAACATTCTCATTGTCAAGAGAAATCATAGAAAAATTTGAGGGCAGCGTTCCGCGGTGTTTATCGGTAGAAAACACCGTCATCTTTGAGCAAAACAGGGCGGCTTCCTTTTGGGCGGCAGGGATATTCTCCTTTTTTAGAGAACCGAGCGCGAACGAGAAACGGTTGAGTCCTTCATCCATTCGGCTCTGGCGGCTTTTTGCCCTGAAATCGCCCTTCGGAGTGTGCAGAACAGTCAGGCGCAGGGTGTTTTTGTCCGGCTTGTCCCAGCCGCGCTTGCTGTCGCTGACAATAAAAGCGGAGCGAGAACTTTTTTCATCTTTGAGCAAAGCCCACTTCTGCGCCGGAACCTCATAGAGCTTTTCGGTGTTGCTTTTCCTGAGAATTGAACCTAAGCCGAGGTCATAACGCGCAAATTCGTTGCTGATATTAAAAGAAAAGTTTGTTTTTAAAAGCGTGCATTTTTCATGCCAGTGAATCTCGTTGTCAAACTCAACAACATTTGCTCCGCGCTTGAGCGAAATTACTGTTTCAAAGGTTGAACCGCCGTATTTCTTAACAATTTTTATTGCGCTGACGCAGCTGCCGCAGTAGAGCGGCGTTGAATACACCAATTCCGGCGAGGCGAGCTTTTGCGCGCTCACTTCACTGTATTTAAGGTTCCACGCAGGATAAACTCTGTGTCCCGTATCCTTGAACAGGTCAAAGGTTATCGGGCTTTTAAGCAGTTCAAATTCAAGCTCTTTATCATAGACCGAGCAAACGTTTCCGCTGCGGTCAAGCAATACGGTGTATTTCTCGTTTTCAAGTGAAGAAGCACTGCACCTGACTTTGAAGCCGTCATCAAAAGCCTCCTTGCAGGGGCGAACGTCATAAACCCTGAAGCCCATTGCTCCGACATCGGCCGAAAAGGCGATTTTTGCAACGCCGTTTCTGACGGATATAAGCTGCGAGGGAACCTCCTTTTCGTTCTCATCAAAAACACAGACGGCGCTGCCGGAAAACGGAAGAGAAGCAAAAACAATGCTTTGCGATCGCCGCTCAAAGCTGTTATGAACAGCAACGGGCGTTCCTGCGCACCACGAGGTGTCGAGCGCGTCAATAATATCCGAAGCGCAGGAAACGTACTCGCCGGCAAACTGATTCATTGAAAGAGCGTAGTCATTCCATGAGCGGAGATACACGCTCTGAAGCGAGGTTCCGGTTATGTCATCATGAAACTGATGCGCAATCACACGCTTCCATGCCTTTTCAAAAAGCGGGCCGTTGTATTTATGAAGGCCGAGTATTTCTGCGCATACTGCGGTTTTTTCGGCAAGGACGGCAAGCTGTTCGGCACGAAAGTTCCAACGCTTTGAAATTGCACGCGAGGTATAGCTGCCCGGCCCGTGATCGGTCATGACAAGCTCGTTTTTCCATTCCGGCAAAGAAGCTGAAACACTTTTATATTTATCGGAAGAAAGTCTGCCGAAAACCTCATCTGCGGCGGCAGACCGAACTTCAATGCTGCTGTTTGTGTTCCTTTTTATTTCTCTTTCAAGCGTTTTAATTGAATACTCCATCGGCGAACCGCCTCTGTCGCCGACGCCATGGAAAACACAGGTTTCATTAAGTCCGTATTTTTCGTTCTCAGAAAGCTTTTCAAGGATAGTCTTTTCTTTACGGAATGTTTTGTAGCCCTTGAAATAATCTCCGGGTTTGAGCGAAGCGTAAATGTACTTTCCGTTCGGTCCGTACCATTTGCCGATATCAAACGG